>NZ_JBGLOU010000021.1:0-154057 GCF_041402765.1 Nonomuraea sp. AD125B | reverse complement strand
CTGCGTAATACAGCTTGTTCGGATGAATCATCCAAGCAAGAATCCGTCAAAAATGACGGGGTCATACATGTGTGATGCACATGCACTGGCTTTTAACACACTGTTGAGTTCTCAAGAAACGGACGCGTACTTCCTCGCCGGATTCCCTTGCGGGCCCCGCCTCGGAGGCGTTCATTTCGTCTTCGTTGTGTCTTAATTCTTTCAGCCGTTCAAGTCTCTGTCAAATTGACCGGACTTGCTCGACCTGCTGGAATTAATCCGCGCCCCGTTTCCGGGGCAACCCCTCTAACTTACCAGCCCGTCCGAAGTGGTCGGTCCAGGTCCGTCAGTGGGATTTGCGGGCCGGCTCCTGGAGCTCCGTGAGCCCCGGGCGTCCCGCGCGAAGCAACTCTAGCAGCCGATCGCCGGTGCTTCGCGCAACTCGGGTAATCACATGGTCCTTCCCTCCCCTGCAGTCCCCCAAACCTCTCCCATGCTTCGCCCGCCCGACACGCCCGGTCAAGCGCACAGCAAGTCATCCGCAATCGCCCCCCGGTAGGAAGTACTCCACGAGCAGAGCGCTCTCTCGGAGGTGTCCGCCATGACCCGCTCGGAGTTCGACGACATCCGCGCCTTCCTCACCGACAAGGGGACCAGCGCCGGAGACCTGCTGCGGGTGGCCATGACGCTCATCGACGATCTCGAGCACGTCCACACGCGCGAGGCCGTCCAGCGTTCCCGGTATCTGCAGTTGCTGACGGCCGCGCGAGCCAGTGCCGCGGCCGAGATGGCGGGCGAGCCGGACCCCCTGTCGTTCGTACGGGACGAGCTGGCCCGGCGCGGCGAGCTCCCCCAGGACGACGAAGAGGTACGGCGCATTCTGGCCGATGCCAGAACGGCGGCCGCTCTGCTCGCCCACATGGAGAGCGGCGTCGACCCTGTCCCGCCGAGCCCGCGCGGCCCGCGACTGCGCCGTTGCGCCGGCACCCGTCGCACTCTGCGGCACTGAGGCGCCGAGACGGCGGAGCGGCCGGCGCCGGTCGGGCCAGACCTGACTCGTAGGCGACTGCGGACATACCTGTCCTTTCACCCTGGACTGCCAGACTGCCGATATGTGGCAACGGAGGCTGAACTGGGTGGCGATCCTCCTGGTCGGGATCTTCGGCCTGTTGTGGGCCGGTGTCGTGCTCTACGCGGACGACTCCTCGCCATGGATGCACATCGCGCAGGTCGTCTTCGGCTTCCTGCTGATCGGCTGGGCCGTGCACAAGGCGGCCGCCTTGATGGGCAAGCGCCTCTGAGCCGGACCGGTCAGGTGTTGCCTTCGTCCTCGGGGATGGGCTCGTTCTCGTTGCGGATGTACTCCAGCAGGTCGGCTTCGTCGATCACCTCGTCGGCGGGCGGTGCGGTGATGACGACGCGGGAGCCCCAGGCGGAGTAGCGGGTGTCGGTCCGTTTGACCAGGGTCGCCTCGGTGTCCGTGGTGAGCAGGCGCTTGAGCGTCCCGTCACGACCGGTCCAGAGCTTCCAGGTGATCTTCCCCCGGCTCTTCGGCCCGATGGGGCGGCCGCTGGTCCAATGGAACAGCGGAGTCTTGGTGATCTTGTCCAGGTCGCGATAGCTCATGGTGCCCTGGTAGAGGAAGCCGGGCTTGCGGGTCGAGCGCTTCAGCACGGCCTTCAGCGTCGTCGGGTCGTACACGTTGATCGGCTGCTGGCTGGCGTCGGCCGCCATGTCGCGGGCCATGACTCCCCGGTGCTTGTTGGGGAACCGGATCCACTTCTTGCCGTCGGGAATCGGCCCGGGGTGGGCGTTGCTGCCGTCGTACACGGTCGAGCCGACGCGGATCACGCGGTAGGTCTCCTTGCGGGGGACGCTCCACCAGGTGAACCGGGCCGCGGCGGGGCCTGCCGGCGCGAGCCGGAGCCGACCGGTGATCCGGGTCTCCGAGGGCCGCTTGCCGAGCGTGATGCGGGTGGTCTCGGAGATCCGTACGCCGTGGCCGGCGCGGAGGTGCCGTTCGAGGGCACCTGCCGGATCCGTGGCGGCCTGGGCCGGAACCGGTGTGGAGGCGACCAGCACGGCGACCGTCAGGAAGGCCCACCGCCTCGGCGTCGAAAGTCCCATGGGCCCATCCTCGCGGAAAAGCCCTGCCGTGGTGCGGTCAAGCCGAGGGAAAAGAACAAGGCCCTGGTCTCCGATTTCTCGGTGACCAGGGCCTTCTTGGTAGCGGGGACAGGATTTGAACCTGCGACCTCTGGGTTATGAGCCCAGCGAGCTACCGAACTGCTCCACCCCGCGTCGGTGTGACTTCATCAACTATACAGGCTGGCGAGAGTGCTTCGTACCGGGACGAATCTGGCCCGGAAACGAGCGAAGGCCCGGTTTCCCGGGCCTTCGACTTCTTGGTAGCGGGGGCAGGATTTGAACCTGCGACCTCTGGGTTATGAGCCCAGCGAGCTACCGAACTGCTCCACCCCGCGTCGCTGCGTTGCGCCTTAAGACTAGACGGCAACGCGGGGTGGATGCAAACCGGATGGCTAGGTGCCTCCCGTCGGTGACGCCGATGGGGACGGCGTGGCAGGCGGGGAGGCCGTCGGTGAGGCCGAGGGTGAAGCCGACGGCGACGCGGACGGTGACGGGCTGGCGGAGGCGTCCGGCTGCTGCCGGTTCGCGCCCTCCAGCGCCTTCAGCGCCTCCTGCAGCCGCTTCTGCGCCTCGCCGTACGCGTCCCAGTCGGGCGGGCTGGCCTGCAGCGCCTTCTGGGCGTCGTCGTAGGCCTTCTGCGCGTTGGTGATCGCGGAGGAGAGTGCGGTGTTGGCCTGGGCCTGGCCCTGCTCCTGCTGCTGGTTGTTCTGCTCCTGCTGCTGTTGCTGTTGCTCCTCCGTGCCGAAGACCTCCTGCAGGGCCTCGGTCAGGGTGCGTCCCACACCGATCTTGCTGCCGAACGACACCAGGACGCGCTGCAGGATCGGGTAGGGCTCCTGCCCGCCGCCCGCGGTCACCTGGATGTACACCGGTTCGATGTAGACCAGGCCGCCCGCGTACGGGAGCGTCAGCAGGTTTCCGTAGCGGACCGACGAGGCGCCGACGCCGAGGAGGTTGAGCTCGCCGGCGAAGCGGCTCTGGAAGGCGTTCTGTGCCTGACCGGGGCCGGGGATCGGGGTGCTGGACGGCATCCGCAGGATGCGGATGCGTCCGTAACCGGACTCGGCCGAGGAGTTGACCGCCATGAACGCCGCCAGGTTGGGGCCCTGGCGCGGCACGAACGTGGTGGTCAGCGAGAACGTCGGCTGCTCACCCGGCATCGTGGTGGTCAGGTAGTAGGGCGGCTGCTTGGTGTTCTTGTCGCCCTGCGTCGGGTCGCCCGGGACGTTCCAGAAGTCCTGGCCGCTGTAGAAGGCGGACGGGTCGGTGATGTGGTAGCGCGACAGGGTGTAGCGCTGCACCTTGAACAGGTCCTCGGGGTAACGGACGTGCGCCTTCAGGTCGGCGCTCATCTCGGAGGCCGGGCGGATGACGCCGGGGAAGGCGGAGCTCCAGGTGCGCAGCACCGGGTCGTTGGTGTCCCAGGCGAACAGCTTGACCGTGCCGTCGTAGGCGTCCACGGTGGCCTTGACCGAGTTGCGGATGTAGTTGATGCGGTCGGTCGGCTGCTGGGCGATGACGCGGCGGTCACTGGAGGTGTCGCGCGTCATGTCGCCGAGGCTCTCGCTCTGCGAGTACGGGTAGTCGTTGGACGTGGTGTAACCGTCCACGATCCACACGATGCGGCCGTCCACGATCGCGGGGTAGGGGTTGCCGTCGAGCGTCAGGAACGGCGCGACCTTCTGGACGCGGTCACGCGGGTGGCGCTCGTAGAGGATCTTCGAGTCGGCGTTGACGTCGCCGGACAGCAGGATGTTCGCCTCGCTGTACTTGGCGGCGTAGAGCATGCGGTTGAAGAACGAGCCGAGGGCGACGCCGCCGCCGGTGTAGGTGGTGTTCTTCTGGCCGGTGCCGCCGGTCTGCGGGTAGTCGAGCTCCTGCGGCCGGTTGGGGTTGCCGCCGGCGATGACGTATTCGGCCGAGGCCGGCTCCTCGCCGAAGTAGACGCGCGGCTCCTTCAGGCCCGTGCTGGTCGCGAGCGGGCCGGTGACCGGCATGTCCTTGGCGTCGTAGTCGGGCAGGCCGCTGCTGTCGACCTTGTTGCCGGGCGCGGCGACGAAGCCGTAGCCGTGGGTGTAGACGAGGTGGCGGTTGATCCAGTTGTTCTGGCCCTCGGGCGGGCCGGTCAGCTCGCGGACGCCGACGACGTGGTCGATCATCTTGCCGTTGGCGTCGGGGTAGCGGTCGACGTCGAGCGGCTCGGCGAAGTTGTAGAAGCCGCGGATGCGCTGGGTCTGCTCGTACGTCGAGGAGACCAGCGCCGGGTCGAGCAGTCGCACGCCGGAGACCGAGGTGTCGCCGCCCGGCTGGACCTTGGCCGGGTCGGCCTGGGCGTTGTACGTCTCGACCTCGGTCTTGTCGACGTTGTACGCCTCCCGGGTGGCGTCGATGTTGCGCTGGATGTACAGCGCCTCCTTGCCCTGCTGGTTGGGCTTGACCTGGAACTGCTCGACGAGCGCCGGGTAGACGCCGCCGATCAGGATGGCCGAGAGCACGAGCAGGCCGAAGGACACGCCGGGCAGCATGCCGCCGGGCCGCACCACGCCGGCGAAGAAGAGCGCGGCGCAGATCAGCGCGATGATCGCGAGGATGGTCTTGGCCGGCAGGACCGCGTTGACGTCGGTGTAGGACGCGCCGTGCACGAAGCCCCGGTCGGAGAAGACCAGTCCGTAGCGGTCGACCCAGTAGGCGATGGCCTTGAGCAGCACGAAGATGCCGAGCAGCACCGACAGGTGGACGCGGGCGGCCCGGGAGGCGTGCAGACCGGGCGACTGCAGGCGGAAGCCGCCGTACAGGTAGTGCGTGATCGCGGCCAGCAGGATCGAGATGATGATCGCGGTGAACAGGAAGTTCAGGACCATCCGGATGAACGGATAGTCGAACATGTAGAACGAGATGTCGAAGCCGAACAGCTCGTCCTTCTTGCCGAACGACGCGCCGTTGACGAACTGCAGCCACGTCTGCCACTGACCGGCGAAGGACGAGCCGGAGAAGAGCGCGAGCAGCCCCATGCCGATGATGAAGATCAGCTTGCGGTGCGGGTCGAGCGCCATGCGGTAGCGGTCGGCTCCGCTCGCCCCGCCGAACATCGCGGGGCCGAACATGGGCCGCGTGCGGAACGCCAGCAGCATGTTGCCGCCCGCGATCACGACCATCAGCAGCGCGCCGACCAGGAACAGCACGATCTGGGTCAGCACCACGCCGGTGAAGACCGACGTGTAGTCCACGGCGTCGAACCACAGGTAGTCGGTATAGATGCCGCTGAAGAGGAAGAACAACGCGACGATCGCCACAAGGGCGATCGCCACAGGTAGAAGCAGTCGCGGTCGGCGGGGCAAGCGCATCGCCCTGCCGGCTCCTGGGGTCCGGAAGCTCAAGGCCAACCCCTCGTCGTAATGAAGAAACGGTCCGTGTCTGGCAACCTACACCGCTAGGCCAGCCGTACGGCTAACGCACGGCGGCCGGCGAAAGTTTCCTCGTCCGAGGGTTTGTCTGCGACTACGCAGGTTCAGGAAGGGCAGGCCGGGACGTTGCCCGTGCCCGTGCGCAGCGCGTCGAGCGCCTGCACCGCGGCGTGCAGCGTGTCGGCGCGGACCAGCCGCAGTCCGTCGGGTGCCGCCTGCACCGCCTCGCCGCAGTTGTCGGCCGGCGTCAGGAACACCGTCGCGCCGGCCTTCTTCGCGCCGATCATCTTCTGCTGGATGCCGCCGATCGGGCCCACCTCGCCCGTGGGCTCGATGGTGCCGGTGCCGGCGATCTTCTTGCCGCCGGTGAGCTCACCGGGGGTGAGCTTGTCGAGAATGCCCAGCGAGAACATCAGCCCGGCGCTCGGCCCGCCCACGTCGCCGACGTTGATGTCGACGTCGAACGGGAATTTGTACTTGGTCTGCATGAGCACGCCGACCTGCGGCTGCCCCTTCGGCCCCGCGATCGGCCGCAGCGGGACCTCGACCTTCTGCCCGCCCCGTAGGACGCCGAAGACCACCTCTTCGCCGGGTTTGTGCGCCTTGACGGTGCTGCTGACGATGTCGACGTCCTTGGCGTCCTTGCCGTCGATCGAGGTGATCTCGTCGCCCTTCAGCAGCTTGCCGTCGGCGGGCTTGCCCTTCTCCGTGGAGACGACGGACACGATCATGCTGTAGGGGATCTTGAGCTCGTTGAGCGCGGCGGCGGTCGCGGAGTCCTGGGAGTTGGTCATCTCCACCGTGTTCTCCTCCTCGACCTCCTTCGGGTCGCGGTTGGGAGCGAAGATGGTCTCCTGCGGGACCACGGCCACGTCGGGATCGATCCAGCCGCGCAGCGCCGTCAGCAGGTCGATCTGGGCGGCGGGGCCGCCCTGGTAGGCGACGGTGACCAGGCTGAGCGCGCCGCTGGTGGGATAGGTCTGCCGGCCGGAGATCGAGATGACCGGCTTCTTCTCGAGCTCGCCGAGGGTGTTCTCGGTCGGGCCGGGGCTCAGCACGACGTAGGGCACCGGCCTGAAGGCGCCCGCCACCCCGAACGCGAGCACGAGGAATCCCGCGAGCAACAGCGTCAGGGCGCGTCGAGACATGGTCAAGAGCTTATTCGCCGGCGCCGACCCACTCGGTCGCGCCGTCGGCGAACTCCTGGTGCTTCCAGATGGGGACCTGCGCCTTGAGATCGTCGATCAGCCTGCGCGAGGCGCGGAACGCCTCGTCGCGGTGGGGCGCGGCGACCGCCACGATCACGGCGATGTCGCCCAGCTCCAGGTCGCCCACCCGGTGGACGGCGGCCACGGCCGTCAGGGGGAAGTCGGCGGCGATCTTCTCGGCGACCGCGCGCAGCTCGGCCTCCGCCGTGGGGTGGGCCGAGTAGGAGAGCTTGGTCACGGGCTTGCCGTGGTCCTGCTCACGCACGGTGCCCACGAACAGGGTGGTGCCGCCCGCGGCGTGGTCGCCCACGGCGGCCAGCACCTCGTCGACGGACAGCGGGGTGTCGCGAATGGCGAGCAGCCGGATGACGTCCACGCCGCAAGACTACCTTTCCGCCGTCGCCGCTTCCCGCCGCTCGCCGGGCCCCGCGCCCCCGCTATTGGCGGCGCTTCTTGCGTACCTGGCGGACGATCGCGGCGGTGCCGATGACCGCGACGGTCGCGCCGGCCGCGGTGAGGGTCGCCTCCTTGACCGGCAGCCGCCTGCCGACCACGGTGGTGGCGTCCTCGCGCAGCTCCAGGAGCTGACGGAAGGCCGCCTCGTTGGTCCAGGCGGGCTTCCAGCCGGCCTCGCGCAGCGTCGCGCAGTCGACGACCCACGGGTAGACGACGTAGTGCAGGTCGGTGGCCGGGGCCGGGGTGATGCCGAGGCGGTGCAGGCGCTGCGCGGTGCCGAACGTCAGCCCCGCGGGCAGCTCGAACCTGCGGATGCCGGACAGCTCCTCGACCTGCTCCTGCTCCAGCCAGCCCTCGCTGCCGACGGCCACCACGCCGGTGACGACGCCGCGCGCGGCCAGCTCCAGCACCGAGATCAGGTCGTCGAGATGGCAGAACTGCCAGCGCGGCATGCAGCCCTTGACGGTCAGCAGCCGGGGCGACTCGAAGTGGCGGGTGATCACCGTGTCGATGCCGGGGCCGACGATCGCGGCCGGGCGGACCACGGTCACCTCCAGGCCGGGGTGGCTGCGCAGCGAGCGGCGTACGAGGGACTCGATCTCCAGGTGGTCGCCGACGAGGCCGGTGTCGGGCTCGGCGGCCACCGGGGCGTCCTCGGCCAGGGGCACCTCGTTGTCGGGCGCGGCGCCGTACACCATGGCGCTCGTGACCAGCACCACGCGCCGTACGCGCGCCGCGGCGCAGGCGGTGAGCACGGTCTGGGCCGCTCTCAGGTTGTAGGCGCGCCGCTCGACCGGGTCGGAGTCGAGGGCGTAGTCGCCGGCCAGGTGGACCAGGACGTCGATGTCGGAGATGCGGTTCGCCAAGAGCGGATCTCGTACGTCGATGACTCTCCAGGTGGCCTCCCGGATGTCGCCGCGTTCTTCGTCGATGGCCACCACCCTGCGGAAATCCGCGGAGGACACGAGCTTCGCGAGCAGCTCCCGGCCTATGCCGGAGGCGGCGCCCGTAACGGCGACGACGGGTTGGCGCGGGCGTTTCGAGGTAGGCACCAGGTCCTCACTTTGCACTGATCCGCCGCAGGACGACTAACGTGGCGGATGTGGACTCCTCCATCCTGCACGAGGTAGAGCGGTGACTGACCTGCCAGGTCGTGAAAACGACCCCAACGAAAACCCGTTCGCGATGTTCGGCAACCCTGAGCAGATGGCTCAGGCGATGCGCCAGTTCGCCGACATGCTGTCGGCGCCTCAGGGCTCCGGCCCTGTCAACTGGGACATGGCGAAGAACATCGCCCGGCACGCCGTGGTCGCCGAGGGCGACCCGAGCGTCATGGAAGGCGAGCGTCGCCAGATCGTGGAGGCGCTGAGCCTGGCCGACCTCTGGCTGAACGAGGCGACCACGCTGCCCAGCGGCGTGGTGAATCCGCAGGCCTGGAGCCGGTCCGAATGGATCGAGAACACCGTCCCGGTGTGGCGAAAGCTTTGCGAACCCATAGCCCAGCGCATGGTCGACACCATGGGCGGCGCGCTCGGCGGCGCCGGTCTGCCGCCCGAGGCGCAGCAGATGGCCGGCCCGCTCATGGGCATGCTGAAGCAGATGGGCGGCATGATGGTCGGCCAGCAGATCGGCCAGGCCATCGCCTCGCTCGCCCGCGAGGTCGTCGGCACGACCGACATCGGCCTGCCGCTGTCCGACAGGGCGGCGCTGCTGCCGGGCGGCATCGCCCACTTCAGCGACGGCCTGGAGATCCCCTCCGAGGAGATCAGGATCTACCTGGCGCTGCGCGAGGCCGCGCACCACCGGCTGTTCCAGCACGTGCCGTGGCTGCGTTCGCACCTGCTGGGCGCGGTCGAGGAATACGCCAGGGGCATCACGGTCGACACCTCCAAACTGGAGGAGCAGATCCGTGGGCTCGACATCAACAACCCCGAGGCACTCCAGGAGGCGCTGAGCGGGGGCGACCTGCTCAAGCCCGAGGAGACCGAGCGGCAGAAGGCCGCCCTGGCCCGGCTGGAGACGACGCTCGCGCTGGTCGAGGGCTGGGTCGCCACCGTGGTGGACAGCAGCGCCTCGGGCAAGCTGCCTTCGGCGGTCGCGCTGGCCGAGACCGTACGCCGGCGCAGGGCCACCGGCGGGCCCGCCGAGCTGACCTTCGGCACGCTGGTGGGGCTGGAGCTGCGGCCCCGGCGGCTGCGCGAGGCGGCGGCGCTGTGGCGCGCCCTCGAGGAGGCGCGCGGCGTCGACGGCCGCGACGCGCTGTGGGGGCACCCCGACCTGATGCCGACGGCCGACGACCTCGACGACCCCGAGGCGTTCGTCCGGGGCGAGCAGGCGTGGGACATCTCCGAGCTGGAGCGCAAGCCGGACGACGGCAAGGGCGAGGGCGGCGCCAGTTGAGCCTGCACGGCGACGCGGTCTCGGTGCTGTCGGCCTGGACCGCGCCCACGCCCGAGGAGGAGGCGCTGCGCGTCGAGTTCCTCGGCCACCTGCGGGACCACGACGACGCGATGCTGCGCGCCTGCGTGCCCGGGCACCTGACGGCGACCACCGCGGTGCTCTCGCACGACGGCGCGCGGGTGCTGCTCACGCTGCATCCCAAGGCCGGCATGTGGCTGCCCATGGGCGGGCACTGCGAGCCCTCCGACGCCTCGCTGACCGAGGTGGCCCTGCGTGAGGCTCGGGAGGAGTCCGGCATCTCCGGTCTTGAGCTGCTGCCCGGGCCGCTGGCCGTGGACAAGCACGAGGTGTGGTGCCATCCGCCGAGGAGCTGGCACCTCGACGTCGAGTACGCCGCCGTGGCCCCGCCCGGCGCGGAGGCGGTGATCAGCGAGGAGTCGCTCGACCTGCGCTGGTTCCCCGTCGAGGAGATCCCCGAGCTTTCCGACGAGGCGACGCGCCGGTTGGCCAGACGTGGACAGGCGGTGCTCGGCCTGCGTTCCGGCCGGGTTGGCTAGAGTCCTTTGTGTCGTTCCAAAGGGGGTCTGGTGAGCGCTCCGGCTGAGTCGCCCGTGGGGGGCACGATCGTCACGCCCGTACGCAGACGCCGGAGAACACCCGGATCCGTCCTGACCTGGATGGCGGTGACCCCTTTCGCGGCCTGGGCCGCCGCCAGGGTGGCGGGGCTGGAGCGCGGCTCGCTGCCGACGCAGATCATGACGGCGACGCCGTACGTGGCGGCGGGATCGCTGCTCCCGCTGCTGATCGCGGCGGCCGGGCGGCGTCGCGCGGCCACCGCCGTGGCGCTGGTGGCGACCACGGCGCTCGGGTTCGCCGTGCTTCCCCGGGCGCTCGGCAGGGCCGAGGCGGCCGCCGGGCGGCCGTTCAAGGTCATGACGATCAACATGCTGTTCGGGCGAGCCGACGCCGGGACGATCGTGCGGATGGTGCGTGAGTTCGAGCCCGACGTGCTGAGCACGCAGGAGCTGACGCCCGGCGCGGTGTCCGACCTGGACGCGGCCGGGCTCAAGGAGCTGCTGCCCCACCGCGTGCTGGAGGCCGAGTGGAGCGCCGGCGGCAGCGGGATCTACTCCAGGCACGAGCTGCGTGAGCTGCCGGACGTGGTGCCGGACGTCGGGCACAAGATGCCGGCCGCGGTCGTGTCTGTGCCGGGCGGGGAGCCGATCGAGTTTGTGGACGTCCATCCCTATCCGCCGCTCGGGCCGAACGTCGTCAACTGGAACCGGGCGCTGCGGACGCTGCCGTCCGCCTCCCGCGACCGGGTGCGGATCCTGGCCGGCGACTTCAACGCCTCGCTCGACCACGCGGCACTGCGCGAGCTGCTGTCGCGGGGCTACAAGGACGCGGCCGACCAGGTGGGGGCCGGGCTGATCCCGACGTGGCCGGCCAACAAGAAGGTGCCGCCGATCATCACCATCGATCACGTGCTGGTGGACCGGCGGGTGGCGGTGCGGGCGGTGGACGTACGGACGGTGCCGGGCACCGATCACCGGGCCGTGCTGGCCGAGCTCACGCTTCCTTGAGCAGGGCCCGGGTGTTGTCCCAGCCTTCGAGACCGGGGTCCAGGCGGTGGACGTCCTCGGGGGCGCGCAGGCGGTGCCAGCCCGGAGTGGTGGCGACCCTCCGGGGGCCGGGGGCCTGCGCGCGGAGCGTGGCCACGACGGCGGGATCGTCGAGATCGGGGTCGGCCCAGGCCGGAGCGGGCAACGCGCAGGCCAGGGCCACGGCGCCGCCTCCTTCCGCCGGGCAGACCGTGATCTCCGCGCGGCCGAGCTCGCGGAACAGCTTGCCCACCAGCAGCGGCGGCAGGTCGGGCGCGTCGGCGCCGATCACCGCGGCCTGGTCTCCGGGGAGCCGGGACAGCACGGACGCCAGCGGCTCGTCCTCGCCGATGTCGATGATCTCGGTGCCGGGCCAGACGATCTCGTCGAGGCCGGGGACACTGGTGACGAGGACCGGGGCGACGAGGTCGAGGCCGGCTGCCATCTCGTAGGTGTCCTCGGCCATCGCCTCCAGGAACGCCTTGGGGTCGATGCCCGCGGGGGCCGCGTTCGCCATGCGGTGACGTACGAGGACGGCGACGACGCGGATCAACATTCCTCCGGGGCCGAGTGGGCCGCGGCGGAGAATCCTTCAAGGAAGCCGCGGGCCCGCTCCGCCTTGGGGTACTGTTCTACCAGAGCCCAGAACGCGGCGCCGTGGCTCGGCACCAGCAGGTGCACCAGCTCGTGGATGATCACGTAGTTGATGACCCACTCCGGCAGGCCCTTGAGCCGCGTCGAGATGCGGATCGTGCCGTTCTCCGGGGTGCACGAGCCCCAGCGGTGCTGCTGGTTGTCGACCCAGCGGACGCTCACGGGCTCGGCGTCGCCGCCGAGATATTTCGCCGACAGCTCCCTGGCTCTCTCCAGCAGCGCCTCGTCCGTCGGTCTGCGGCGGCTTTCCTTGGCGGCCAGCCGATCCAGCATGCGGCTCACCCATTCATCCGCGTCTTCGCCGCTCAGCCAGGCGGGCAGGAGCACGATGGTCTTGTCGCCGTCGCGGTATGCGGAGACCGTACGCCGGCGACGAGAACTTCGACGAACCTCGACTGTCTCGGGGGGCACATATGCACGGTAGCCGAGTTGACGGAAATTCCACAGAGGGGAGGCGCTGTTTCTGCTGGTCAGATGATTAAGAGCCGGTGAATTTGGGCACGCGCCTTTCCCGATGCGCGGCCAGGCCCTCGAGCAGGTCCGACGTGGCCATGGTGATCGGCTGGGCCAGGGATTCCCACCTCAGCGCGGCTTCCAGGTCTTGATGGTCTTGGTTGAGGGCCAGTTTGGTGAGTCGTGTGGCAATGGGAGCGTTCTGAGCGATCTTCTGGGCGAGGGCTCTGACTTCGGGGATCAGGTCATTGTTAGGGAAAGATCGATTTACCAAACCTTTATCCGCCGCTTCCCTTCCGGTCAGCGTGCGGCCGGTCAGCAGCATCTCGCGGGCCAGTCCGACGCCCGCTCTGCGGGGCAGCAGGTACGTCGCCGCCATCCCCGGGTGCAGCCCCAGCGAGGTGAACGGGACCAGGAGCTTCGCGTCGTCGGCGGCGTAGACGAGGTCGCAGGCCAGCGCCACGCACAGGCCCGCGCCGACCGCCGGGCCGTTGACGGCGGCGATCGTGGGGATCTCCAGCTGGTTGACCAGCAGCCAGGTGCGGTAGAAGGCGAGCATGCGCTCGCGCAGCTCGGGGACGGCCTCGGCGCCGCGCTCGCCGAGCCAGGACAGGTCGCCGCCGGCCGAGAAGGCGGTGCCCGCGCCGGTCACGACGACGCAGCGGGCGTCGGGGTCGGTGGCGAGCGCGGTCATCGTCTCGCGCCAGCGGTCGGTCATGGCGTCGGTCATGGCGTTGCGGCGTTCGGGGACGTTGAGGGTGAGGAGCACCACGCCGTCGTCGTCGCGATCAACCAAGAGCTCGTTCATGCGGAGAGCGTACTCGGGGGGCCTTCGGGGCCTTGATCGCCGGTGGGTGGGCGGGGTTATCCACAGGCGGCGCGGAACGCTCTCGGGATCATGGTCCGGCGTGCCAACCTTCCCGCCATGAGGCCCCGAGTGAAGCCCGCCCTCCGGCGCGTACTCCGCGATGAGCAGACCCTTCAGTACGGCGTGCACCCCCTGCGCGCCGTCGTGATGTCCGGCCTGGCCCGGCCGATCCGGCAATGGCTGGAATGTCTCGACGGCACCCGCGATCTGGATCACGTCCTGCGTGCCGCGGGCGCCGCCGGTCTCGACGAGTGCCGCGCCCGTTCCCTTCTCGACCAGCTCACCGCCCAGGGCGCGCTGCACGACGCGTCGGTCTGCTCCGGCGTGCTGAGTGATCTCAGCCTGGCCGAACGCGACCGGCTGAGACCCGACCTCGACGCCCTCGACCTCGCCTCCGCGTCACCGGACGGCGGCATGGGGCTGGTCGCCCGGCGCCGCGCCTCCCGGGTGCGGGTCTACGGGGCCGGGCGGGTGGGGGCGCAGATCGTCGCCCTGCTCGCGGCGGCCGGGGTGGGGCACATCCGGGTGATCGATCCCGGCACCGTACGGCCTGCTCACATCACGCCGGGCGGGCTGTCGTGGGCGGAGGTGGGGATGACGCGGGAGGAGGGCGCGGCGGCCGTGGCGCGGCGGCTCACCTCCGGTGGTCGCCCGCCTGTTCCCGAGGTCCGGGACGATGTCCCCGCGTCCGGCTCCGCCGCACCCGGTTCTCCTGGTTCCCGCTCTGTCCCGGGCCCGGCCGGCGCATCCGCGGCGACGGCCCGGTCCCCGCGGGCCGCTGTTGCCGGCCAGGCGCCGACGACGGGGGCACGTACGGGTGGCGGTGGCGGGACGGGTGCGCGTCCCGACGCCGGTGGCGGCGCGGGTACGCGTACGGGTGGCGGTGGCGGGGCGGCTGGGACGTCGCGCTCTGGTGCCGGCGGCCGGACGTCCTCCCCCGCCGTCCCGCAAGCTGTTTCCTCTGGCGGCTCCTCCGTGGGCCGGCGTCCTGGCGCGGCGCCTGCGACCGGCGAGCGGTCGCCGGGGCGTGGCACGCCACCCGCCTCGCAGGTCACGGGGCCCAGAACCGGCACGGGTGCAGGCGCAGGTGCCAGAAGCGGCACTGGCATGAGCGGCGCGGGCGTGAACAGGGGCGCAGGCGCGTACGTGGGCAATGACATGCGCTACCTCGGCAGGCCGACGAGTCAGCGGGCGGCCGAGTTGGCCGCGCGGCAGGAGGCCCTCGCACGGCCCAGGAAACCGCGCGACAGCCGGTACATCGACGGTCATGACCTGGTCAGACCGACGGTCGAGGTACTTGCCGGAGGGACATATCTTGGGGATCAGTCGGATAGGCCGGATCTGGTGGTCATCGCGCCGGTCACGCCCCTGGACGGGGTGCTGGCCAATGAACTGACCGCCCTGGGCATCCCCCACCTCCTGGCGGCCGCCTTCGAGGGGCATGGGATGGTCGGGCCACTGGTCCTGCCGGGAAGGACCGCGTGCCTGCACTGCCTCGACCTCGCGCGTCGCGACAGCGACCCCGCTTGGCCGATCGTGACCGCGACGGTGGGCGGCTACCCGCCCGGCGAGATCGCCTGTGACGCGACCCTGGCGACGCTGGTCGCGGCGGAGGCTACCGGACATGCGCTTGCTCATCTTGACGGCAAGGAATCCGCTGTGACCAACGGCACAATGGACGTAACGCCTGATTGGCGCTGGAAAAGACGCTCCTGGCAGCAACATCCGCATTGTCGTTGTATGCGAAACAATCCATCTCCGCTAACAATGGTCATGTCGCCTCACCGCGACTGACGTGCTCAGAGGACGACCACGAAGGGGGGAAGCGGACCTCTGCCGAGGTTCCGCGCATCAGTGTGAGCGATCTTCCACGCCGTGCTGTCACGCGCTCCGCCAAGCTGGCCACGCTTCCCCTCGGATTCGCCGGGCGTACCGCCATCGGGCTGGGCAAGCGGCTGGGCGGCAAGTCCGCCGAGATCGTGGCGCAGGAGGTTCAGCAGCGCACCGCCGACCAGGTCTTCAAGGTGCTCGGCGAGCTCAAGGGCGGCGCCATGAAGCTCGGGCAGGCCCTGTCGATCTTCGAGGCGGCGCTCCCGCCGGAGATCGTCGGTCCCTACCGCGCCACGCTGACCAAGCTCCAGGACGCCGCTCCCCCGCTGCCGGTCGCCACCGTCCACAAGGTGCTGGCCGAACAGCTCGGCGACGACTGGCGGGAGAACTTCCGCTCCTTCGACGACCAGCCGACCGCCGCCGCTTCCATCGGCCAGGTGCACAAAGCCGTCTGGCACGACGGGCGCGAGGTGGCCGTCAAGATCCAGTACCCGGGGGCGGGCAAGGCCCTGCTCGGCGACTTCACCCAGCTCGCGCGGCTGGGCAAGCTGTTCGGGGTGCTGCTGCCCGGGCTGGACATGAAGGCCGTACTGTCCGAGCTGCGCGAACGCATCGAAGAGGAGCTCGACTACCTTCGCGAGGCCCACGCCCAGCACGCCTTCGCCGGCGAGTTCAACGGCGACCCCGACTTCCTGATCCCCGACGTGATCGCGGCCAACGAGATGGTGCTGGTCACCGAGTGGATGGACGGCGTCCCGCTGTCGCGCATCATTGCCCAGGGCACCAAGGAGGAGCGCGACCGGGCGGGGCTGCTCTTCGTGCGGTTTTTGTTCTGCTCGCCGGCGCGGGTGGGGCTGCTGCACGCCGATCCGCATCCGGGCAACTTCCGCATGATGCCCGACGGCAGGCTCGGGGTGCTCGACTTCGGCGCGGTCAACCGGCTGCCGGACGGCTATCCCAGGGTGTTCGGGCAGCTGATGCGGATCTTCAACCATGGCGACATGGAGAGCGTCGTGACGGGGCTGCGTCAGGAGGGGTTCATCCGGCCCGAGATCGAGATCGATCCCGACGCGCTGCGGGCCTTCCTGGCGCCGTACGTGGAGCCGACGGCGGTCGAGGAGTTCACCTTCAGTCGCGAATGGCTCCAGACCCAGGCCGCCAGCGTCGCCGACCTGCGCCCTGGCAACGTGGTGCGCCAGCTCAACCTGCCGGCGTCGTACGTGCTCATCCACCGGGTGCACGCGGCGGGCGTGGGCGTGCTCTGCCAGCTCAACACCACGGCCCGGTTCCGGGACGAGGTGATCCGCTGGGTGCCCGGCTTCTCCGACGACCCGGACGACCAGCCCGACGACAAGGCCCTGGCCATCAGCTGACCCCCCGGACCCCGGCCCTCAGATCCAGAGCCTGATCTGAGTGCTGGGTACGGGCCGCACCACGTCAGCAGCGTGAGCGACTCGGCGATGACGGCCCGGCCCGGTCCTGGCGCTGAGCTCGTCGGCGGGCGGCGTTTCACGCGGAGGTGCGGAGGTGCGGAGGTGCGAAGTCGCGGGCGCGCAAGCGCCGAGGTGCGGGCGCGCAAGCGGAATCGGAAGCACAGGTGCGGGCGTGCGGCAAGGGCGGGAGGCTCAGGGTTCGGGGCGCCGACGCGAGTGCGGGCGCAAAACGCGGAGGTGCAGGGACGCGCAAGCGTGGAGGTGCGGGCGCGGGGGTGAAGCGCGGGCGCGGGGTGCAGGATTCGGGGTGCCGGTGCCGGTGCCGGTGCAGGCGCAAGGTGCGGAGGTGAGGGGCGCAGAAGCGCCGGCGCGGGGTACGAACGCCAAGCGCGGACGGAGGTGCAGGGTTCGGGGTGCCGACGCGAGTGCGGGCGCAAAACGCGGAGACGCAGGCGCGGGGGTGCGGAGGCGCGGGCGCAGGCCCGAGGGGTGCGGAGGCGCGGGCGCAGGCCCGGGATGCGGGAATGGGCCTGTCAGGGGTCGGCTTGGTGTGTGTTCCGGACGCTTACAGGTCCGGCTTCTGGGGTGCCTGGTCTCACTGGAGGTGAAGGGGCCGATGGCTGGGTTCTTCAGTGGGGGCGGGCCGTTGCCCTGGTGGTCGCTGCGGGCTGATTTTCGGGAACCGGTCGTCGGCCTTCATTACTCTGTGTAATGATGCGAGGGCAGTTTCCCCGCGTGCCTCAACGATTCGGGCGGGTCGTTCGTCTGCGAGGGCTTCGTCCAGGCTTCTGCTCTTCCGCGTGGCGGGGCCGTCAGGTAGCGGCGGGCGGGCGGGTCGCGGATCGGTGAGGTCACGGGTGACGGCGGGGCGCCGGCTCCAGTGCAACCGGCGACCCGCCGTCACCACATGGCGGCGTTACTACAAGGCGTCACCACATGCCGGCGTTACCCGTGGCGTCACCACATGGCGGCGTCACATGGCGGCGTCACCACGTGGGGTCGCCATGTGACGGCGATGCGGGGCAGCTGTGCCGGCGGCCGCGGAGACGCGCTCTAGTCGCCGAGAGGGGCGGAGCCGTCTATGAGGTCGCAGGGGGCCACCGGGCCGTTGGAGATTCGGGCCCAGATGCCGGCGACGACGGTGCCCGCCTCAGCGTTCTCGTTCACGGCGAACTCCAGCACGCCGGTCTGGCCGGGCTTGATCTGCTGGGGGTCGATCTGGAAGCCGCCCGTGTCCACGGTGGGCGGGAAGACGGCGAGCGGGGCCTCCTCCTTCGGCACCCAGGTCGTGCCGCGCGGGCGGGTGGCGCACTTCTTGCCCTCAGGCAGGTAGTCGACGACGATGTTGTAGCCCATCTGCCTCAGGTCGGACTCAAGGGCCTTCGGGTTCTTGGCCTCGTTGACGGTGATGGAGATGGTGCCGTCCGGGTTCTTGGCGACGGCGTAGGCGGGGGTGCCGCCGAACATCAGCGGCAGGGCCACCGCGGCCGCGGCGGCCAGGCCCAGTGCGGGAGCCAGGACGCCCGGGCGTAGCAGCGTGCGGCGCGGTCGGAGCGGCCGGGATGAAGCCGGCGGAGTGGGGGAGGCCGGCGGAGTGGGGGAGGCGGGCGACGAAGTCGGCTGGGGAGGGGTGGGGTTGTTCTGGAGGGCGGTCATCACGAACTCCTTGAGCAGTTGGTGACGGCCCTCAGGAAGATCCCGTTCCGGCGGGAAGATGTTCATGAGGTGGACTCCTTGACGGACCGGACCGCGGTGCCGCGGTCACCATTCTTCTGTCGCCGGGCCACGGCTAGTTCCAGTTTTTTCCTGGCCCGCGACAACCGTGACCTGACGGTGCCGATCGGGATGCCGAGGGCTTCGGCCGCCTCGGCGTAGTCGAGCCCGGCCCCGGCGCACAGCAGCAGGACGTCCTGCTCGGGCTTGCGCAGCCGGCCGAGGGCCTCGCGCACCTCGGCTAACCGTTCCTGGTCGGCGAGTTGGCCGGCCAGGTCGTCGGCGAAATCAGGTACGGCGTCGTCGCGGGGCATCCTGGCCATCACGTTCTCGTGCCGCCGCCTGGCCCGTCGCAGGTTGCGGGCCACGTTCGTGGCGACCCCGAGCAGCCAGGGCCGCAGTGAGCCGCCGTCCGGGGCGAGCCGTTCCCGCAGCCGCCACGCCTCCAGGAACGTCAGCGACACCACGTCCTCGGCCGCCGACCAGTCGCCGGTCAGCCGCCAGGCGTGGTTGTAGACGGTTTTGGCGTACTGGTCGAAAAGCTGCTCGAAGGCGCGTTGGTCGCCGTCGCGTATGCGGGTCCGCAGGTTCACATCCACAAGCAGTACTGTCCGCCGGGCGCGGGCGGGTTCCCGGAACAGCGCGAGAGCCGGGCGCCCGTCGGCGCCCGGCTCTCGCGTTCATGAATGAGGCTGAATCATCCGTCTTCAGTGAGGAGATCCTGCGCCGGCGGCAGGATCTCCCCGATCACCACTGCAGGAGCAGGGCGCGCCGGAGGCGGTCGTTGGCCTTCTGTACCTCGCGCTGCGCCCGTCGCACACGCTGTACGCGCAGCGCGAGACGCTCCTCCTCCGCCTCGCGGTGGAGGGTTTGTATTCGGTCGTTCACGAGGTCATGGATGAGATGGGACATTCCGGTGCTCCTCGTCGGTCGAGCGTTCATCAGTCTCGGTTTCCTCTCGGTGTGGTGCGTTCGTACAGGTGGGTCAGGCAGCGACCGGGTGCTTGCGGGGACGCCCGCGCGGACGCTTGCGGGGAACGACGGTCCCCCTGAGGATCAGCTCGCCGCCCCAGACGCCCCACGGCTCCTCGCGCTCGAGCGCGCGGTCGAGGCAGGCCTTCTGGATCGGGCAGCCGCCGCAGAGCGCCTTGGCGAACTCCACGTCATCCGGCGACTCGGCGAACCACAGGTCAGGGTCGGTACGACAGGGGATCTTGGCTTCGTCGATCAGGTCCATGATCGTCTTCGCCCCCATCTTCTTTCTCCTTCGATCGATCCTTTTGTTCTTGTTGGACACCTCGTAGGTGGTCGGATCGCGGGCAACAAAATGGCCGCGGATCCGTCTGTGGATCCGCGGCCTGGGGGCTACTGTCGCCGGTCAGGTTATGACCGGTGTATCCCTCCAGGGCTGCGGACCGCACAGTCCACCGTTGGTGAGCTGGCTGGCCGGCAGTTCGATACGTCCTGCGTAGACAGGAGCCACCTGCGGAGCGGCGGCGCCGAAGTGGGCACGCGCGTAGAAGGCGGCGGACTGGCTACGGGCAGACTTCTCCTGCCGTGGCTTGGCGGGCTCGTGGGCGAGCAGCACCGAATCACGGCATGCGGAAGCGAGCCACGGCGTGGCTGCAGTCTTCAGAATGCTCATCACTGGGCTCACCTCCACTCTGCTGATCGTCGGAAACAGTCGTGTCCGACTCGCTTGCCCATGACCCTAAACCGGAAGGCCGGGACCCGGCAACATATTTTCTACCTGCGATTTCGCTATCGCAGCGGCCGGATCATCGCCTCCTGGACGACGGAGACCACGAGGTCACCGGACGCGGTGAACATCTCACCGCGCGCCAACCCCCGCGCCCCCGCAGACCACGGTGACTCCTGAGCATAGAGCAACCAGTCGTCGGCCCTGAAAGGGCGGTGGAACCACATGGCGTGGTCGAGGGAGGCGCCCATGACGTTGGACATGCCCCACGCCATGCCGTGCGCCAGCAGGATGGTGTCCACGAGCGTGAAGTCGGAGGCGTACGCGGCCAGCACGACGTGCAGCAGCGGGTCGTCGGGCAGCTCGGCGTCGTAGCGGAACCAGACGTTGGTCTCGGCGCTGCGCAGCGACGGGTCGTTGTACGCCTCCCACGTCAGCGGCGAGGCGTAGCGGGAGTCGACCGGCCGGGGGCGCGACACCCAGTCGCGGAACTCGGGGTGGTCGCCGACCAGGGCGTACATGCGCTCCTGGAACGTGGGCAGCGTCTCGGGCGCCGGCACGGCCGGCATCACCGACGCCTGGTGCTCCACCCCCTCCTCCGCGATGTGGAACGACACCGACATCGTGAAGATCGCCTTGCCGTGCTGGACCGCCTGGACCCGGCGGGTGCTGAACGAGCGCCCGTCGCGCACCCGCTCCACGTTGTAGACGATCGGGATCGACGGGTCGCCCGGCCGGATGAAGTAGGCGTGCAGCGAGTGGACGAAGCGGTCCTTGGTGACCGTGCGCCCGGCCGCCACGAGGGCCTGGGCCGCCACCTGGCCGCCGAAGACGCGTTGGATGCGCTCCTCGGGGCTCCTCCCCCGGAAGATGTCCAGCTCGATCTGCTCCAGGTCGAGCAGGTCGAGCAGCTCCTTGAGCGCCTCGTTCACGTGTCGGTCCCCCTCGCGGGCCCCGGCGCCGTCCGGTGCGTGAGGGCGGCGGGGCAGGTCTTCTTCTCGGACAGGTATCCGGTCCTGACACAAGTTTGACGTGCCGCCGGAGCCGGTCCGCATCCGACCCGGCGGTCCGATGATGACCGGCCGGCGTTTCGCGGTTGTTACACCGTGCCGGGACAGGCGCTTGTTACACCCCGCTTGTCACGCCGCGCCGCGGCAGAGGGCGAGGACGGCTTCGCCGTAGCGGTCGATCTTGACGCGGCCGACGCCCGGGATCGACAGCAGCTCCTGCTCGGTCCCGGGCGCGCGTTCGGCGATGGCCTGGAGGGTGACGTCGGTGAAGACGACGTACGGCGGGATCTTGTTGTCCTTGGCCGTGGCGGTGCGCCACGCCTTCAGCCGCTCCAGCAGCTCCTCGTCGTAGTCGGCGGGGCAGGTCGCGCAGCGGCCCAGCTTCTGCTCGGCCGCGGCCGTGAGCGTCTTGGCGCAGATCCGGCAGTGCACCGGCGCGGCCACGGTGCGCCGCTCGCGGGCGGCGGACTGGATCGGGCGCGGCGGGGCGGCGGCGCGGCCGGTGAGGCCGTCGAGGAAGCGTGAGGGCCGGCGGCCCTTGCGCCCGCCCGGCGCGCGGGCCAGCGCCCAGGAGAGCGTCAGGTGCTCACGGGCGCGGGTGATGCCGACGTAGAGCAGGCGGCGCTCCTCCTCGATCTGCTCGGGGGTCTCGGCGTAGACGATGGGCAGCATGCCGTCGGTGAGGCCGACGAGGAACACGGCGTCCCACTCCAGGCCCTTGGCGGCGTGCAGGGAGGCCAGCGTGACGCCCTCGACGGGCGGCGCGTGCTGCTCGGCCGCGCGGCGTTCCAGCTCGGCGACGAACGCCGGCAGGTCGGCGCCCTCGGCCGCCAGGTCCTCGGCCAGGTCGGCCAGCGCCTTCAGCGACTCCCACCGCTCCCTCGCCTTGCCGCCGCCGGGCGGCGCGGGGGTGAGGCCGACGCCGGCGAGGATGTGGTGCACCTCGGCGGCCAGCGGCTCGCCGGCCGCCGAACGGGCCGCGCCGCGCAGCAGCACGACCGCCTGCCGGACCTCGGGGCGTTCGAAGAAGCGCTCCGCGCCCCGCAGCAGGTAGGGGATCTCGGCCTTGGCGAGCGCCTCTTCGTACGCCTCCGACTGCGAGTTGACCCGGAACAGCACCGCGATCTCGCGGGCCGGCACGCCCTTGTCGAGCAGCTTCCTGATGGCCCTCGCGACCCCGGCGGCCTCGGCCGGCTCGTCGTCGTAGTCGGCGAAGGCGGGCCGCGGGCCGTCGGGCCGCTGGGCGACCAGCTCCAGCCGGTGGGGCGAGCGGCCGCGGGCGATGACCCGGTTGGCGAGGTCGACGACCTGGGGGGTGGAGCGGTAGTCGCGGACGAGCCTGATGACGGCGGCCTGCGGGTGCTCGACCGCGAAGTTGGTGAGGTAGCGCGGGCTGGCCCCGGTGAAGGAGTAGATGGTCTGGTTGGGGTCGCCGACCACGCAGATGTCGTCGCGGCCGCCGAGCCAGGTGTCGAGCAGGAGCTTCTGCAGCGGGTTGACGTCCTGATACTCGTCGACGACGAAGTAGCGGTATTGCTGGCGGATCTGCGTGGCGACCTCCTGGTGCTCGGTCATCACGGCCGCGGTCAGCTCCAGGATGGTCTCGAAGTCGACCAGGTGGCGCTCGCGCCGGAGCTGCTCGTACGCCTCGTACAGGCGGGAGATCTCCTCGGCGGCCACGGGGGGCGTGCGGTGGTGCTTGGCCGCGGCGGCGGCGTAGTCCTCGGGGCCGATCTGGGTGACCTTGGCCCACTCGATCTCGGAGGCGATGTCGCGCAGCTCGGACCGGTCGGGGCTCTTGCGGATGAGCCGGCACGCCTCGACCAGCACCGGCAGCTTCGACTCGATGACCGAGGGCGCCTCGCCTCCGATCACCCGCGGCCAGAAGTAGGTGAGCTGGCGCAGCGCGGCGGCGTGGAACGTGCGGGCCTGCACGCCGGGCGCGCCGAGCGCGCGCAGCCGCTGGCGCAACTCCCCCGCCGCGCGCGTGGTGAAAGTCACAGCAAGAACGCTCTGCGCGTCGACGACCCCGCTCCGCACCGCGTGCGCGATCCGGTGGGTGATCGCCCTGGTCTTGCCCGTCCCGGCCCCGGCCAGCACGCAGACGGGGCCGCGCACCGCCTCGGCGACGGCGCGCTGCTCGGGGTCGAGGCCGATCAGGACGTCATCCACGTGTGTCACCCCTTCATCTTCCCAGCACTGGCGGCCAGGGGCTTTATTCTGGCAACATGCGGGCCGTCGTATGTTCCTAGGCGGCGAGATGCAAAGAACTGGTCTCTTCCCCCACAATGGGGCCGACCATTGACCCTGGGGGAAAGGAAGGCCGTGCGGATAGCGGTTCATGTGGGCGCTCTGGCGCTCGCTGCCGTCGTGCTCACGCCCGTCAGCGCCGATGCGGTCAGCGTGGGCGCGACCGCGGCGCAGCCCACTCCCTCACCCAGCGTCGCCACCTCGGCGACCACGGACGACGTCTACGGACTGAGCACGGAGACCATCGCGTACGGCGCGCACAGGCGGCAGCAGATGGACGTGTGGTGGACCCCCGACGGCCAGCAGCGGCCCGGCGTCTTCCTGATCCACGGCGGCTGGTGGTCCAGCGGCGACAAGCGCTACATGAAGGAGATCACCCGCAGCTACGCCGAGCTCGGCTACACGGTCTTCAACCTCAACTACCGCCTGTCCGGCGACGCGGCCTGGCCGGCGCAGCGCACCGACGCGCTCACGGCGATCGCGACGGCACGCAAGTTCGCCGACCGGTGGTCGTTCGACCCGGGCAACTACGTGGTGGTCGGCTTCTCGGCGGGCGGGCACATCGCGGCGGCGGTCGGCACGTACGGCGACGGCGTGAGCGGGCTGAAGGGCGTGGTCGGCCTGTCGCCGATCACCTCCCCGCTGCAGGCGTACGCCGACGGCGACGCGAGGAAGACGACCGACCTCAACAAGCGCAGGCTGCGCAAGGCCGCGATCAAGCTGGCCGGCGGCTGCGCGCCCAAGGGCAAGTGCGCGCGCGTGTGGGCCAGCATGGAGGTCGCCTGGCACGCGAGCAGGCGCGACGCCCCGGTGCTGACCATTCACTCGCAGGACGAGTTCGTGCCGCCGTCGCAGGGCATCCTGCTGCGGGAGATGCTGGCCAAGGTGGGCGTGCCGGTGACCGTGCTGACGCAGCCGGGCATCAACCACAGCGCGCCGCTCTACCGGGAGCCGGGCGTGGCCGAGCGGGTGCAGACCTGGATCGCCGAGCGCATCGGCTGATGCCTGAGCACAGCGGCTGAGCACAGCGGCTGAACACGGCCCTCTTGGCCAAGGGATTAAGCGGGCATGCCGGGTTGTTGCACCGGACGCCTGACTTCTGACCTGGGAGGGATCACCCGACATGGCGCTCACCGTCTACAGCACGAGCTGGTGCGGCCCCTGCAAGCGGCTCAAGGCCCAGCTGACCCGTGAGGGCATCAGCTTCGACGAGGTGGACATCGAGCGCGACCCGTCGGCGGCGGAGTTCGTGATGAGCGTCAACAACGGCAACCAGACGGTGCCGACCGTGGTGATCGACACGCCTGGCGGCCGCGTGGTGCGGACGAACCCGTCGGCCCTGGAGGTCAAGGCCATCCTCGGCGCCGCCTGATCGGGCCGCCTGATCGGGCCGGTCACTCGTAGTCGAGCTGCCCGCCGTACCACGTCTCGATGAGGCGGCGGGCGATCGACACCGCGGGCGGCAGGCGCAGCTCGCCGGAGTCGAGTGCCGCGGTCAGCTCCTCGCGGGAGAACCAGCGCGCCTCGGCGATCTCCTCGGCGTCGGGCCGCAGCTCGGTGGTGACGGCCTCGGCGAAGAAGCCGAGCATGAGGCTGCGCGGGAACGGCCAGGGCTGGCTGCCGAGGTAGCGCGGCCTGATCACGCTGACGCCGACCTCCTCGGCGACCTCGCGCACCACGGCGTGCTCCAGCGACTCGCCCGGCTCGACGAACCCGGCCAGGATCGACATGCGCCCCTGCGGCCACTGCGGACCGCGGGCCAGCAGGCAGCGGTCGTTCTCGTCGCGGATCAGCATGATCACGGCGGGGTCGACGCGCGGGAAGTGCTGGCTGCCGTCCTCGGGGCAGACGCGGATGTGGCCGCCCGTCCGGATCTCGGTGCGGTTGCCGCAGCGCGGGCAGAACTCGTGGGTGGCGTGCCAGGCCTCCAGCGCGACGGCGTAGACCAGCAGGCCCGCGTCGCGGTCGCCGAGCAGCCCGCCGACCTGGCGCAGCCCGGCCGCGACCGGGTCGCCGTCGGGGGTGTCGGCCAGCTTCATCGCGAACGTGACCCGCCCGTTGGCCTCCTGCCTGGGCACGCCGGGCAGCGGCGCGGCGACCGCGAAGTAGGCGACCTCGCCCTCGACGCCGAGCAGGTAGCGCGGCCCTTCCGGCGCCTCGTCGGTGCTGAACAGCACCGCCCGCACCTGGTCGCCCTTCCTGCGCACCAGCGTGTGGCCGTCGTCGATGACCAGCACCCTGGTCGCCGGGTCGGCCCAGGCACGTTCCAGCCACCGCTCGTCGGCGCGCAACGCCGCGGAGCGGTCGATGGTGCCGCGCGCGAGAAGCAGGGGTCCGATCAGTTGTTCTTCCGCCGTGATCTCCACAGGCCCGCCCCCTCCAGAATTTCCATGTCATCCTATGACCTCGCGGGTCAGCGCCTGATCGCCGATTCGGGCCCGCCGCCGTCCGCGCTCCGGCTAAGATCATCGGGTTAGGTTAGCCTTACCTGATTCCGGGGGTGCCTCGACGTTGCGGCTCTACCTCACCGCGCTCAAACCGACCGACTCGGTGACCGCCGGCTTCCTGCCCGCCGCGCGTGCCCTGGGCTGCGAGGTGACCGTGCTGACGGACCGGCCCGAGCAGCATCCCGGCGCGGTGGCCTGCGACGTCCGCGATCCCCGCGCCCTGATCGACACGGTCGAGCGGCTCGGCCGGCCGGACGCGATCTTCTCCAACTCCGACCACCTGCAGGCGGAGACCGCGCTCGCGGCCGACTACTTCGGGCTGCCCGGCAAGGACTGGCGGGCCTGCCTGGCCGCCAAGAACAAGTTCCTCATGCGCCGCGCGCTGGGCGAGGCCGGGATCGAGCGGGTCAGGTCCGCCCGGCTCGCGCCCGGCGATCCCGTACCGGAGGGGTGGCACTACCCCGTGGTGCTGAAGCCCAGGGAGGGCGTGGCCAGCGAGGACGTCGTCCTCGTCGAGAAGGACCTCCCCGGGGCCGTCGCCGAGGCACGGCGGCGGCGGCCCGGCCAGGCCCTCGTCGTGGAGGAGTACCTGGAGGGCCCGCTGCGCACGCTGGAGACCCTCGGGGACGGCGCGGAGGTGCGGGTGCTCGGCGGGTTCGAGACCCGGCTGGGGCCGCTGCCGTACTTCGTCGAGGAGCGCCTGGACTGGGCCCCGCCGCAGGACGGGGCCGCCGAGCACGTGCTGGCGGCGCTGCGGGCGCTCGGCGCCGGGTTCGGGGCCTGCCACACCGAGTACGCGCTGACCGCCGCGGGCCCGCGGATCATCGAGATCAACTACCGGGTCATCGGCGACACCTGCGACTTCCTGCTGGCCGACGTGCTCGGCATCCCGCTGTTCGAGTGGATCCTGCGGACGCACCTCGGCGAGCGCCTGCCCCAGGCCGGACCGGCCCCGGCCGGGCACGGCTGCGCGGTCAGCGTGGTCGCCGACCGGCCGGGAACGGTCAAGGAGGCGCCCGCCGACGAGTACGTCGACCGCGACGGCGTCCGCCTCTGGCACCGCCCGCTGCGCGCCGAAGGCGACCAGGTCTCCGTCACCGGCACCAACCGCGACTACCTGGGCGTCATCCGGGCGGTCGGGCCCTCGCGGGCGCGGGTGGACGCCGCGGTGACCGCCTACCAGGCGGCCCGGCCGTGGGTGGTCGGATGAGCGAGCGGGAGGCTTACCTGGCCGCCCGGGTGCTGAACGCGCTGCTGCGGGAGGACTACGGCGGCCTGGCCGGGCGGGTGACCCGCACCAAGGACGGCGTGGGCCTGCTGCTGGCCGACGGGCGGTGGGCGCGGCTGGAGCCCGGCCTGCTGTTCCAGGACTTCGTGGTGGCCGGGGACGAGCGGCTGGGGCTGGAGCAGGTGCTGGAGACGCTGGTGGAGGTGGCCGACCCGGCCGACTCCGAAGGCGTCGCGGCCTTCTTCGAGGAGTGCCTGGCGGCGCTCGCGGGGCTGGAGCTGATGGACGCGCACGCGGCGGAGGTGCTGCGGGACGGGCCGTCGTACGAGACGCTGGCGGCGCTGGCGGACCATCCGGTCTACCCGACGTCGCGGGCGCGGGTGGGGTTGTCGGAGGGGGAGCTGCTGGCGTACGCGCCGGAGTTCGGGCCCCGGTTCCTCCTGCGGTGGGCCGTGGCGCCGCGTGACCTGCTCGCGCCGGGCTCGGCGGCGTCGCTGCCCGCCGATCTCACGCCGCCCGGCCTCCGCGCCGAGGGGGTGCTGTTCCCCGTGCATCCGCTGGCCGTCGAGCATGTACGCAAGATCGACGGCGTACGGGTGCTGGAGGAGGAAGCGCTGGAGGTGCGGCCGACGCTGTCCATGCGGACGGTGGAGGTCGACGCGCGTACGCATCTCAAGCTGCCCCTGCCGATCAGCACGCTCGGCCTGCGCAACCGGCGCTCGATCAAGCCGGGCACGCTGGCCGACGGCGCGCGGGCGGAGACGTTGCTGCGGCGGCTGGCCGGCCCGGACGTCCTGCTGGCCGACGAGCAGACCTACGCGGCCACCGGGGACGAGCACCTGGCCTGGATGGTGCGGCGGCTGCCCGAGGGCACGATCGTGCCGGTGGCCGCGCTCACCGCGCCCGGCGTGGACCTCGGCCACCTCGTCCCCGCCTACCTGCGGCTGCTGCTGCGCTGGAACGTCGAGCTGTTCGTCCGCTACGGCGTCGCCCTGGAGGCGCACCAGCAGAACCTGGCCCTGGTCCTTCAGGGCGAGGAGCTGAAGCTGCTGGTCAAGGACAACGACGGCCTGCTGGCGTCGCCGTCGCGGCTGCGCGCGGCCGGGATCGAGGCGCCGGCGTTCGCCGACGAGCGGATGCTGACCGACGACCCGCACGCCCTCGCCGACGTGTTCGTCACCATCACCCTGCACCTGTCGGCCGCCGCCGTCGCGTTCGGGACGCTGCCGCCGGCCCGCGCCGCCGCGCTGCTGCGCGACAGCCTCGCCGAGGCGCTGGACGAGCACGGCGACCACCCCATGGCCCGGCTGTTACGCGCGAGGACCCTCGACGCGGTCCGCCTGACCGGCAAGTCCATGGTCACCGCGGGAACGCTCGCGCCCAAGTGGCGCACCGGCGCGCGCGACGTCAACAAGCACTACGGCACCAGCGGCCCCAACTACCTGAGGAGAGCCTGAATGCCCGGACCGGCCATCGACGCGCCCTGCGCGCCGGCCGAGGAGGCGACGCTGGCGGCGCTGCTGCGCTGCTGCGTCCGGGAGGTGGCCGGGCCGCGCGGCCTGGTGTGGCCGGCGCCGCCGAACCTGCTGCTGCGGGTCGCGGGGACGCTGCTGCGGGTGCGTACGTACGGGGGCGCCGCCCTGCGCTTCGACGGCCCCGCCGAGCGCCTGGACGCCGGGGCCTGGCGTCCGCTGACCACGGCCGAGCTGGTGGAGCTGGTCCAGGCCGAGCTCGGCGGGCACAACGGCGAGTTCGCCGGACAGGTCGCCGCCAGCAGGGACGCGGTCGCGGCCATCCTGCGCGCCAGGGCGGCGGCCGAGCCGCCCGCCGATCCGTGGCTGGCCTCGGAGCAGTCCCTGGTGTACGGGCACCCGTTCCATCCGAGCCCGAAGGCGCGCGGCGGCGACGGCTGGCTGCGCTACGCGCCGGAGGCGCACGCCGCGTTCCCGCTCCGGCTGCTGGGCGTGCGGGCGCCGGCCACGGTGGAGGAGGGCGAGGTCGGGGCGCTGGACGGGCTGGGCCGCGCGCCGGACGGCTACCGGCTGCTCCCCGCGCACCCGTGGCAGCTCGACCTGCTGCGGCCCGCGCTCGACGGGGACGAGCTGATCGACCTCGGCCCCGGTCCCGAGGCGGTGCCGACGTCGTCGGTGCGTACGCTCTACGTCCCCGACGCGGGGGTCTGCCTGAAGTTCTCCCTCGACGTGCGGATCACCAACTGCGTGCGCAAGAACGCCTGGTACGAGCTGGCCGGCGCGGTGGAGCTGACCAAGCGCCTGGGCCCGGTCTTCGAGCGGGTCGCGGCGGCGCACCCGGCCACCCGGTGGCTGCCCGAGCCCGGCTACCGCACGGCCGCCCGGCATCCCGAGGAGCTGGGCGTGATCGTCAGGCGGAGCCCGTGGGAGGTGTGCGACCCCGGGGTGACGCCGGTGCTGGCCGCCGCGCTCGCCCTGGACGCGCGGCCAGCCGAGCCACCTGCTGGGCCGCTCGGCTGGTGGCGGGCGTACGTGGTGAAGGTCGCGCTGCCGGTGCTGGAGCTGTTCTTCGCGCACGGCGTGGTCCTGGAGCCCCACCTGCAGAACGTCCTCGTCGGGCTGGACGGCGACGGGATGCCCGCCCAGGCCGTCTTCCGCGACCTGGAGGGGACCAAGCTCGTCGCGGGCCGGCACGGCCTGTCCGGGGTGCGGCCCGACGTGGCGGCGGCGCTGACGTACGACGCCGGGCGCGGCTGGGCCCGGGTCGTCTACTGCCTGCTGGTCAACCACCTGACCGAGATCGCGGCGGCCGTCGCCGGGCGCGACGACGCGCTGCTGCGCACGCTGTGGGAGGCCGCCCGCGAGCTGATCGCCGGGCAGGCCGACGCGCTCGGCCGGCCGCTGCCGCTGTCCGACCTGCTGGCGGGCGCGCCGCTGCCGGCCAAGGCCAACCTGGGCGTGCGCTGGGCGAGAGCCGCCGATCGCGCCGCCGGGTACGTGCCGATCGCGAATCCGCTCGCGTGATCCCCGGTCATTTGATCCCCGGCCGCGTCAGAGAGGCCGCCGCCGCGCTCCCGGCACCGGCCTACGTCTACGACCTGCCGGGCCTCGACGCGCACGCGGCGGCCGTGCGGCGGGCGCTCGCGGGCGTCGAGCTGTACTACGCCGTCAAGGCCAACCCCGACGCCGAGCTGCTGCGGGTGCTGGCCGGGCACGTGGACGGGTTCGAGGTGTCGTCGGGCGGCGAGCACGCGCACGTCACCGGCCTGTTCCCCGCGATGCCGGTGGCGCTCGGCGGGCCCGGCAAGACCGACGCCGAGCTGCGGCTGCCGCACCACCGCCTGCACGTCGAGTCCCCGAACGAGCTGCGCCGCCTGCGCGCCACCGGCCTGCCCGCCGACGTGCTGCTGCGGATCAACCCGGACCTGCCGGTCGAGGGGGCGGCGCTGACGATGAGCGGGCCGTTCGGGATGGACGAGGCGGGCGTGGCGGAGTGCCTGCCGCTGTTCGGCGGGCGGCTGCGGCTGCGCGGCCTGCACGCCCACCTGGCCAGCGGCCTGGACGCCTCCCAGCTCCTCCGCCTGGCCGCGCGGCTGCTCGACACCGAGCACGAGGAGGTCAACCTCGGCGGCGGCATGGCCGTGGCGTACGCCGAGCCGGAGCGCCGCTTCGACTGGGCCGCCTACGGCGCGGGCCTGCGGGCCCTCGCGGGCGGGCGGCGGCTGCGGATCGAGCCGGGCCGGGCGCTGACCGCGTACTGCGGCTACTACGTGACCCGGGTGGTGGACGTGAAGCGGGTGCGCGGCCAGGCGTACGCGATCCTGCTGGGCGGCACCCACCACCTGCGTACGCCGGTGACCAAGGGCCACGACCAGCCGTTCGAGGTGCTGCCGACGGGCGCGGGGCCGGGCGTGACGGACGAGCCCGTGACGCTCGCCGGTCAGCTCTGCACGCCGAAGGACGTCTTCGCGCGCGCCGTGCCGGCCTCGCTCAGGATCGGCGACACGGTGGTGTTCGCGATGGCCGGCGCCTACGCCTGGAACATCTCACACCACGACTTCCTCATGCACCCGAGGCCGGCTTTCCGTCATCTTCGCTCCTGACGCTCTCCACGAGCGCGACCAGCCCGGCCTCGTCCAGCAGGTCGACCGGGCGGACGGTGCGGCCCGCGCGTACGTAGTGGAAGGCCGCGCCCACCCGCTCCAGCGGCACCCCGGCCAGGTGCGACCAGGCCATCCGGTAGGCCGCGAGCTGCACCGACGCCGCCTTCGCCGCCTTGCCGCGCGGCGGCTGCCCAGTCTTCCAGTCGACGACCTCGTAGCCGCCGTCCGGCGTGGCGAAGACCGCGTCCATGCGCCCGCGCACCAGCCGGTCGCCGATCATCGTCTCGAACGGGATCTCCAGGTCCACCGGCCGCCGGTCGGCCCACTCGCTGCGTTCGAAGTGCTCCTGCAGCTCGGCGAGGCGCACGTCGGCCTCCTCCGGCTCCAGCTCGTCGTAGAGCTCGAAGTCGTCGATGAGCCGCTGCTGGTCCCAGCGCGTCTCCAGCCACCGGTGGAACGAGGTGCCGCGCCTGGCCAGCGGCGCGGGCTTGACCGGCACCGGGCGGCGGATCCTGCGGGCCAGCTCGCGCGGGTCGGCGGCCAGGGTGACCAGCGACGAGACGGTCAGCTTGGCGGGCAGCTCGACGATCGTGGGCGGGCGGCGCAGGTGCCGTTCGCGCTCGCGCAGCAGCAGGTCGGTGTCGCGTTCCCAGGCGCGCATGCGCTCCTGCTCGTAGGCGCGTACGGGCTCGTCGTCCTCGTCGTCGTCCTCGCCGAGCGCTCCGGACAGGACGTCCTCGACCAGCCGGGCGCCGTCGAGCACGGACTCGTAGCGCAGGCCCTCGGGCGTGACCGGCCAGACGGCCTCGGCGGGCTCGGCGAGCAGCGGGTTGGCCGCGCCCTCGGCGAGGCCGTCGGCCCAGACGGCGACCCGGTCGGCGGTGTCGCGGATCTCCAGCAGGAACTCCGAGGGCTCCAGCGGCTTGGTGGCGCTGCCCCAGCGGTAGCCGGAGGCGATGAGGTGGTAGTGGGCGCGGGTGACGGCGACGTAGGCGAGCCTGCGCTCCTCCGTCAGGTCCCGCTCCCGGCACAGCTCGTCGAAGACCGCGAGGTCCTCCTTGCCGAGCCCGCCGAGCCGCGGCAGGTCGGCGGCGTCGCCGCGCAGCGGGTACGGCAGCTTGCGCGGGTTCTCCGTCCACCGGCTGTTCATGACCGGCGAGGCGGGGAAGACGCTGCCGGTCGAGACGTGCCCCTTGGAGCTGACGAGCTGCGACAGCCCCGGCACCACCACGACCGGCCACTCCAGGCCCTTGGAGGCGTGCACGGTCATGAGCTTGACGCTGTTGCTCTCGCCGACCCGCCCGGCCTCCAGCCCGAACTCCTCGCTCTCGGCCGCCTGGAGGTAGGCGAGGAACGCCCCGAGCGTCGGGTCCTCGGCGTCGCCCGCGAAGCGGGAGGCCGCGTCGATGAAGGCGTCGAGGTCGGCCCGCGCCGCGAACGCGCCCGCCGTGCCGCTGCGGGCCGCCACCTCGATGTCGAGGCCGAGCCTGCGCTCCACCTCGGTGATCAGGTCGGGCAGCGGCTGCGCGGCGTGCGCGCGGAGCTGGCGCAGCTCGTGCGCGAGCGCGACCAGCCGGGTGCGGGCCAGCGGGGAGAACGCCGCCAGCCACTCCTCGCGGTCGGGCAGCTCGTCGAGCGCGTCCACCAGGCTGCCGCGCTCCTCGGCGAGGTCGGCCACCACCTGGTCGAGCGGGTCGGTGGCGCGCGCGCTCTCGCTCAGCTCGCGAGCCAGCTCGCGCGCGCACTCGCCCAGCACCCGCAGGTCGGCGGGGCCGATCCGCCAGCGCGGCCCGGCCAGCAGCCGGGCGAGGGCGTCGCCCGCGGTGGCGTCGTAGAGCACGCGGAGGGTGGCGACGATGTCGCTGACCTCGGGCACGGTCAGCAGGCCGCCGAGGCCGACCACCTCGACCGGGATGTCGCGCTCCTCCAGCGCCCGGCGCAGCGCCGGGAACTGGGAGCGGCGGCGGGCCAGGATGGCGACGTCCTGGGGCTGGAGCGCGAGGGTCTTCTTGCGCTCCTTGTCCCCCCAGGGCAGGCCGTCGGGGGCGACCTCCTGGCCGAGGATCTTCGCGATGCCGTCGGCGACCCACGTGGCCTCGTCCTCGGCGGTCTCGTGGAAGGCGCAGGTCACCCGGCCGCGCTCGACCCGGTTGGGTCCGGGCACCAGGACCGGCACCTCGCGCGCCTCCATGCGCAGCGGGAGCTGGACGCGGGCGGCCACGTCGAGCACCCGGTCGCCGTTGCGGAAGCTGACGCTGAGCTGACGTACGGGGGCCGGATCGCCCGCGGCGGTGCGGAAGTCGCGGGCGAAGCGGCGCAGGTTGCCCGCGGACGCGCCGCGCCAGCCGTAGATGGACTGGCAGGGGTCGCCGACGGCGGTCACCGGGTGGCCGCCGCCGAACAGCGAGCGCAGCAGGACGAGCTGGGCGTGGCTGGTGTCCTGGTACTCGTCGAGCAGCACGACCGCGTAGCGCTCGCGCTCGATCTCGCCGACCTCCTTGTGGCGGGCCGCGATCCTGGCGGCGAGGGCCATCTGGTCGCCGTAGTCGATGACCTCCCTGCGGCGCTTGAGCCGCTCGTACGCCTCCACCAGCGGCAGCAGCTGCTCCCTGGCCGCCTGCACGGCGAGCGGCCGGCGCTGGGCGAGCGTGGCGCGGCCGGGCACGCGGGCCAGCCACTCGCGCAGCCGCTCCCCCACCTCGCGTACGTCGTCGGGGCCGCGCAGGTGCTCCGACAGCTCGCCCGCCAGCTCCAGCAGGGCCGCGGTGACCGAGGGCGGGCCCAGCTCGACGCGGTCCATCGGCCCGTCGTAGGCGGCGACCACGCGCGAGGCGAGCTGCCACGACACGGCCGGGGTGACCAGGCGCATCGTCGGCTCCAGTCCCTCGCGCAGCGCGTGGTCGGTGACCAGGCGGGCGGCGTAGGCGTGGTAGGTGGAGACCGTGGGCTCGTCGTCGAGCGCGCCGGGGTCGACCAGGCCCGCCTCGGCCAGCCCGGTCAGGCGCTCGCGCACACGGGTGGCGAGCTCGGCGGCGGCCTTGCGGGTGAACGTCAGGCCCAGCACGTTCGCGGGTTTGACCAGGCCGTTGGCGACCAGCCAGACCACCCGTCCCGCCATGGTCTCGCTCTTGCCCGAGCCGGCTCCGGCCATGACGACCATCGGCTCCAGCGGCGCCTCGATGACCGCCGCCTGCTCGCTCGTGGGGGGAAGGACGCCGAGCTTCTCGGCGAGTTCGGCGGGGGTCAGCACACCTGGCCCCCGCTGTCGTTGACCGGGCAGCTCGACCGGGCCGCGCAGGTGCGGCAGCCGTCGTTGACCTTGGCCTGGAAGAACGGGCCCGACATGCCGGTGGCCACGGTGTCGACGAGGTCGGCGGCCCAGCCGGGGTTGGCGTCGTCGGCCAGCGCGCCCTGGCGCTGCTCCAGCGCGTCGTTCTTGCCGCCCGCCTTGCCGAGCTGCACCAGGGCGGCACCGCCGGGCTCGGTCATGCCGTGCCTGGCGAAGGCGCCGAGCAGCGCGGCGAGCTGGTAGACGCCGAGCTGCGGATGCCGGTCCAGCTCGCCGGCCTTCGGCTTGGAGCCGCCGGTCTTGAGGTCGATGATCACCGCTCGGTTGTCGGAGTCGCGCTCGACGCGGTCGACCCGGCCCTTGATCTGCACGCCCTCGGAGATCGTCGCGGTGAACGACTCCTCCAGCGCGACCAGCTCGCGCGGGTTCTCCTTGTGCCAGCGCAGGAACTTGCCGATCATCTGCTCGGCGACCTGGCGCTGCTTGCGGTTGTACCAGGTGCCGCCGAAGTCCAGCTCGTGCCAGACCTGGTCGAGGCGCTCGCCCAGCAGGTCCTCGCTCGGCAGGTCGGTGGCGGCCAGCACGGCCAGGGCGTGGATGACGTTGCCGAGCCCCTGGGCGGTGCTGGTGCCTGCCGCGCCGACGGCGGTCTCCAGCAGCCAGCGCAGGCCGCACTTGGTGAAGCTCTCCACCGCCGACGGCGAGATGCTGACGACGCCCTCGGGCCAGCTCAGGGGGCGGTCGTCGGTCATGGGCGTGAGGGCGTACCAGTCGTTGGGGTGGGCGCCCTGGACGCCGGCGGCGGCCAGGCGGGCGAGCTGCCTGGCGGCCTTCCTGCGGACCTTGGCCGGTTTCGTCGGGTCCGTCACGGCGCTGCGCAGGTCGGCCACCAGCGCGGACATGTTGAGCCAGCGGGCGCGGTCGTCCACGGTGGCGGTCTCGACCTCGCCGGGGGCCAGCTCGGACAGGAACCGCGAGGGACGCTCGTCGGTGTCCTCGCCGCCGACGGCGGTGACGACCAGCCTGCGCCTGGCCCGGGTGGCGGCCACGTAGAACAGCCGGCGCTCCTCGGCCAGCAGCTTGGAGACCAGGGACGCGGCGTTGGGCTCGCCGCCCTCGACGGTCTCGACGAGGTCCTCCACGCCCAGCAGGGAGCCGCGCAGCCGCAGGTCCGGCCAGACGCCCTCCTGCACGCCCGCGACCACGACGACGTCCCACTCCAGGCCCTTGGCGCGGTGGGCGGTCAGCACGCGCACGGCGTCGCCGTCGGGGGCGCGCTCGGCCAGGGTGTCGCCGGGGATCTCCTGGGCGGCCAGGTCGTCGATGAAGACCTCGGGACCGGCCTTGGGCATGCGGTCCACGAACTTGGCCGCCTGGTCGAACAGGGCCACCACGGCGTCGAGGTCGCGGTCGGCCTGCGCGCCGCGCGGGCCTCCCGACATGGCGAGGTCGCTCCAGCGGGAAGCGAGCCCGGCGGCGTCCCAGACGGCCCACAGCAGGTCCTCGGCGGTGCCGCCGGAGGCGACCGACTCCCTCGCCACGCCGAGGAGCCGCGCCACGCGCTCGGCGGGCAGCGCGACGTGCGGCTCGATCCTGGTCAGCTCGCGGGCGTCGCGCACGGCCGCGACCAGCAGCTCGCCGGACGAGCGAGCCTCGCCCTGTTCGGACGCCTCGTTCTCGGCGATCTTGAGCGCCCGGCGCAGGCGGCGTACGCCGATCATGTCGGTGCCGCCGAGCGGGCCGGTCAGCAGCTCCTCGGCCACGTTCTCGTCCAGCAGGGCCGGGTCGAGGGCGACCTTGAGCACGGTGAGCAGCGGGCGCACGCCGGGCTCCTGCGCGATCGGCACCTCGTCGCCGGCGATCATCGTGGGCACGCCGGCGTTGGTCAGCGCGCGGCGCAGCAGCGGCACCTGGCGCTTGGCCGAACGCACCAGGATCGCCATCCGGTGCCACGGCACGCCCTCGATCAGGTGGGCGCGGCGCAGCGTGTCGGCCACGATCGCGGCCTCCTGGCTGGTGCTGTCGGCCAGCAGCACGCGTACTTCGCCCTCGGGCAGACCGGGCACCGGCACCAGGTCGCGGTGGTCGTGCCGGTGGTCGAAGCCGGGGGCGACGGGCAGCTTGGCGGCCAGGCGGCGGCTGGCCCGCAGCAGGCCGGCGCCGCTCCTGCGGCACACGCGCAGGGCCAGCACGGGCGCGTCGCGGCCGTCGAGGGTGCGAAAGCGCTGCGGGAAGCCCATGATGCCGTGGACGTCGGCGCCGCGGAAGCCGTAGATCGACTGGTCGGGGTCGCCCACCGCGACCAGGTCGCGGCCGTCGCCGGCGAGGTGGTGGAGCAGCAGCTCCTGGGCCGGGTCGGAGTCTTGGTACTCGTCCACGAAGACCGCCTCGTGCGCGGCCCGCTCGCGCGCCCGCACCTCCGGCCTGGCCAGCAGCGCCGAGGCGGCGCCGACCAGCTCGGCGTAGTCGAAGGTCTCCTCGGGGTCGAGGTCGAAGCGGTCCTCGTAGCGCTCGGCGAAGCGGCCGGCCGCCACCCAGTCGCGTCGGCCGTGGCGGCGGCCCAGCTCGACCAGGCGGGGGCCGTCCAGCCCGCGCTCGTTGGCCCGGGACAGGAAGTCGCGCAGCTCCTCGGCGAAGCCGCGGGTGCGCAGCGGCTCGCGCAGCGACGCCGGCCAGTCGGGCGCGCCGTTCTCCAGCTCGCCGTGGAGCAGGCGGCGGATCTCCAGCAGTTGCTCGGGGCCGGTCAGCAGGCGCGGCGGGGCCTTGCCGGCGAGGACCGCCTCGCGGCGCAGCAGGGCGTAGGCGTAGGAGTGGAAGGTCATCGCGAGCGGGGTGCGGGTGGTGCGGCGCAGCCGGGCGGTGACGCGCCTGCGCAGCTCCTCGGCGGCCTTGCGGCTGAAGGTGAGGATGAGCGCCCGCTCGGGGTCGAGGCCGCGCCGCTCGATGCGGTCGACGACGCTCTCGACGATCGTGGTGGTCTTGCCGGTGCCAGGACCGGCGAGCACGAGCAGCGGGCCGCCGGGATGCCCGACCACGGCACGCTGATGCTCGTCCAGCACAGGGGGCACATCAGGGGCGGTGTTGCCACGTCGTACCAGGCGCCAGGTCTGACCACTCACAGCACTAGATTCCACCAGACCACAGGGGTAGATCGTGCCGAGTTGCCCGGTCTTCTCGCGCGAACCGCCTACGTTAGCGGCGGAAATCGCGGAAATCGCGACGACACGCCGAGGTCCCGGGCGCGGAGACGCGGCCCGGGACCTCGGCGGACGCCCTCTTTCAGGAGAAGAGGTGGTCCACGACGCGGACCGTCGCCTTGCCGTCGTCCCGGGGGGCGAAGGTGGCGCGGAAGGCGTCGTAGCGGTCGGCGTGGGCGGCCGCGACCTCGTCGATCGAGCGCAGCGCCTCGACGACCTGCGCCGAGGTGGACAGCACCGGGCCGGGGGCCTGCTCGGCGAGGTCGAGGTAGAGGCCGCGCTTGTTGGCGTATTTGACCTGGTCGTAAGCGTAGAGGACGATCGGGCGGCCGGTGGCGGCGAAGTCGAACATCACCGAGGAGTAGTCGGTGACCAGGACGTCCGCGATCAGCAGCAGCTCGGCGATGTCCGGATATGTGGTGACGTCACGCGCGATCTCGGGGACCGCGGGGACGGCCTGCATCGGGTGCGCCCGGACCAGGATCTCGTGGTCGGCGCCCAGCGCCTCGCGCGCCTTGGCGAGGTCGAGCTTGACCATCGCGTTCTTGCGGTCGTAGTCGCGGTAGGTCGGCGCGTACAGGACGACCCGCTTGCCCTCCGCCAGGCCCAGCCGCTCGCGCACGGCCGCGGCGAGCTCCTCGCGGTCGGGCGAGTTGAGCACGTCGTTGCGCGGCAGCCCGCTCTCCAGCACCTCGCCCTTGTAGCCGAACGCCTTGCGCAGCACCGGCGTGGCCCACGGCGACTGCGACAGCAGCAGGTCCCAGCCGCGCACCTCGGCGGCCTGGCGGTGCCAGATCGGCGGCCTCGGGTCGCGCTGCATGTGCGGCAGGTCGTTGCCGACGTGCTTGGCCGGGGTGCCGTTCCAGGTCTGCACCACCACCTGGTCCTCGCGGGCGCGGAACCAGGTGGGCAGGAACGCGTTGGTGATGATGTGCCGGGAGCGCGCCAGTGCGGCGTGGTGCTCGCGGCTGCCCGCGCGCACGACCGTGGCCGGGCCGGGCGGCACGAAGGCGCCGTCCTTGACGATCCAGATGTGCTCGCGGTCGTCGCCGCGCCGCAGCCGCTCCTCGTAGATGGCGCGGACGCTGTCGGCGTAGAGGCGGCCGTCGTTGACGACGTAGACGGTGGCGTCGTTGAGCGGCTCGGTGCGCTGCGCCGGGTAGAAGACGCGGCGCAGCACGTGGGTGCCCGCCACGCCGCGCTCGTCGGCGGGCCGGGCCTCCTCGACCGTGACGACCGGCACGTCGAAACGGGTGGAGAGCATGCGGTAGACGCGGCCGTCGAGCGTGCGCGGCTCCTCGTCCAGGCCCGCCAGCGCGGCGTGGTCCATGCGCAGCGGCACGATCTCGCCCGACGGGTGGCGCAGCGACAGGTTCCAGGTGCCGGCGGCCAGCGGCACGGGCTCGCCGAAGCGGTCCATCGCCGACGGCGCGACCCGGACGGAGAAGCCCTCGCCGGACCGCTCCATCGGCAGCTGGTAGGACAACCCCGACCGGTGCCGCAGCGTGAGCGTGCGCGGGCCGGGCGCGTCGGGGTAGCGGCCGCTCAGCACCAGCGCCGAGCCCTCCCACACGGCCGAGGTGATGACCGGCCTGATGCGGTGGGCGGAGACCACGACGCGGTCGCGCCGGTCGCCGAGCACGGTGATCTCGCGGTCGCCCACGACCTCGCGGGCCTCGGGCAGGTCGGCCAGCATGACGGAGGCCGCCGGGTCGCCCTTGGGCTCGACCCAGAGCCGCCGCCCGTCCTTCTCCTGGAGCAGGGCGGGCACGGCCAGCCCGACGACGACCTCGGTGCCGCCGGTGACCGGCGTGAACTCGGCCGCGATGCGGTGGCCGCCCAGCCGGGCGTGGCCCTTGGTGACGGTGCGGCCGGGCAGGGAGATCCTGAGCTCCAGGCGCTCGCCGTCGAGGGTGACGCCGGTCAGCTCGGCCCGGTTGGGCTGGAGCACGACCTGGAGCGCGCGGTCGGAGGTCCAGACTGGGCGCACCCACCAGCCGGGCTTGAGCTTGAGCCCCGCCGGCCGCTCGGGGCGGCCCAGCGAGGAGCCGCGCAGCAGGCCGGTGGCGCGGGCGCCGCGGCTCCAGAACACGATCTCGGCCCGCCACGTCGTGGTGTCGGGCACCGACGGGCGGTGCCGCATGCGGCGGCGCACCGCCGACACGACGTTGCGCACCGCGCCGCGCCAGCGCAGCGGCCACGGGCTCAGCTCGGCGGAGAAGCCGGACCAGTCGTAGTTGCAGCCGGGCTCGCGCGCCCCGTGGGTGGCCTCCGGCTCGTACGTCCGCCGCGTCCGCATCCGGATCGGCGGCAGCCAGCGCGGCCCGCGCAGCACCACGGTCGCCCAGTTGGCGCGCCTGCTGCGCACCGACAGGCCCGCCAGGTAGGCGAAGCCGGTGACGCGCAGCTTGCCGTCGACCCAGGCGATGTCGTCGATGTGCGTGACGGGCACCATGTCGGCGCGGCGCAGCCGGTAGAGGTCGGGCGCCAGCTCGTCCTGCAGCGGCAGGTCGGCGTACCAGCGCAGGCCCTTGCGGATGCGCCTGGACGGCTCGGCCGCGGCCTCGACGACCTTGACCAGCGTCTCGCCGTCGATCAGCTCGTCGTCGGGACGGGTCTCGATCAGGTGGACGATCACCCGCCGGGCGACCGGCAGGTCGCGTTTGACGCCCGCGTCCACGGCCGCGAGGTAGGGGCGCACGAGCGCCAGCATCTCGCGCCGCCGCGCGGGACCGCGTTTGACCGCGAGCTCGATCCGGCCCCCGAGGGGACCGCTGAGCACCTCGGTGTCGAACGCCGCGTCGCGTCCGCCGGGGCCGACCGCTCGCATGACCGCTTCGAGAGGCTCGCCACGATCGCAGAGATCCTGGACAGCCTTGAGGCGGTCGGCGAGGGGTTCGCCGCCCTGGCTCTGGGCTGTGACGCCGGTGGCCATAGGGGAGGCACCGCCTTTCGGGCCGCCATCAGTGTTCTGCCCATGGTAATGGGCGTCACATGTCACGAAATCGCCCGATCAAGGAATCCGCTGGTCAGGACCCTTACTGAAAATCCGCTGAAGGGTCGGCCGGGTGGCCTGCCGGGCGGCCGTCCCAGCGGGCGCGACGCATGTCGACCCGCTCCCCGCGCAGCGGGGTGCCCTCCTCGCGCCAGTGGGCCAGGCATTCGCGCAGGTGGTCGGGTGCGGCGCCGCTGCCGTCCGCGTGCACGACGCGCCACCAGGGCACGCCGCCTCCCCAGGTGGACATCACCTTGCCGACCTGACGGGGGCCGCCCTCGCCGAGATATTCGGCGATGTCGCCGTAGGCCATCACCTTGCCGGGAGGGATGCGCTCGACCAGATCGAGCACCCGCTCGGCGAAGGGGTTCAGGGGGTCCACGCCGCCGGTCCGGCGTCGACGATCTCCTCGAACTTGCCGAGCTCGGCCACGCTGCCGCCGCTCTCGACCTCCATGACGCCGTCGCGCAGCCGGTAGACCTCGCCGTCCTCGCCCACGAGCCGGGCGCCGAGCGCGGCCGACAACCTCAGGAGCTGGGCCACCTGCCAGTCGGAGCCGGGCTCGCCCACCACCAGGCCGGTCCAGCGGGCGACCTGGTGCGTACGCCCGTCGTGACCGATGACGATCTCGTCAGATCCGCGCAGCTCGAATCCGGCCGGCGCGATGGCCTTCGCCAAGTCCGCGAAGGCGAGTGGCGACTCGCGTACCACTCGCAGCTCGTATCCCATGACGGGGGACCATAGCGGATCTTTCATGACTCTCTACGCTGATTCAGGACGACGATCGCACCACAGAACGTGATGAGCGCCACAAGGGTGCCGCCTCCGTACAACCAGAGCCGCAGCGGGTCGGGCCCCGGCCTCTGGGGCACCGGCGCCTCGCCGCTGCCGAAGTGCTCCTTGCCGCTCGGGTCGACGACGCCGCTCGGCCGGCCGGCCAGCGCGTCGGCGGCGTTGAGCGCGGCGGCGGCGTCGACCACGCCGAAGCCGATCTGGTCGTCGTAGCCGGCGGCGGGCCGGCCGCGGGCGCCGGTCGCGAGGGCCTGCGCCACCTGCTCGGGCCGCAGGCCGGGATGCCGGGACTTGATCAGCGCGGCCACGCCGGAGATCAGCGCGGCGGCCGAGCTGGTGCCCTCCGACAGGTCGTAGCCGCTCCCGCGCCTGACCACCGGCACGCCGACGCCCGGCGCGGACACCAGCACCGACAGGTTGTCGCTGCTGAACGAGGCCCGCCTGCCCTGCTTGTCGGTGGCGGCCACGCCGATCACGCCCGGATAGCCCGCGGGGAAGCTCCAGTAGGAGGTGCCCTTGTCCTGGGCGTACTGGGTCAGGCCGTCGTTGCCCACGGCGGCGACCAGCACGACGCCCTTGTCCAGCGCGTACGACACCGCCTCCCGCTCCGACCTGACCGGGCCGTACGAGCCGATCGACATGCTGACGACCTGCGCCCCGTGGTTGGCCGCGTACCGCAGGGCGCGCGCGAGCGGGCTCTCCGCGGCGGTCTCGGCGTCGGGCGCGGGCGGGATGCCGATCACCGGCTCGTCGTCGGTCGCCATCGGCAGCGACAGGATGCGCGACTCGGGCGCGATGCCGATGAGCCCGCCGCCGGTGCCCGAGCCGGCGATCAGGGCCGCCATGGCGGTGCCGTGCCGGCCGGGCGGCACGTCGTGCACGGCGGTGCCCGAGGTCATGTCGGGGCCCTTGGTGACGCGGCCCTTCAGCTCCTTGACGGTGTCGTCCACGCCGCTGTCCACGACGGCGACGGTGACCCCGGCGCCCTTGGTGACGCTCCACGCCTGCTCGACGTTGAGCGCGTCCAGCACCCACTGCTGCTGGTCCCTGACGGGGGTGGCGGCGGTCTGGCCGGTGAGGGCGAGCAGCACCGCGGCGACGGCGCGCGCGGCGGTCAGCACACGTTCCCCTGGGTGCAGGGCGGGACCTTGGGCGGGTCCGCGAGGAAGTAGGCGATCTGGTTGCCGATGGACTTGCCCGCCGGCCACAGCTCCGGGTGCAGGATCTCCTCGGGCGGGATCGCGGCCCTGGTGCGCCCGTCGGCGTAGCCGCCGGTGGAGAAGACGAGGTAGGGGCCCGCGCCGACCCAGCTCGTACGCTGCCGCTGCTCCGGCCCGAAGCGCTCGCTCACCGTGCCGGGGAAGGCCACGGGCAGCACGCCCACGCGGTCGTCCTGGGTGAGCTCCTCGCCGGCCGACATCCTGGACTCCTCGTCCTTGAGCACGGCCACGCCGACGGTGAAGACGAACGACGCCGTCTGGTCCATGTACGTGGCCCGCAGCATCGTGACGCAGCCGTGGCTGCGCAGCACGTCGGCCACGGGGGCGTCGACGCCCTTGGCGCACTCGGTCTCGGGGGCGATGCCGACCCGGCGGGCGTACTGCTGGGCCCGGTCCAGCCCGAGGTACTTGACCTCGTCGGGGAAGACGCCGGTCGTCGGCCACGCCTGCCAGCGCCGGGCGATCTCCTCCTGCTTGTACTGGTTCTGCTCGGCGGGGGTGAGCGGCCGCGAACGGGTCTCGCTGAGCAGCCCGATCGTGCCGAGCAGCACCACGGCCGCGGACACGGCGACGATGACGCCGAGCAGCGTCACGAAGATGCGCCGGTACTGGATGCCCTGCTGGAGCTCCAGCAGCTCCGCGCGCTGCCGCGCGGCGCTCGCCCGCCTGCGGCCGTCGCCGGCCGGCCAGGCGCGCACCCGAGACCCGCGGCCGGTGGCGGCGCCGAGCGGATTCCTCCGACCCGGCGTGGCTTCCTCTCCGGCGCGCGGCAACCCTGACGTCGTCCTACGTGCCTTCACCACCGCCTCGTTCCCGGTTCGGTCTTGTGTCTAGTTCGTCCCCCTACGGGGACAGATCATGCGTCATGGGGGCTGTGCGCCCGGCGTACCCGTCTGACCAGGGTGAATATGACCCCCAGCGAGGCGAGCGCGCCCGCGCCCGCCGCCGTGGCGATGGCCGCGGAGACGGCCACCCGCCGGTCGTCCCGTACGACGACCTTGACCGGGCCCGTCCGGCCCCCCGCGAGGGGGCGGCCGGGGTCCTGGACCGCGGCGCCGGTGGCGACCGCCGTGTGGCCGGCCAGGCGGTCGGCCGCCGAGAGGGCTCTGGCGGCGCTCACGACGCCGAAGCCCGTGGAGGTGTCGTAGCCGCCCGGAGGCCGGTCGAGCGCGCCGGCGGTGAGCGCCTGCGCGACGAGCGGCGGCGACATCCGCGGGTGCCGCGCCTTGATGAGGGCGACGACGCCGGACACCAGCGCGGTCGCCTGCGAGGTGCCCCGCCCCACCCAGTACTCGTCCCCGGGGCCCGCGCCCATGATGTCCACGCCGGGCGCGGCCACCTGCACGGAGGGGTTCCAGTTCGAGAACGCGGCCCGGCGCAGCCGCCGGTCGGTCGCCCCCACCGCGACCACGCCGGGGAAGGCCGCCGGGTAGGAGTAGGGCGCGTAGTCGCGCATGAGCTTCCTGTCGCCCTCGTTGCCCGCGGCGGCCACCAGCACGACGCCCTTGGAGATCGCGTAGCGGACGGCGGCGCGCTCCTTCGCGGTGGCGAGCTCCTTGGAGATCGACAGGTTGATCACGTCCACCCCCTCGTCGACCGCGTACCTGATGCCGCGCGCCACGACGTCCTCGAAACGCTCGGCGGTGTTGAACTCCCGGAAACCGGGCTCCTCGTCCTCGAGGATGACCCTCACCGACAGTACGTCCGCTTCGGGCGCGACGCCGATGATCCCCCGTTTTCCGGCCGGCCCGTGCCCGTGGCCGGCGATCAGCGAGGCCATGTAGGTGCCGTGCAGCCTGCGCGGCGGCACGCCCGGCGGGTTCGCGCCCGCCGTGAAGTCCTTGCCCGTGCGCACCGCGCCGGTCAGGTCGCGGTGGCCCGGGTCCACGCCGGAGTCGAGCACGGCCACGGTCGCGCCCGCGCCCTTGGTCACCTGCCACGCCTTCTGGAGCTCCAGCGTCTCGATGACCTGGCGCTGCCCGCTGCGTACGTCGTCGGGGTAGGCGGGCGGCGCGCCCAGCAGCAGCGCCCCCACCGCCGCCCCTGCGGCGAGCACCGGCCGCGGCACGCCTCTCAGCACGCCTCGGTGACTGCCCCGCCTCAGCACGCCTCGGTGACTGCCCCGCCTCAGCACTGCCATTCCTCGCCGCCGCAGTCCGGCATGGCGGGGGTGCTGAGCGCGGCGAGGATCCGCTCGGAGATCTCGACGGCGAACGCGAACACCGCGGGCCGCGGCTCGCCGACGGCGCTCCCCGGCCGCCCGTCCACCTCGCCCGCCGTGGTGAGCACGAGGTACGGCCCCGCCTGCCCGACCGATCCGGCCTGACGCACGGCGGGCGTGAACCGCTCGGCGACCGTGCCGGGAAAGGCCAGCGGGAGCAGGCCGGGCACGGGCTCGCCGCCCTCGGGGAAGGCGGCACGCGCGCGCGCGGCCTGTCGCTCGTCCGGCAGGGCCGCCACGCCGACGGTGACGAGCACGCCCTGCAGAGCGTCGAGGTACGTGGCCCGCAGCAGCCCCCGGCAGCCGGCCAGGCGCAGCCCCTCGGCCGCCTCGGGGTCGGCGTGCGCGCAGGAGGTGTCGGGCGAGATGCCGACGCGGCGGGCGTGCTCCTCGCCGCCCTGCTCGGCGGAGTAGGCCAGCGTCGCGGGGAACACCCGCCCGGCGGGCCAGGTGCGCCAGCGCTCGGCCACCTCCCGCGTGGCGGCGGCGCGCAGCTCGGCGGCCGTGGGACCGCGCGTGAGCTCGGTGCCCGCCGAACCGCCGGCGACCCCGGCGGCCACCGCGCAGACCAGGGTCAGCGCGGAGGCCGCCACCAGGGTCGGCCAGGGCCGGGACGTGTTCACGTCATCGACCTTAACCAGGGCGTCACCGGAACACCCCGCAAAAATGCCGCGATATGCCTAATAGCTGGGCAGGCTCGGGTCCACCGTCTTGACCCAGCTCAGCACGCCGCCGCCGACGTGCACGGCGTCGGAGAAACCGGCGTTCTTGACGACCGCCAGCGCCTCGGCCGAGCGCGCGCCCGACTTGCAGTGGAGCACGATGCGCTTGTCCTGCGGCAGCTTCTCCAGGGCCGAGCCGTTGAGGAACTCGCCCTTCGGGATCAGCGTGGCGCCGGGGATGGAGACGATCTCGTACTCGTTGGGCTCGCGGACGTCCACGAGGAAGATGTCCTCGCCGCGGTCCTGCATGCCCTTGAGCTCCAGTGCGGTGATGGTGGAGCCCGTCGCGGCCTCGGCGGCCTCGTCCGAGATCGCGCCGCAGAACGCCTCGTAGTCGTCGAGGAGCTGGGTGAGCGTCGGGTTCTTGCCGCACAGGACGCACTCGGGGTCCTTGCGGACCTTGACGTCGCGGTACTTCATCTCCAGGGCGTCATAGATCATCAGTCGCCCGACCAGCGGCTCGCCGATGCCGGTCAGCAGCTTGATGGCCTCGTTGACCTGGATGGAGCCCACCGACGCGCACAGCACGCCGAGCACGCCGCCCTCGGCGCACGACGGCACCATGCCGGGAGGCGGGGGCTCGGGGTAGAGGCAGCGGTAGCACGGCCCGTGCTCGGCCCAGAAGACGCTCGCCTGGCCGTCGAAACGGTAGATGGAGCCCCAGACGTACGGCTTGCCGAGCAGCACCGCGGCGTCGTTCACCATGTAGCGCGTGGCGAAGTTGTCCGTGCCGTCGACGATGAGGTCGTAGCCGGAGAAGATCTCCATCACGTTCTCGGTGGTCAGCACCTCGTTGTGGACCACGACCTCGACGAGGGGGTTGATCTCGCGGATCGAGGCGGCGGCGCTCTCGGCCTTCGGCCGGCCCACGTCGGACTGGCCGTGGATGACCTGACGCTGCAGGTTGGACTCATCGACCACGTCGAAGTCGATGATGCCGAGGGTGCCGACACCCGCCGCCGCGAGATACAGCAGCGCGGGCGAGCCCAGGCCCCCGGCGCCGACGCACAGCACCTTGGCGTTCTTCAGCCGCTTCTGCCCGGCCATGCCCACATCGGGGATGATCAGGTGGCGCGAGTAGCGGCGCACTTCGTCGACGGTCAGCTCGTCTGCCGGCTCGACCAGCGGTGGCAACGACACTTCAATACGCTCCCGTTTTCGGGGTCTCATCTCACTGTGAAACCTAGCTGGGCAGTGGGGCATTCCCCAATCGAGTCTCACGGATCAGACGGCCTGCTTCGGCCGCCACGACCTGCGGCATCTCCATCATCGCGACGTGGCCGGCGGTCGGCAGCAGCACGATCCTGACGTCGCGGAAGGCCCGCCACGCCCTGCGCGCCATCGCGGGGCGGACCAGCCGGTCGTGCCGGCCGTGCAGGATCAGCGTGGGCGCCTCGACCTTGGCGGCCTGGCGCCAGAGGTTGTCCTCGCCCCGGCGGAAGTACTCGGCCACGATGCCGCGGGCCGAGGCGATCATGGCCTCGCCCGCGTACGGGAGGTCGTCGCGGCGGCGCAGCTCGTCGATGGCGTCGCGCAGCCGTACGGGGTGGACCGCGCCCATGTCGGCCCAGACCATCGCCATCGAGGCGGTGACGCGCTGCTCGGCGGGGATGAGCTGCAGCTTGCCCGCCACCCACTCCCCCAGCACGGGGATCGCGGCGGCGGCCACCCGGGCGGGCCCGTAGCGCGGGACCAGGTCGGGCAGCGCCGGGGAGACCAGCGTGAGCGAGCGGACCAGCTCGGGACGGCTCGCGGCGACCCGCACGGAGACCGCGCCGCCCAGCGAGTTGCCGAACAGGTGGGCCGGCCCCGTCTGCTCCAGCAGGGCGATCACGGCCCTGGCGTGCCCGGCCACCGTGTAGTCGCCGTCCGGCGGCGCCGGGGAGAAGCCCGCGCCCGGCAGGTCGAGTGCGTGGCCCCTGACGGTGTCCTTGAGCTCGTCCATGAGGTCGGTCCAGTTGGTGGCGGACCCGGCCAGGCCGTGGACGAAGACCGCCTGTTCTGACGGGCCCTCGGGGGTGGACCGGACGTGCAACGAGCCGATTGTGCGTCCCGGCCAGTGCGGGATCGGCTCCGCGACCATGCGTCCTCCTCGTCGTTCATGGAACGCGGGGGTGCGTTCCCCCAACGATAACCATCGAGTCTAGAAGCGGCCCAAAAAGGGTCAGAACGGTCTTTACCGGCACATCGTCCACCGGCCTCGGCAGGGGTGAGTCGTCCCGACATGTCCAAGAGACCGGTAAAAAGCCGACGGACGCCGTTTGTGAGGGTCACCGGCGGAAACATGTCAGGCAGCGCCACGGACGGTGACTCGTCCGGCACTGACCGTATTCAGCGGGGACAGGCCGGCACGGAAGTATTGTCCGGGCGTACGTCTATTTCTTTGGGTGTGAAATGACGACCGCCGTCATTGTATGACCGCGAATGAGCTGCCCGTCGGCGGGTGCCCACGGGGGCCATTCCGGTCCGGCGGCCGGCCGGAGTGTTCGCGGCCATTCTCACCGCGCGAAGTCGCGCCGCTTTGTGCTGCCGCTTTTCACGACTCCGGCAAATCGGACATTTCATCTCATTTCATGGGATAGACATGTAAGGCAAGCAATAGGATTCTTAATACACAGCAAAATAGGGTGATCCCAGTTTGCCTGCCCGGCCCTGCGGAAATGACATGCAGCGGATGACTCTTAAGCAGCCGTCCAAGACCTTTTTCAGGTACCCGGAAACGTCTGAAACGGGGCACTCGATCCTTTAGGGGGAAAACGCAATGCCCAAGCTCAAGAGCCTTATCACCGGTCTCGCCTTCAGCACGGCGATGACCGGCGCCGCGGTCGCCATGGGGACCCCGGTCGCCAACGCCACCCCGGTCACCTCTCTCGTCTCCGTCACCACCGGCGACTGGGACGACGACGACACCCTGGGCGATGGCCTGGTCGACGGCCTGGGCACCAACCTGGGCAACAACTGGGGCGGCAACTGGAACAACTGGGGCGGCGGCTGGGGCCACCGCCGGGAGCGCTGCCACCGCCGCGGCGGGGGCGGCTGGGGCGGCTGGGGCCGTCGCGGCGGAGGCAGGATCTGCGTCGTGGTCCGCAACCACAACCGCAACATCAACGACCAGTTCGAGTTCGACCGCCGCCGCCGCCACAACCACAACTTCGACGACAACAACGTGTCGTAATGGCGCGTCCGTGAAGCAACGGCGCAAGGAGTAAGGGGCCGTTTCGCACGACCGCCGGAAATCCGTCCATGAAACGGATGACGGCGCCGTGATGAATGGCTTGTCTCAGGTCGGTCCGCACGAGCGCGTGCGGACCGGCCTGAGATCTCTTTTCTCCTCGCCTGCCACGGCACATTATCTTCGAGGGCCCCGCCGGCTGACAGCCGGCGGGGCTCTCGTCGTGCTTTTGCAGACTTTTCCCTATGTCACAAACCGGCAAAAGTGGACAATTCCGGTTTGTGTGGGTTGGTGGCCGGTTATATGAAGAGTGCGGATGAACGGACTCGTTCCGAACATCCCCCGCCCATACACAGGACGGCAGCAATCAGGCCGTTCAGGAAAGGGCGGTACGGGGCAATCGATCCTTTAGGGGGAAGACAAAATGCCCAAGCTCAAGAGTATTGTCGCGGGCCTCGCCCTCAGCACGGCGATGACCGGAGGCGCGGTCGCCGCGAGCGCGGCCACCTCTGCCGCCAGCGCCGCCACCCAGATCGGCACGCAGACCGGCATCCAGACCGGATGGGGCTGCGGTGCCCGCCGCCGCTGCGGTTGGGGCGGCTGGGGCTGGCGCCGGGCCGGCTGGGGCCACCGGGGCCACGGCCGCATCAGGGTCGTCGTCGTCAACAACAACACCAACGTCAACAGCAACCAGCACCGCCGCTTCCGCCACTTCAACGGCGACGGCGACTGGGATTAGCGGCCAGGCCGGAGCCTGAGGTCTCCTGCGGGAGCCTTTCCAGGTGGTGAACCTCCGGCCGATGAAGCCGCGAGTGCCCGTGTTCACATGGTGAACACGGGCACTTCCTTGTGCCGGGGTCGCCAAGGGAACCGTGCCGATCGAGACCCCGGCCGCGTCAAGGACCCCTGATGGCCAGGCAGCCGTGAGCGGCGTCTCCGAGGCCGGCCCGATCCCCTGGCCCACCGGACGCCGCCGACGGCCCCCAGATTCGCGCACAGCCCCTCGCATCACCCACCCGAGGAACCTGACACGAAGGCCGTTCTTGCGGGAAATGCAATGAGGGTCCCCCGGCGGATGCCGGGAGACCCTCAACAGGATCACCAGGGAGACGAGGAAAAGGAATTCGCCCTCAGCGGGCCTTTCCTTCTTCCACCGTCACGCGACTGGATCAGTCGGTGTCGGTGTCGGCGTCGCTGGTGGTGGCGAGCCCACCGGTCACGCCGTACTCCGAGTTGTACATCGGGTTGTGGTGGTGGTGGTGGAACCGGCGGTCGTGCTCCCGGCGGTTCGTGAAGGTGCGGTTGAAGTTGAAGTTGTTGTTGTGCACGTTCACATGCGTCCTCTGGTTGTGGTGGCGGCGCCCCCACCCGCCCCAGCCACCCCAGCCGCAGCGGCTCCGGTAGCCACAGCCCCATCCGGTCGTGACGGTGGTGCCCGTGCCGATCTGGGTGGCGGCGCTGGCGGCAGAGGTGGCGGCGCTCGCGGCGACCGCGCCACCGGTCATGGCCGTGCCGATGGCGAGGCCCGCGAGAACACTCCTGAGCTTGGGCATTGCGTTTTCCCCCTAAAGGATCGATTGCCCCGTACTCGATCTTTCCGGCATTGCCGGAAAAAACGTTGCGGATGACCGCCGTTGAGCCATCCGGTAAATGTCATTTCCGACACCAGTGGCACACAAACAGAAATCGTCCCTTTTTGCCACACATTAGGAGGGGCATTGCTTGTATTACACGTTTATGCATTGATTCCACATAAATTATCCGAAATGTCCTATTTGGGCGGTCATTCCTCTCTCCCGGACGCCGCACCATAGATCCGCGGGCCCGCCCGCATCTAGGTGGGTGAGACCCGAGGAGAGCCCTTGCACCCCGACCAGCAGCGTGACTTCACCGAGTTCGTCATCAGCCGTTCCGACCGGTTGATCAGGCTCGCGTACCTCCTGACCGGCGATCAGCACGCCGCGGAAGACCTGCTCCAGACCGCGCTGGCCAAGACCGCCGGGCACTGGCGGCGGATCCGCGACAGTCCGGAGGCGTACGTGCGCCGGGTCATGTACCACGAACAGGCCGGCCGCTGGCGAAGCCCGCGCTGGGGACGCGAACGGCCGGTCACGTCACCACCCGACCGGGCCGCCGGCGACCGGACCGACGAGGTCGAGACCCGCGTCACCCTGGCCCGGGCGCTCCGGACCCTGCCGCCGCGCAAGAGAGCGGTCCTGGTGCTCCGTTACTACGAGGACCTCCCGGAGTCGGAGGTCGCCAGGATCATGGGCTGCTCGGTGGGGACCGTACGCAGCCAGACGCACCAAGCCGTCGCCCGGTTGCGCGAGCTGATCGGCGAGACCATCACCCTGGAGGCCTGAGATGACCCTCGACGAACAGCGGATCTCCGCCGAGCTGCGGCGGATGGCGGACGAGGCGAGGCCCGTCGACCCGCTCGCCTACGCGGCACGGGCGCGGGCCGGCTCCACGCGGCGCCGCCGCCTCTCCTGGTCGGTCGCCGGGCTCGCCGCGGCCGCGTCGGTTATCAGCGCGGTGACCGTCGTCACCGGCGGGGGCCCCGGCCAGGTCACCGCGGCGGAGGTGGACCGCCTGCCGGACAACACCCCCGAGCAGACGCGGGCCGTACGCGCCTGCATGCCCCAGGGAGGCCCGGTGCACAACATGGACGGTCGCCGGCGCATCCCCGAGCACGGCTCGGCGGAGGACTTCCGGCTGCTGGTGGAGTACCGGGACGAGGACGGATCGACCGCTCTGGTCGGCAGCCTGTCCGGCTTCGTCCTGTGCACCCCGAGCACGCCGCAGGATCTCTCGGAGCGCGCGGTCTTCACCTACTGGGGATTCCAGGCTCCGGGGAACATGAGGGGCTTCCCCGGCGCGCTCCAGGTGGACGCCTACACCTCGCAATCGCGCTACGAGGAGGGGCGGGACAAGGCGACGAGAGACCAGACCTTCCGGGTCGTGGTCGGCCGCGTCACGGCGGACGTACGCCGGGTCGAGGTCGACTGGGCGGACGGGCGGCGTACCGACGCGCGCATCGCCGGCGGCTTCTTCATCGCCCGGGTGCTCGGAAAGTCGGTCCCCCACCCCGACGGCGAGAAGGACGCGGCCGGCGACCCCGTCACCGTCCTGGACTCCCCACCGGTGACGGTCACCGCCTACGGCTCGCGGAACCAGCTCCTGGAGCAGGTCACGGACGAGGCGTTCGGCCCGTTGGGCCGGGGGACGGGGTACTGACCGGGCCGGGAGGAGGAGGTCAGGCGGACTTGCGGGTCTTGCGCCTGGCGGGGGCCTTCTCCTCCTTGGCGGTCTCGGCCTTGGAGCCCGTCTTCGCGTCCTTCGCCTTGCCCGAGGCGGCCTTCCCGCGCTTGGCGGGGGCGCCCTCCCGCTCCCGTTTGGCCGCCTCGACGCTGGCCCGCAGCGCCGCCATCAGGTCCACGGCCGGTCCGGCCTCCTCCTCCTCGGCGGCCGGGACGACCTCCTTGCCCTCCACCTTGGCCTCGATGACGTGCTGGAGCGCCTCGCGGTAGGTGTCGTGGTACTCGCCCGGGTCGAAGTCGGACTCCATCGTGCTGATGAGCGACTCGGCCATCTTGAGCTCCTGGGCGCGTACCTCGATGTCCTCCTCCAGGAACTCGAAGTCGGGCGCGCGGATCTCGTCCGGCCAGAGCATGGTCTCCAGGACGAACACGCCGTCGCGGACGCGCAGCGTGGCCAGCGACTCCCGCTGCCGCAGCGCCACCTTGACCACGGCGACCTGACCCGAGCTCTCCAGGGCGTCCCGCAGCAGCACGTACGGCTTGGCCCCCTGCGCGTCGGGCTCCAGATAGTACGACTTCGCGAAGTAGATGGGGTCGATCTGCTCGGCCGGGGTGAACTGCAGCACGTCGATCCTGCGTGACGTGGTCAGGGGCAGGTCCTCGAAGTCCTCGTCGGTGAGCACGACCATCTCGCCCGTGGCCAGCTCGTAGCCCTTGGCGATGTCGGCGTAGGGGATCTCCTCGCCGTCGAGCTGGCACACGCGCTTGTAGCGGATGCGTCCGCCGTCCTCGCGGTGCACCTGATGGAACGACACGTCCTTCTGCTCGGTCGCGGAGTAGAGCTTGACGGGGATCGTGACCAGGCCGAAGGAGATCGCACCCTTCCAGATGCTGCGCATGGCTCACTCCTCAGGCTCTCCGTCGTCGTCGGCAGAAGGCACATACCCGGCATGACACGACCAATGCTTGCCATACGTGGCCGTGGCGAAATCGGTGGGTTAGGCGCGATCCATCCGGGGAGGTGGCGTACACCATGCGGACGGAGGTGCCCCCGTGGCCAAGAAGGTCCCCGTCAAGGTGGACGGACGCGAGCTGACCCTCAGCAACCTGGACAAGGTGCTCTATCCGGACTGCGGCTTCACCAAGGCCGAGGTCATCGACTACTACAGCCGGATCGCCCCCGTCCTGCTGCCGCACCTCGCGGGCCGCCCACTGACCGTCAAGCGCTACCCCGACGGCGTGACCGGCCAGTCCTTCTTCGAGAAGAACGCCCCCGACCACACCCCCGGCTGGGTACGCCGGGTCAACCTGCCCGTCCCCGGCAGCACCAAGAACCGCGAGAGCATCGACTTCGCCGTGATCGAGGACCTGCCGACGATCGTCTACTACGCCAACCTCGCCGCGCTGGAGCTGCACGTGCCGCAGTGGCGCGTGGACGACGACGGTAACGCGCTGCCCCCCGACATGATCGTCTTCGACCTCGACCCCGGGGCGCCTGCGACGATCGTCCAGTGCGCCGAGGTCGCGCTGATGCTGCGCGAGGTGCTGAAGGCCGAGGGGCTGACCGCCCGGCCGAAGACGAGCGGCAGCAAGGGCATGCAGCTCTACGCGGACTGGGACTGCAGGGAGGAGCCCTCCGCGTACGCCAAGAGGCTGGCCCAGCTCCTGGAGAAGGAGCACCCGAAGCAGGTCGTGAGCGTCATGGCCAAGGCCGCGCGGCCCGGCAAGGTCTTCATCGACTGGAGCCAGAACAACCCCGCGAAGACCACCGTCGCGCCCTACTCCCTGCGGGCCCGCGAACGGCCGACCGTGTCGACGCCTCTTACGTGGAAAGAGGTGGAAAGCTGTGAGCGTCCGGAGGACCTGGTGTTCACAGCGCCGGACGTACTGGCGAGAGCGGAGAACCGCGGCGACCTTTTCGCGCGGGCGTAGTCTGGAGCCGTCCACACCTGGAGGGGGACCACGAGATGTCGGAGATGGACGTTCGCGGGGACGAGGGGCCCTACGACGAGGAGGTCGAGGAGTTGTCGATCGAGGCGCCCGAGGCCGACGTGGCCGAGCAGCAGCGCGAGGCGGATCGGGCGGCCGGCGGGCTGCGCCGCGAGCTGCCGCTGGACGTCAACCCCGCCGACGCGGCCGAGCAGGACCGCGAGGTCGAGCTCGACGACGACGAATACCGGTGACGATCGCCGCCGGGTGTGACGCCTGCCCGCGCGCGGGACGATCTTCTTCCTGCTCGCGCGCGGGGCGACCTGCCTACTCGTGCGTAGGACGACGTGACTACTCGCCCGTAGGATGTCCGCACGACCCGTTGAGAGCGCTGAGAGACCAATGGAGACCCGCGTGACCGCAACCCCGGACGCCAAGCCCCGGGGCACCCGGCTGCCCCGACTCGCCCGCCGCCGGCAGCTCCTGAGCGCGGCGCAGGAAGTGTTCGTCGAGAACGGCTACCACGCGGCCGCCATGGACGAGATCGCCGACCGGGCCGGGGTCAGCAAGCCCGTGCTCTACCAGCACTTCCCGGGCAAGCTGGAGCTCTACCTCGCGCTGCTCGACCTGCACGTCGACGACATGGTCAACCGCTGCAGGGAGGCCCTGGCCTCCACCAACGAGAACAAACTGCGCGTGCAGGCCACCTTCCAGGCGTTCTTCGACTTCGTCTCCACCCAGGGCGAGGCCTTCCGCCTCGTCTTCGAGTCCGACCTGCGCAACGTCGCCCCGGTGCGCCAGCGGGTGGAGCGGTCCCTGCGCGAGTGCGCGGAGATGGTCAGCGCGCTCATCCAGGAGGACACCGGCTGCACCAGCGACGAGGCCCATCTGCTGGGCGTCGGCCTGGTCGGCATGGCCGAGGTGAGCGCCCGCTACTGGGTGACGACGCACGGCTCCATCCCCAAGGACGCGGCCGAGCAGATGATGGCCCGCCTCGCCTGGCGCGGCATCAGCGGTTTTCCGCGTACGGCATAACCCGTTCGCTGGGCGCGATCATCCGCGTGTCCGTCGTGCGGCAGAGGCCACGATGGAGTAGAGCCAGCCCGTCCATGAGGGAGCCACGATGGAAGTCAAGATCGGCGTACGTTCCGTGCACCGCGAGCTCGTTGTCGAGACCGACCTGTCCGCCGAGCAGGTCGAGGAGGAGATCAGGAACGCGCTCTCCGTCGAGCGTGGCGTCTTCGCCATCACCGACGTCAAGGGACGGCGGGTGGTCGTGCCGGTGGCCGCGCTCGGGTTCATCGAGATCGGCGAGGACGAGGCCAGGCCGGTGGGCTTCGGCGGCACGCTGTAACTTCTGACGGCGCCCGGCGTCGGGGGACGGCTCACACCACCGCCGTGCCCCGGCGTCCTTCCGCGTCCAGCGCGGGAGGCGCGTCCGCACGGACGGCCTGCCCGCGTGGGAGGCGTTTCTTTCCGCGTGGTCAGCGTGGGAGGTGGCGGGCGGCGAGGCGGCAGCCCGGTGGCGGGCGGTGCGCCCTCGGGACGGGATGCCGGGGCTGGGCGATGGCCGGGCAGCGCGAGCTCTCCCGCCGCAGCACGGCCCGTGAGGTCCAGCGGTTAGGCCCGCATCTGGTCAAAGAACCGCCGTCGCGTCGCAAGGCCCTCATGCTCGAACGGTACCGCCGTTGCGCCGCTCCGCGCCGCCCATCCGGCCGACTTTCGGCTGCCCGGGCTTTCATATGCCGAGGGCGGCCATGCGCTTGTTGTGCTCCTCGGTCAGCGTGGCGAAGAGCCGGGAGATGTCGGCCTGCCCGCCGCTCGCCTCCATCAGCGACAGCGCCAGCTCCGGCCGCGCCGCCGCCACCTGCTGGGCCTGGCTGAGCGCCTCGCCCACCAGCCGCCGCGCCCACAGCGCCAGCCGCGCCCCCGCCGTCGGGTCCGCCTCGATCCCGGCGCGCACCCGCTCCACCGCGAACTGCGAGCGCCCCTCGTCCACCAGCACCTCGTCCACCAGCTTGGCGACCGCCGGGTCGAGATGCCTGGCCACCTCCCGGTAGAAGTCGTTGGCGATGCCGTCCCCGACGTACGTCTTGACCAGCGCCTGCAGCCAGTCGGCCGGGCGGGTCTGGGCGTGCCAGGCGTCGAGTGCCCCGGCGAACGGCGCCATCGCCCCGTCAGGATCGGCGCCCAGCTCGGTGAGGCGGTCGCGCAGCAGACGGAAGTGGGCGTACTCGGCGACCGCCAGCTCGCTCAGCGCCGCGCGGTCGGCCAGCGAGGGCGCCAGCGTGGCCGCGTCCTCGGTCATCCGGGCGTAGGCGCTGAGTTCCGCGTACGCCAGCACGCCGAGCAGGTCGACGACTCCTGGAGACTGCTTCATGGTGGCAGCGTACTTCGGGAAATCTTCGGGAACATACGTGAGCTCGGCCAGCGTTGTGCTATCGAGTACACTGCTCTGTGAAAGTGCGACCGCACTGTGTAAATTCGGGGGTTTCTCCCGGATACCTCCGCTCCCAGGAGGCCGCGGTCGCTGATGACGCGAGAGGGCTGGCTCTACCGCGAGGACCCAAGACACGGGGTGTCCATCCACCCGTCGGTCCCGGCAGGCCCGCCTTCATTTGAGACTGAGGCAGGCCACGCTGACGACTTTCCGAGACCTCGGAGTCACACCAGAAATCGCCGACGCCCTCGAGACCGAGGGCATCGTGTCGCCGTTCCCCATTCAGGAAATGGCGCTCCCGCTCGCGCTGAGCGGCCAGGACCTCATCGGTCAGGCACGCACCGGCACGGGCAAGACCTACGCGTTCGGCATCGCCATGCTGCAAGGCATCGGCAAGCCGCGCAAGAACCGCAAGAAGCCCCGCGGGCTGGTCGTCGTACCGACCCGAGAGCTGGCCACCCAGGTCAGCGAGGACCTCGTGACCGCCGCGGGCAAGCTCGGCTCCCGGGTGCTGACCGTCTACGGCGGTCGGGCGTACGAGCCCCAGGTCGAAGCGCTCAAGGCGGGGGTCGACGTCGTCGTCGGCACTCCCGGCCGGCTGCTCGACCTGGTCAAGCAGAAGCACCTCGACCTGAGCCAGGTCACCTCCCTCGTCCTCGACGAGGCCGACCGCATGCTCGACCTGGGCTTCCTGCCCGACGTCGAGCGCATCTTCAAGCTGGTCCCGGCGGAGCGGCAGACGATGCTGTTCTCCGCGACGATGCCGGGTGAGGTCGTCGCGCTGTCGCGCAAATACCTCAACCGCCCGACGCACATCCGCGCCGAGCACGAGAGCGGCGAGGGCGAGGCGACGCCGCAGGTGCGCCAGCTCGTGTGGCGCACCCACCGCATGGACAAGATCGAGATCCTGTCGCGGCTGCTCCAGGCCGAGGGCCGGGGGCTCACCATGGTCTTCTGCGAGACCAAGCGGGCCTGCGACATGGTCGCCGAGCAGCTCGACACGCGCGGCTTCGCCGTCGCGGCCGTGCACGGCGACCTCGGTCAGGGCCAGCGCGAGCAGGCGCTGCGGGCGTTCCGCAACGGCAAGATCGACGTGCTCGTGGCCACCGACGTGGCCGCGCGCGGCATCGACATCGACGACGTCACGCACGTGGTCAACTACGACTGCCCCACCGAGGACAAGACGTACGTGCACCGCATCGGCCGCACCGGCCGGGCCGGGCGCACGGGCATCGCGGTCACCTTCGTGGAGTGGGAGGAGCTGACCCGGTGGAAGATGATCAACAACATGCTCGGGCTGGCCTTCGCCGAGCCTGAGGAGACCTACTCCACCTCGCCGCACGTCTACGCCGAGCTCAACATCCCCAAGGGCACCAAGGGCGTCCTGCCGCACGCGAACCGCTCGCGCGCCGGGCTCTCCGCGGAGCATCTCGAGGACCTCGGCGAGACCGGCAGGGCACGCGGGCGTGGCGGTCGCCGCCGCGACGAGCGTGAGCGCGACCGTGACCGTGAGCGTCCTGCTGCCCGTACGCAGCGCCAGCGCCGCCGCACCCGTGGCGGCAAGGAGCTGGCGGAGACCGCACCCGTCGAGACCTCGGAGGTCGAGCTCGTGGATGCCAAGGCGGAGGAGACTCCCGCGATCCTCACCCCCGACGAGGTCGGCGCCGCCAACGCGCAGCCGAAGCGGGCCCGTACGCGGAGGGGGGCGGCCTCGACGGCGATCGAGCAGGCGCTCGCCGTCGCGCCCGAGTCCGCGCTCGCCTCTTCCGGCGCCCCTTCCGGGGCTCCGGCGGACGGTACGGTCGCGGAGGCGCCGGCGCGGAGCACGCGGAGCACCCGCTCCCGCCGGGTCGTCGCCGACACCCCGGCCGCCACGGCGCCGTTGCCGGAGACGTCCCCGGTGGAGACGCCGGTGGAGACGCCGGTGGAGACGCCGGTGGAGGCACCGGTGGAGGCACCGGCACGGACCACCCGGTCCCGCCGCACCGCCGCCGCCAAGACGACCGAACCGGCCGCCGCGGGCATCGAGCCGGCCCCGCCGATCGCCGACCAGGCCCCGACCGCCAAGCGGCCGTCGGTCGCCGAGCAGGCCCCGGTTGCCAAGCAGGCCCCCGCCGCCAAGCAGGCGCCGGTCGCCGAGCAGGCGCCCGTCGCCAAGCGGGCGTCGGTGGCCGAGCAGGCGCCCGTCGCCAAGCGGGCGTCGGTGGCCGAGCAGGCGCCCGTCGTCGCGGAGCGTCGGGAGGCGCGGGTTCAGGCGGAGCCGGAGCCGAGCTTCCTCGCCCCGCCGCCCCCCGCCCCCGTTCGCCAGCCGGAGCGGATCATCCCGCCGAGCCCGTTCGCGGTGATCTTCCAATCACCCGACCTGGCCACGGACGACGATGACATCGCGCCGTCCGCCGCCAGCGAGCGCAAGCAGCAGCGACGCCAGTCCCGAGGCGGCGGCGGCAACCGCCGCCGCGCCGGCTGACGTCCCGGCACCACCGCGAAAGGCGCGCATCCCGCACTACGGGGTGCGCGCCTTTCGGCATGTGCGGCAGGATCGCTGTACGGCCCCACGGCGCGTCACCCGGCCGCGACGCCTCCACGTGGGCCCGACCCGCTCCAACACCCGCCCACGTGCCTCTGAAGCCGCGTACGCCGGGCGTACGGCGTCGCGTCCCGTCGGCTGCACGGCGATATCCGGCATTCGCGACATCTCCCCCAAAGTCGCACCAGCGTAACGGGCATGCCGGTGTCGAGGCGCTGACCTCTGGGTATTGTTGCCCCACGTGAGTACGCCGCGATTCCTCGACCTGCCTCCTGGCGTCACCCCACAGAAGATCGAGACGCCACAGGGCACGTTCGCGGCCCTGGAGGCCCTTCCGGTCAGTGGTGTGGTTGAGCGCTGGCCCGCGCTCCTCGTCCCCGGCCTGACCGGCAGCAAGGAGGACTTCATCGCGGTCCTGATGACGCTCGCACAGTCCGGCCGCCGCGTGGTGGCGGTCGACCTGCGCGGCCAGTACGAGACCCCGGGCCCCGACGACCCCGCCGCCTACACCTGCGCGGCCCTCGGCGCCGACCTCGACACGCTCGCCCAGGTGATCGGCGGCGGCGGCCCCATGCACCTGGTGGGCCACTCCTTCGGCGGCCTGGTGGCCCGCGAGGCCGTCATCGACGGGCGTACGAAGTTCGCCTCGTTCACGCTCATGGGCTCGGGCCCGGGGGCGATCGAGGGCCGGCGGGCGCGCAACGGCAGGAAGATCATGGAGGAGGTGCCCGCGCTCGGCCTGGAGCACGTGTGGCACCACAGGTTCGAGCCGGACGCGCTGGCGGCCGACGTCCCCGACGACATCGTGGCGTTCCTGCACCGGCGGCTGCTGGCCAACTCGCCGACCGGCCTTTCGTCCATGGCCGAGCAGGTGCTCACCATGCGTGACCGCACCGACGAGCTGCGTCAGATCGAGGTGCCCACCCTCGTCCTCTACGGCGAGGACGACGACGGCTGGTCCCCCGAGACGCAGTCGGAGATGGCCGCCAGGCTGGGCGCGGAGTGCGTGGTCGTGCCGGGCGCCGTCCACTCCCCCGCCGTCGAGGCGCCGGAGACGACGGCGGCCGCGCTGGTCAGGTTCTGGAACGCGGCCGAGAAGCACTATTTGGACATCCATTCCAATAGCCTGTAATCATGTACTTACCATGAACGGCATCGAAGACCTCGTCGTCCAGCCGCCGCACACCGTCACCTACCGCGTGCACATCGACCGCACGATGTGGGTGGGCGGCGTCCGCGGGCTCATGCTGCAGGCGCTGCACCCCCTGGCCATGCGCGGCGTCTGGCAGAACTCCACCTTCCAGGAGGACCCGTTCGGCCGGCTGCGGCGCACCGCCGACTTCGTGGGGCGGGTCACGTTCGGCAGCCCGGAGGAGGCGGCCGAGGCCGGGCGGCGGGTGCGGGGGATCCACAAGACGCTGCGCGTGCAGGACCCCGACACCGGGCGCAGGCACCGGGTGGACGATCCCGAGCTGCTGCTGTGGGTGCACTGCGCCGAGGTGTCGTCCTACCTGGAGGCGGCCAGGCGCGGCGGGCTGCGGCTGAGCGAGCGCCAGGCCGACCGCTACCTGGCCGAGCAGCGCGCCGCCGCGGCCTACGTCGGGCTGCACCCCGAGGACGTGCCGGGCACGTGCGCCGAGCTGGACGCGTACGTCAAGCAGGTGCGGCCCGCACTCCGCGTCACCGAGGAGGCCGCCGCGACCGTGCGGTTCCTCATGTGGCCACGGCTGCCGGAGGAGCTGCGCATGCTGTCGCCGGGCAAGCCGGTCTACTTCCCGTTCGGGGCGCTCTGCTACTACACGCTCCCCGACTGGGCCAGGCGGATGTACGGCGTGCTGCCCGAGGTGCCCCGCGCGGCCGTCACGGCGGCGCTGCGGGCGTTCAGGCTGGCGATGAACTCCGTCCCCGAGCCCGTCCACGACCGGGCCTTCATGCCGGCCACCCGCGAGATGCTCCGGGCGACCAGGGAACGGCTGGGCGCGGCCGGCTACGACGTCAGCGAGGGGCTCAAGGGCCTCACGGACCCCCGCCGCTGGCCCAAGGGGGCAGCGGACCCGGCGCCCGCCGCCTGACCCCGGAAGGGCCGAGGCGGCGGCGCTCATCCAGCGCGGTCGTCCCAGGGACGCTCACTCGGCGAGGCCGTCCCAGGGGTCGCGGTCGGGGGCCACGGCCTGGCCCTCGGGACAGTGGCGGCGGAAGTCGCACCAGGAGCAGATCGGGCCCGGACTGGGCGCGAACAGCTCGTCGATCTCGGGCGGCACCGCAGCGGGCCCCACGAACGGCCGCCCGGACGCCCCCGCGGGAGACGGGACGGAGGTGCGGGACGCCTGGCCGCGTGGGGCGGTGCGGCCCTTGGCGGGGGCGGCGACGGCCCCCCGGTAGCGCTCGTCGGCCTCCGCCGCCTCGCTCGCCAGCTCTTCGGCCCGCCTCAGATGGCGGGCCAGCGACTCGTCGGTGTGCCGCCACTGGACGATCTCGCCGGTGGGCAGATGGTGCAGCTCGACCTCGTGGCACGGGGTGCGCAGCATGCTGGAGGCGGCCACGGCGTAGGCGGCGAGGGCGAGCGAGCCGCGGGCGTCGTCCTGGGTGAGCGGGCGGCGGCCGGTCTTGTAGTCGACCACGACCAGCTCGTCGCCGCGCCGGTCGAGCCGGTCGATGCGGCCCGACAGGGCGATGACCTTGGTGCGCGTGGCGACCGTGCGCTCGACGCCGACCGGCTCATCCGCCGGATCTAAAGTCGCGACATATCCGGACACGAGGTCGCGGGCCCGCGCCAGCCACCGCCCCGACTGCTCGGCGTCCCTGAACCCCTCGGCGATCCACCCGTTGGTGAGCAGGACGGCCGCCGTCAGCGGCGTGCGCCGCTCGTACGGCTCCCGCCACCACCCCGCCAGCGCGTTGTGGACGCTCGCGCCGACGCTGTTGTGCGCCCAGGCGGGCCCTTTGGACGGCTGGGGCCGGTCGAGGTAGCTGAACCGGTAGCGGCGCCGGCAGTCGAGCCAGGCGTTCAACCGCGACGGCGTGCACGAATAGAGCCGCCGCGGCATGTCCTCCAGCGGGAGCTGGCCCTGCACCGAGCTCACCCGGCCGCCTACTCGTCGCCCGGACCGAGCTTGATCCCGGAGATCCTGGTGCCGTCGGCGAGCGGGCCCTCGGACTCCTCGCCCTCGGTGGCGACCCTGGTCAGCGAGCCGGACACCCAGTCGTCGAAGTGCGGCTCCAGGTCGCCGACCGTGACCTCGTCGCCGTGGATCGGCAGCACCCGCGTCTCCGGCGGCAGCGTGAACAGCCGCCCGCCGATCGAGGTGAGCTGGTCGGCCAGCGCCGGGTATTCGCCGCCCAGCTTGCCGGGGCCGTCGGCCTGGAGCGCCTTGCCGGTGAACACGGCCCCGAGCGCCTCGCAGTAGAGCGACACGCCGCCGGGGGTCACGCCCGGCGTCTCCATGACGTCGAGCTGGACGTCGGCGACCTCGAAGATGCCGTCGTCCTCCATGTCGATGTCGGGCCAGGTCTCGGACCAGGTCTCCCGCCACAGGGGCTTGTCCTTGGGGTGGAGCGCCACGACGGCCTCGTCCCTGCTGGCCACCTCGATGGCCGCGGAGACGTGGTCGGGCAGCCCGGCCGTGCAGATGACGGCCAGCACCTCGCGCTCGCCCACCTGCTCCATGATCTTCTCGGCGTCACGGGACGGGTCGATGACGATCACCTCGTCGTCGTCGCCTATGACCCAGGTGTTGTTCTCGACCTTGTGCTCGGTGCCGTCGAGGTCGACCACGCCCTCGGTCACCACTCTCTCGATACGCGCTGTCACGCCTCCGAACTCTAGCCCGTCTGCCTGACAGCGCGAATCGCGAAAGCGCGTCCTAGTCCTCGAGCCGTGGCGAGAAGGCCCCGAAGGGCACGTCCAGATCGTGGTCACGGGCGTCGACCAGGGACAGCTCGGCGAGCGCGATCATGCATCCGGCGTCGGCCGGCCAGCAGATCGTCCACAGCCAGTTGCCCAGGGCCTCGCCCGCGTAGACCGCGCGGTCGTCCTCGCCGTCGACGCACCAGAGCGGGGCGGGATGCCCGAGCACCTCGATCTTGGCGTTCGGCGGGCCCTCGTCGAACCCCGTGCCGGGGTCGGGGCCGTCCAGCCCGGCGAACGCCGCGCCGAGCCCGATGCCCGGCTCCTCGGCGATGATCAGCATGTCGGCCGGCCCTTCGACCAGGGACGGCCCGGTGAGCGCGACGACGCTGGCGCGGGCGCCGGTGCGCTGGTCGCCCACCTCGGCGAAACCGGTCACCACCCATCGGGAGGGCAGCGGCCACGGCAGCCATACGGGCACGACGGAGCTCTTGCGCATCGCGTCCAGGGCCTCGCCGGTCGGCGGCCACGGAGGCTGATACGGCAGGACGTCGCCGTGCGTGTCACATCGGTACGCGCTTGACCAGGCGCCCGGCCCGTGAAGAGGGCCGAAACACCGTGGGCAGGTTGGAGCCGCTCTCACACCTACCCACGGTGCTTTCTCGGGTACGGCCCCGTCAAGGCCGCTCCCCGTTATCCCGTCGTAATCTTGGTCATGTGCGCGTAAATTGTGTCGGCGCCGTCATTCTCGACGCCGCCGGGCAGCGGATCCTGCTCGTCCAGCGGGGGCGTCCTCCTGGCGTGGGCCTGTGGTCCGTGCCCGGCGGCCGGCTGGAGCCCGGCGAGGACGACGAGACGGGCGTGCGGCGCGAGGTCCTGGAGGAGACCGGCCTGCGGGTCGAGGTGGGCCCGCTGGCCGGCGTGGTGGAGCGCCCCGGCCCCGGCGGCGTCACGTACGTGATCCGCGACTACCACGCCACCGTGACCGGCGGGACGGCGGCGGCCGGTGACGACGCCGCCGACCTGCGCTGGTGCACGCCGGCCGACCTCGCCCGGCTGCCGCTCACCGAGGGCCTGCTGGAGACGCTCACCGGCTGGGGAGCCCTACCGGCTTGAGGTCAGGCTGGAGGTCCACAGGATGAGGTGGTCGGCGTCGTACGTGGTGGACCGCCCGAGCGCCACCACCTCCGACCCCGACACCGCCACGGCGGTGAGCCACTGCATCCCCGGGCCGGCCAGCCGGTCCTTGGTGAGCGCCATGCGGTTCCAGTTCAGGCCGTCCTGGGAGGTCCAGGCGGCGCTGTCGCCCTCGCCGGGCGCGCCGTGCCAGCCGACCGCCACCAGGCCCTCGGCCGCCGCCGCGAGGTCGTAGACCGCGGCCGCCTGCTCGGCGGGCAGCCACGCGGTCTCCCAGCTCTCGCCGTCGTCGGCGGAGACCGCCGCGAAGGCGCGGCGGGAGCCGCCGGTGATCGCGGTGCCCATCGCCACCAGCCTGCCCTGGTGCTCGACGATCCGGCGCAGCCCGGCGGACGTGGCGTCCGGCGGGGCCACGCGGGGGCGGGCGCTCCAGTTGAGCCCGTCCTCGGAGTACCAGACGAGGCTGCTCTCCCGGTCGGCCGGGCCCGCGCCGCCCACCGCCACGAACCCGTCCGCCGTCGCGGCCACGTCGTGCACGCGCGCGCCGGCGCCGCCGTTCGGCAGCTTGGCCGCCCTGGTGAACCTGCGCAGGTCGGAGGTGAACCACATGGCCGCGCCCGCGTTGTTCGCCTGGTCGGTGTCCTGGCCGGCGAGCACGTAGCCCTTCTTGCCCGCGGCGACGACCCGCGGCTCCAGGCCCACGTGGCCGGAGCGCCTGGCCAGGTCGCCCGAGACGTTCACCCGCCGCCAGCTCTCGCCGTCGGCCGAGGTCACCAGCAGGGGGTCGGTGACGCCGACGTTGGTCTCGGTGCCGCCGACCGCGAGCCAGCCACGGGAGCCGTGGGCCACGTCCTCCAGCCGCTGGCGGCCGGAGCCGCCGAGGCTCATGGACTTCCAGCTCTGCCAGTTCCTGATCGTCCACAGGCCGGCGTCGCCGGAGGCCGAGCCGACGGCGACGTACCGGCCGCCGAAGCTGGTCAGGGCGCTCGTCTCGCGGGCCATGCGGGTCAGCCCCGCGACGTCGCCGAGCGGCACGCGGGCGGCCTGCCCGCGCGGCGGCGCGGACATCAGCACGAGCTGGTTGTCCACGTCGGAGGCGGCCTGGTCGCCGCCCGCGAACAGGGTGCCGCCCTCGGCGATGGTGAAGCCGCGCAACGTGGCGTTGCGCAGGTTGCCGAGCTCGGCCCGCTTGGTCCAGCCTCGGCCGTCCGTCGTGGTCAGCACGGCGTACCGGCCGAGGCCGGCCTGCGTGATCGCGGCCGCCCCCGACTCGTACGAGATCAGCGACTCCACGCCGACGCTCTCGCCGCCGAGCCCCGCGATCGAGCCGCACTGCGCCCATTCGTCGCCGCCCGGCGAGCAGTAGACGCGTACGTCGCCCGTGATCGTCCGCTGCCGCGTCGGCACCAGCACGAACCGCTTGGGCAGCACCGCCAGCGTCCCCGCGCGCGGCATCGCCTCGGGGAGCAGGAACGCCGTGACCTGCCACGTACGCCCGCCGTCGGCCGACCGGACGACCCGCGAACCCTCGCCTTCCGCGGGTCGCCCGATGGCCACGACGGTGTCGCCCTTGGCGACCACCGCGTTGATCTCGCGTATCTGCAGGCCCGTCGCCTCGGCCCGCTCCCAGGCGCGGCCGTCGGCCGACCGCCAGGCCGCCGGGCCGGGCGCGCCGTCGTCGCCCGTGGTGGTGCCGACCGCGACGAACCCCGACGACGTACGGGCGATGTCGGCGATCCGGTCGCCGGCCCGGAACGCGGTCAGGGCGGAGGCGGGCACGGCGTCCCAGCTGAAGCCGTCGGCGCTGGTCCACAGGCCGCGCTCGCCGGTGCCGTAGTCCTCGCCGCTGGCCAGCCAGCGCCCGCCGCCGCCGACGACGCGCTGGACGGTGGGGGCGGAGGCGCCGTTGACCTGGCCGAGCTGCCACGTCTTGCCACTGTCGGGCGAGAACAGGAACAGCGGGCGCGGGGTGGGATCGGTGATGTCGCTGCCCACGGCGACGACCGCGCGGCCGACCGAGGCCATGTCGTTGAGCTTCTGGTTGACGCCGTCGCCGGCGGCGGGGACGGTGAACAGCTCGTCGCCCGAGCGGCCCGTCCCGGCGGCCAGGCTGAGGCCCTGGGGCTCGTCGCCGGCCCACTGCCAGACGAGCACCCCGGTCGCCACCAGGAGGGCGGCGGCGACGGTGAGGACGACGGGGGTGGCGCGGCTGCCCCGGCGTACGGGGCTGGACCTGCGGACGGCGGCGGGGGCCGGGCCTCTGTGGTGGCGCCCGCTCGCGCCCTGGGGGCGGGGCGGGCCGCTCGCCACGAGCAGGTCGGGCCTGGTCGGCCGGCCGGCCGGCGGGCGGCCGACGCGCCGCACCTCCGGCTCGTCCTCCCCGCCGGGCTCCGCCGGCGCGGCTCCGTCGGCCGGGACCACCAGCCGGTACGGCGCCGTACGCGGGTCCCTGCGCGGCGTCCCCTCCTCCACGCCTTCCCGCACCCCGGAGACGGCCTCCCGGCCCTCCCGGCCCTCCCCGCGCCGCGACTCCTCCTGAGACCCCTGTACGGCCTCCTGAGCGTCCTCCTGCGGCTCGGGCGGCGCGTGGCCGGCAGAGGGGGGTTGGGCGGACGGAGTGTCATGGGGACCCGCCGGGCGATGAGCTGCGCCCTGGGGGACCCCCGCATCATGCGGGGCTGCTGTGCCATCAGCGGCCGTTGCCCCAGAGGGCGCCGCATCCTGCGGGGCCGCTGCGCCTTCGGGGGCCGTGTGCGAAGAGGCCGCCGCGCCCTGAGAGGCCGATGGACCAGGGGGAGCCGACGGGCTCTCGGGGGCCACCACATCCTGCGGGGCTGTGTCCTGGGGGGCCGCTGGGCCCTGGGGGGTCGCTGGGCCCTGGGGGGTCGGGGGCTTTCTGGGGGGGCCGGAGGCGACGAGTTTGTCCGGGCGGTTGACCACGCGGCGCGGCCGGCGGCGCGGCTCGGCCTCGGGCTCCGCCGTCGGCGAGCTGTAGGGCCTACGTCCCTTGGGTGGCTCCTGCGGCGTCTCGTCCGGTACGGGCGCCGCGAAGGGCGGCATGCCCCACGGGGACGTCAGGGGTAAGCCCCGGGCCCGGTCGTCGGTGGGCCCGGGCGGGGAGTGGCTGATCCTCGGCTCTGGAGAAGATTGCGGCTCTGACGCGCCCTCGGAGCGGGGGTCGTCGTCACCTGGCGGTCGCCGTGGCGGTTCGCTGGGGCCGGAGGCCACGCGCCGTACCTCCTAGTCGAACTAGTCGTACGGGAACGGTCACCATCCGGGACCGTTCCAGGAAGGATGTCCATCCTTATGCGCTTATTTCGAGTTTTTCTGTCTCACTCGACGAAGTATCACACGCGCCCACCCCTACCCCGCCGGACCGAAACGATCACCTCCGGAAGACCTCGCCCTCCCCACAGGTTCCAGAGCAGCACGAATGAGCGCGAATGGCGAGACCTCTCTAGTGAGATTCCCCCAACCACTAGCCCGATTTATCTCGAAATTGTGGCGATTGACCGCTTTTTGGCCAGGTACAAAACCCCGAGCGAGAACACCAGGAACTGCACCGCCGTCCCCGTCAGCGCCTGCCACGGCACCGCCACCTCCGCTTGGTTCAGCGACTCCTGCAACTCCCCCGCCGCCGCGCTCAGCCCGAACGCCACCACGTTGTTGAGCACGTGCAGCGCGATCGCCGCCTCCAGCCCCCCGGTACGCACCGACAACCAGCCCATCACCACGCCGAAGGCGAACACGTCGGCGAGCCCCGTCCACGAGTAGCCGTGCAGCGAGGCGAACAGCGCCGCCCCGACGACGATGCCCCACACGGGGTTGCGCACGTGCGCCCCGACGGCCTGGAGGAACCAGCCGCGGAAGACGTACTCCTCGGCGGCGGCCTGGAACGGCACCAGCACCAGGATCACCACGAACACGGGCAGGAACCGCTCCCAGCCCACCCAGCCGAACATGCCGGCCTCCGCGCCCGTCAGGGTCAGCGTCAGCCACTGCGCGGCCTGCCCGAGCACCATCGCCAGCACCGCCAGCCCCGCGCACCGGACCATCCAGCCCCAGCGCAGCCGGCCGGCCACCGACGACAACGTCCCCGGCCTGCGCCGCTGCACCAGTGCCGTCACGCCCACCACGAGGAGCAGCACGGGCGCGATCGACATCAACGTCGTGCCCAGCCCGAACGGGGTGCCCTCGGGCAGCCCGGTGTTCACGTCCACCGGCGAGGGCAGGCCGAACACGGCGGCGAACAGCATGGCCGCGGTGATCACCACGAACCCGATGACGAAGAACCCGATCGCGATCACCAGCGTGCCGACGATCGAGCGCCACGGCCGGGCGGCCTCGTTCCTCGCCAGATGGTCGAAGCGGGCGCCCGAGGGCATCGGCAGGAACCAGGACCGCTGCGGCGGCACGGGCGGATAGGGATATTGCGGCTGCGGGTACGCGGCCCCGTACGGGTGGCGCGGCGGACCAGGGTTCTCCTGCATTCCTCCATTCTGTCCATCTGATGCGCAATAGTTCACAGACGGATCGCGCTTTTGGGCGGATGCTCTCAGAGGTAGGCACTTCAACCCTGGGAGCAGTCCATGTCAAGGCTGGGACCTGTCATCACCCTCGTGGCGGGAGCCGTGCTCGCCGCGGGGCTCGGTGTCGCCAGCGTCAACGCGACACCTGCGGCGAACACCGCCGCCCCCAACGTGGAGAACACCGTTCCCGACGAGGAACAGACGGCTGAACAGCCGGCTGAGGAGCCGGCGCAGGAGGCGCAGCCGACGCCCACCCCCGAGCGCACGGAGGCCAAGAAGATCGACAAGGCCGACTACGGCGGCCGCGTCACCGGCAACGGCGGCCTCATCGCCATCTCGATCAGGAACGGCAAGGCCGTCGGCTACTTCTGCGACGGCCGCGCGGAAGCGTGGTTCAAGGGCACCCAGTCGGGCGACTCGGTCAGCCTGACGGGGGTCAAGACCGGCAAGGTGACCGCCGACCTCGGCGCCGGCAAGGCAACCGGCCAGTTGTCGCTCGGCGGGAAGAAGTGGAGCTTCGTCGCCCAGTCCGTGCGCAAGCCGTCGGGCCTGTACCGCGCCACCGCCCTCGTGCGCGGCGCCCAGTACCGCGCCGGCTGGATCCGGATCAAGAACCCGGACGGCAGCTACACCTCGGTCGGCGCCGCCACCTCGAACGACCGCCTGGTGCCCGTCCCCACGCTGAACCCCGACCAGCCGACCGCGCCGCTGACTGTGGACGGCACCACGGTCCACCCGAAGGACGTCGACGGCTTCATCGAGGAGATGTCATGACCGCCATCCACCGGACGCCCTCGCGCGGCCTGGCCTCGTTGCTGGTGCCGCTGCTGATCGGCGGGCTCGTGGTGCTCGCGCTCGGCGTGTACGGCCGCGCCCACACCCCCACGGGCTACGCCGTCGGCGTGGCGGGCTTCTCCGCCGCCCTGCCGATGAAGGCGTGGCTGACCACGGCCGCGCTCGTGCTGGCGTTCGTCCAGGTCGTCTCGGCCCTGTCGATGTGGGGCAAGCTCGGGATCGCCATACCCGCCGGGGTGCACCGCTGGTCGGGGCGGCTGGCGTTCCTGGTGACGATCCCGGTCGCCTTCCACTGCCTGTACGCGCTCGGCCTCCAGTACGACGTGCCCAGGGTGCTCGCGCACTCCCTGCTCGGCTGCTTCTTCTACGGCGTGTTCACCGCGAAGATGCTGGCCCTGCCCAAGCGGGACACGCCGGGCTGGACGCTGCCGGTGTTCGGCGGGCTGGCGTTCACCGCGCTGGTGGGGCTCTGGCTGACCTCGGCGTTCTGGTTCTTCACGGCCGTGGGCATCAAGGTGTGAAGGTGACGGTCCTGCTCAGCCCGGCCGCCCGCCCCTTGGCGGCCACGACGAGCGCCATCTTGCGCGAGGCCTCGTCGATCATCTCGTCGCCCAGCATGACCGCGCCGCGCTTCTCCACGGTGGTGTAGTACTCGTACGCCTCCAGGATCAGCTCGGCGTGGTCGTAGTCCTCCTGCGCCGGCGAGAACACCTCGTTGGCCGCGTCCACCTGGGAGGGGTGCAGCACCCACTTGCCGTCGAAGCCCAGCGCCGCCGACCGCCTGGCGACCCGGCGGAAGCCGTCGACGTCCTTGATCTGGAGGTAGGGGCCGTCGATGACCTGGAGGTCGTGGCTGCGGGCCGCCATGAGCAGGCGCATGAGGATGTAGTGGTAGGCGTCGCCCTCGGTGTAGCCGGGGGGCTGCTCGCCGACGACGAGCGTGCGCATGTTGATCGAGGCCATGAAGTCGGCGGGCCCGAACACCAGCGTCTCCAGCCGCCGCGACGAGCCGGCGATCATGTCGACGTTGACCAGGCCGCGGGCGTTCTCGATCTGCGCCTCGATCCCGATCCTGCCGGGCTCGTAGCCCATGGCCTTCTCGATCTGCGTGAGCAGCGTGTCGAGCCAGACCACCTCGGTCGGGTCCTGCACCTTGGGCAGCATCACGCAGTCGAGGAACTGCCCGGCGCCCTCGACGACCTCGATGACGTCGCGGTAGGTCCACTGCGTGGCGAGGTCGTTGACCCGCACCACACGCGTCTTGCCCGACCAGTCGCCCTCGCGCAGCGCGGCGACGACGTTGCGCCGCGCGTCCTCCTTGGCGGCCGGCGCGACGGAGTCCTCCAGGTCGAGGAAGACCTCGTCGACGGGCAGGGTCTGGGCCTTCTCCAGGAAGCGCGGGTTGCTCCCCGGAACCGCGAGAACCGAACGACGTGAGCGCATGCGCACACGCTACTGGTGGCGCCGCCCCCTCCCGGTGGCGGCACCCACCCGTACGTCTTCGCTCAGCGGCGCGGGGCCAGGCCGAGCTGGAGGCCCTTCAGGCTGGAGGAGCGCTTGCTCAGGGCGCCCGCGATCGAGCGCAGCTCGGCCGCGGCGGGCGAGTCGGGGTCGGTGAGGACCAGCGGCTTGCCCTCGTCGCCGCCCTCGCGCAGCCGCATGTCGATCGGGACCTGCCCGAGCAGCGGCACCCGCGCGCCGAGGATGCGGGTCAGCGCGTCGGCGACGGTCTGGCCGCCGCCCTCGCCGAACACCGAGATGCGCTCGTCGCAGTGGGGGCAGGGCAGCCAGGACATGTTCTCGATGACGCCGGCGATCTGCTGGTGGGTCTGCGCGGCGATGGAGCCGGCGCGCTCGGCCACCTCGGCGGCGGCCATCTGCGGCGTGGTCACGACCAGGATCTCGGCCCCGGGGAGCCGCTGCGCCACGGAGATGGCGATGTCGCCGGTGCCGGGCGGCAGGTCGAGCAGCAGGACGTCGAGGTCGCCCCAGTAGACGTCGGCCAGGAACTGGTGGAGCGCCCGGTCGAGCATCGGACCGCGCCAGACGACCGGGGTGTTGCCCTCCGGGGGCTTGAACATGCCGACCGAGATGACCTTGATGTCGTGGGCCACCGGCGGCATGATCATGTCTTCGACCTTGGTGGGCCGCTCGGCGGCTCCCAGCATGCGCGGGATGCTGTGGCCGTAGATGTCGGCGTCGACGATGCCCACCTTGAGGCCGCTCGCGGCCATGGAGGCGGCCAGGTTGACGGTCACCGACGACTTGCCGACGCCGCCCTTGCCGCTCGCCACGGCGAACACGCGGGTCAGCGAGCCGGGCTGGTTGAAGGGGATCTCCTTCTCCGGCCCGCGGTTGCCGCGCAGCTTGGTCTGGAGCTCCTTGCGCTGCTCGGTGCTCATCACGTCCAGCTCGATCTGGACGCCGGTCACGCCTTCGACCTTGGAGACGGCGGTGGTGACGTCGCGGGTGATGGTGTCCCGCATGGGACAACCCGCCACGGTGAGGTAGACGCCGACGCGCACCGCACCGCCGGGAGCGATATCGATGCTCTTGACCATGCCGAGGTCCGTGATCGGACGGCGGATCTCGGGGTCGATGACGGTGGAAAGAGCCGCCGTCACCAGTTCCTGGGTAGGTGCCATCGAAGTCTCGGCACGAGGGAGTGCCGTCCCTCCTTTGTCGGTATATGTGTGACAGGCGCTGGACGCCAGCGAGGATGCCCCTCCATGGTATGAACCGGCGGCCCCGCTGAGTTAATCCGTGCTGTTAGATGTCTGTGCAACAACGTCCTAAGGTTACTCCGTGACTCTTCTGCGCGACGAGGGCCTCACCGCCGAGGAGCTGGCGGTCTGGCGAATGTTGCAGCGCGCCCAGGTCCGCATCACCCGCCGCCTGGAGGCTGAGCTGCTCGTCGCCCACGATCTGCCCCTGGCCTCGTACGAGGTGCTCATGCAGCTCGCCGAGGCGGACGGGCGGCGGCTGCGCATGAACGACCTGGCCGATCGCGTGCTGCTGTCGCGCAGCGGCCTGACCCGCCTCATCGACCGGCTGCAGCGCGACGGCCTGGTGACCCGCGAGGCGTGCCCCGACGACGCCCGCGGCCTGTTCGCGGTGCTGACCGACGCCGGAGCGGGCCGGCTGGCCGAGGCCACGCCCACCTATCTGCGCGGCATCAGGACGCAGTTCCTCGACATGCTGGGCAGCGGCGAGATCGGCCAGATCAGGGCCATGCTCGGCAGGCTCGACGGCGCCGAGGCAGGCGCCGGCACAGGCACAGCCGCTAGCGCGGCTGGCGGCGGCGCTCTTTGACCTCGGGCTCCTGGAGCTCCTCCAGCAGCCGGCCCAGCTCGGCGCGCAGGTAGTCGCGGGTGGCGACCTCGTTGATCGCCAGGCGCAGCCCGGCGATCTCCCGCGTCAGATACTCGATCTCGGCCTGGTTGCGCTCGGCGGCCTCGCGGTCCTGCTCGTACTGGATGCGGTCGCGGTCGTCCTGGCGGTTCTGGGCCAGCAGGATGAGCGGCGCGGCGTAGCTGGCCTGCAGCGACAGCATGAGCGTCAGGAAGATGAACGGGTACGGGTCGAACTTGAGCGAGGGCGGCGCGGCCACGTTCCAGATCACCCAGACCCCGACGAACACCGTCATGTAGACGATGAACCTGGCAGTGCCGAGGAAGCGCGCGATCCGCTCGGACAGCCGGCCGAAGGTCTCCGGGTCGTAGTGCGGCCGCAGCGTGCGGCGCAGCTCGCGCGGCTGGTCGAGTCGTTCGGTGGTCACGTGTCGTCCCTCTCGCGCCAGTCCTCGGGCAGCAGGTGGTCCAGCACGTCGTCGACGGTCACCGCGCCGACGAGCCGGCCCAGCTCGTCCACGACAGGCGCCGCGACGAGGTTGTAGTTGGCGAGGTACGAGGTGACCTCGATCAGCGTGAACTCCGGCTTGATGGGGTCGATCGACGGGTCCAGCGCCGCGCCGAGCAGCGTGGAGGGCGGCTCGCGCAGCAGGCGCTGGAAGTGCGCCACCCCCAGGTAGGTGCCGGTGGGGGTCTCGGTCGGCGGCCTGGACACGAACACCTGGGCTGCGACGGCGGGCGAGAGGTCCTGCTGGCGGATGTGCGCCAGCGCCTCGGCCACCGTGGACGAGGGCGGCAGGATGACCGGCTCGCTGGTCATGACGCCGCCCGCGCTGTTCTCCGGGTAGGTGAGCAGCCGCCGCACCGGCGCGGCCTCCCCCGGCTCCATGAGCGCCAGCAGCTCGGACGCCTGCTCGTCGGGCAGCTCGTGCAGCAGGTCGGCGGCGTCGTCGGGGCCCATCTCCTCCAGGACGCGGGCCGCCCGCTCGGGCCCCAGCATGCCGAGGACGCCGACCTGGTCGTCCGGCGGCATCTCCTCCAGCACGTCGGCGAGGCGGTCGTCGTCGAGCGCGCGGGCGATCTCGGTGCGCCGCTTGGGCGGCAGGTGGTGCAGGGCGCTCGCCACGTCGGCGGCCCGCATGGACGCGAACGCCGCGATCAGCCCGGCCGCGCCCTGGTCCTGCTGGAGGGTGTCGAAGCCGGTGACCTCGTTCCAGTCGACCACGCGGGGGTCGCGCCGCCTGCGCCGGTAGACGGCGACCTTGGTGATCTCCCAGGTGGACGGCTTGACCTCCTCCATGGCCACGTCGTAGACGGTGACCTGCTCGCCGCCGACGCGTACGGACAGGTCGAGCAGCTCGCCGACGACCAGCGTCTCGCTCGCGCGCTGCTCGAACCTGCGCATGTTGAGCCGGCCGCTGAAGACGACGGCCCCGGCCTCGATGCGGCGGACGCGGGTGATGGGCAGGAAGACGCGGCGGCGCGGCTGCACCTCCACGACCAGTCCGTGGATGTTGGGGCGGCGGCCGGGGCGCAGGCCCGCCACCAGGTCGCGGACGCGGCCGATCTGGTCGCCCGCCGGGTCGAAGACCGGGGTCCCAGGGAGCCGCGCCACGAAGATCCTCACGTGGCCAGGCTAACAGCGCCGTCCCATTGCGCCAGGTGAGGGCGACATGTCAGGATCAAACCTGCTTGACGGTAATTACGAGGCGGGAATGGTGTTGCGATGAGATATGCGGGGCTGGCGCTCGCGTTCGTGTCCTCGTGTTGTTTCGCGTTCTCGGGGCCCATGGCCAAATATCTGATCGCGGCAGGGCTGGCGCCGATCGAAGCGGTGTGGACGCGGATGGCGGGCGCGGGGCTGCTGCTGCTCGCCGTGCTGGCCATCGTACGGCCACGGGCGCTGCGCATCCCCCGCTCCCGCATGCCGTTCTTCGCCCTGTACGCGATCATGGCCGTGGCCGGGGTCCAGTCGCTCTACTTCGTGGCCATCACGCGGCTGCCGGTGGGCATCGCCCTGCTGCTGGAGTTCATGGCGCCGGTGATGGTCGTGGCCTGGGTGCGGCTGGTGCGCAGGATCCGGCTGGCGCCCGCCGCCTACGTCGGCGCCGTGGCGGCCGTCCTCGGGCTCGCCATCGTGGTCGAGGCGTGGCAGGGCATGCGGATCGACGCGCTCGGCCTGCTGCTCGGGCTGGCGGCCGGGGCCTGCTGCGCGGGCTACTTCCTCATGAGCGACAGCTTCGGCGACGACGTGGACCCGCTCGGGCTCATCGCCTGGGGCATGGCGGGCGCGGCCGTGGTGCTGGTGCCCTTCGCCCGGCCCTGGGACATCCCCTGGAGCGCTTTCACCCTCACCACCACACCGGCCGGGGGCGGGGTGAGCCTGCCGGTGCTGGGGGCGTACGTGTGGATGGTGCTGGTCGCGACCGTGGTGGCGTACATCCTGGGCGTCAACGCGGTGCGGCGGCTGTCGGCCGCCGTCGGGGCCACGGTCGCGTCGCTTGAGGTCATCGGCGGCGCCCTGGTGGCCTGGGGGCTGGTCGGCGAGACCCTCGGCGTGTTCCAGATCACCGGCGGGCTGCTCGTGCTGGCCGGCGCGCTGCTCGCGCAGACCGCGACCGCCTCGGCGCGGCCGGCGGAGGAGCCCGGCGAGCCCGGGCTGGCGTCCCTGGACGGGGTCAGCTCACGGGGGTGAGCCGGACGACGACGCACTCGCGGGCCCACCGCTCAGCGAGGTGCTCGGCATCGCGGGCGTTGAGCCGCTCCTTGGCGAGCGCGGCCACCGCCTCGGGGGCCCGCTCCTGGTCGACGGCCGACACCGCGGCGTCGAACTCCACCAGCCTGGCGCCGTTGTCCTTGCTGCGCAGCGTCACGTGGACCCGGTCGAGCGCGTCGAGCCCGGGCAGGCTCTGCTCCTCGCCGCCCGTCACGAGATAAATCGCGCCGTCGTGCCAGACGTGCCAGGCCAGCCGGGGCCCGTCGGCCAGGCCGAGCCACAAGATGCCCGACTTCTTCGCGCCCTCCTCCACGCCGGGCGCCAGGGAGGGCTCCACGGGCATCAGGTGGCCTCGGAGTCGTACGGCGGGACCTCGCCGTAGCCCAGCTCGTCCACGACCGGCTCCGGCGAGTAGGAGGCCGCGACGGAGTCCAGCTCCTTCGGCTTGTCGTTCCAGGTGTCCTCGATGTCGTCGAGGAGATGCTTGCGGACGAACGTGCGCGGGTTGAGGTCGGCCGGGTCGAAGTTCTGGAACTCCGGGCCCAGCCCGGCCCGCAGGTCGTCGCGCGCGTTGTTGGCCATGCGGCGCAGGTTGCGCAGCGTCCGGCCGGCCTGCGCGGCGGCCTGGGGCAGCTTGTCGGGGCCGAAGACCAGCAGCGCGAGGACGACCAGCGCCGCTATCTCCCCCCACCCGAGTCCGAACACCGTGAGCTCCTACCGCAGTCAACGCCTCCGAGGACAACCCCGGCCTATCCACAGACTAAGGGCTCCCGGGCACCGCTACGATGCCCGGGCTCAGGACAGCCCCGGGACGGCCTCGGATCGGCGTCAGGACGGCGTCGGCGACGGCCCGTCCTCGGCCACCACCGTCAGCGTGGCCGTGCGTTCCTGCCCGGCGCGCTGGTACTTGATGTTGATCTTCGAGCCGGGGGCCTTGCTGCGGATCAGCGCGATCAGCTCGTTGCCGTCCTGCAGGGCGAGGCCGTCCATCTCCAGGATCACGTCACCGGCCCGGAGCCCGGCCTTGTCGGCGGGCCCGCCGGGGGTCACCGGCTGCTGGCCGCCCACGCTCGCGGTGGCGATCTTCACGCCCTGGCCGCGGTAGTCCTTCTCCAGCACGATGCCGATCTTCGGCCGCTTGGCCCGGCCGGTGCTGATCAGCTCCTCGGCCACCCGCCGCGTCTGGTTGACCGGGATCGCGAAGCCCAGGCCGATGCTGCCGCTCTGGCCGCCGATCGACCGGCTGAGCGTGGCGATGGCCGAGTTGACGCCGACGACCTCGCCGCGGCTGTTGACCAGCGGGCCGCCCGAGTTGCCGGGGTTGATCGCGGCGTCGGTCTGGATGGCGCTGATGTACGCGGTCTCCTCGCTGCCCCCGCCGGTCTCGTCGCCGGCGATGACGGGGCGGTTGAGCGAGCTGACGATGCCCGTCGTGACCGTGCCCGTGAGCCCGAGCGGCGAGCCGATCGCGATGACCGGGTCGCCCACGACCACCTGGTCGGAGTTGCCGAGGGTGATCTCCGGCGTGCCGAACGTCTCCTCCGGCTTGACCACGGCCAGGTCGGAGCCGGGGTCGCGGCCGACGATGCGGGCCGAGGTGGTCTTGCGGTTGTTGAACTGGATCTTGATCTCGCCGCCGTTGGCCGCCAGGGCGACCACGTGGTTGTTGGTCACCACGTAGCCGTTCTTGATCAGGAAGCCGGAGCCGGTGGCGCCCTCGGTGTTGGAGCCGTTGCCGACCTCCAGGGAGACCACGCTGGGCAGCACCCGCGCGGCGACGCCCGCGATGGAGCCGGGCTCGCGGCTGGCCGCGCCGGTGGGCACGGGGCCGAGGCTGTAGGAGGGGTCCGTGGCGGCCGAGCCGCTGGGCCTGGTCAGCAGGTAGGTGCCGACGCTGCCGAGGCCGGAGGCCACCAGCGCGATGGCGAGGGCGATGGCGATCAGCCCGCCGGTGCCGGGACCGCGCCGCCGGTCGCCCGCCGGCCCGCCATGGGCCAGGGGCGGCGGGGCCCAGCCCGCGCCCATCCCGAGCGCCTGCCGGGGAGGCGGCGGCGTCCCGGGCCCGTACGGCGCGCCCCCGAACGACGGGCCGCCGAACGGCGGGGCCGCGGAGTACGGTCCCTCGAACGACGGACCGCCGAACGAGGCGCCACCGGACGACGGGCTCTCGAACGACGCGCCGCCGAACGACGGGGCCGAGGAGGACGGGCTCTCGAACGACGCGCCACCATAGGGCGGGGCCGAGGACGACGCGCCGCCGAACGACGGCGCCGATGACGACGGGCTCTCGAACGACGCGCCGCCGTAGGACGGTGCCGAGGAGGACGGAGCCGAGGAGGACGGGCCGGCGAACGACGGGCCGCTGATGGTGTCGGCGAGCGGCCGGTCATCGGACGCCCCGTCGCCGTAGGGGTTGTCGCCGGACGCCGGGCCGCCGTCGGGCCGCCCGAAGCCGGGGCTCTCGTACTGGCGGGTGCCGTTGTCCTGGCCGCCGCCGGGCGCGCCGAAGCCGGGCGCGTACGACGGCCCGCTCCCGCCCCGCTGCTCCCCCGACGACTCGGGCGAGCCGCCGTAGGGCGCGTAGGACGGCTGGTACGGTGGCGCCCCCGCGGGCTCGGCGGCGCGGCCCGACGGATCGCCCCAGGAGGTGCCGCCGAAGGAGGCGGGGGGTTCCGCGCGCCCGCCCGGCGACTCGGCCGGGTGGTCGGCGGGCAGGAACTCCGGCCGCCCCTGTGACTCGGGGTAGTCCGACGGCGTGCGTCCTTCGGTGGGGCGCGGCGTCTCGTCGGTCATCTAAGTCTCACCACTCCTTGGCTCGGCCGCCGCAATCGTCGCCATTGCGACATACGAGGGTTATAAGGACCCGAACCCAGATCGTATGCCCGTACCATGCACGGCTACGCCAACCTCGGCCATCTCCGGCATATCGGAACCTCAGGGAGTGTGGACCGACGGAGCGCCCGTCGGCGAGTGCTGCAACTTGTACAGCTCGACCGGCGGCGTCGGGGTCTCCTGACCCGCGCCGGAGACGGCGAAGAAGGTGCCGAGCGCCACGGCGGCCGAGACCACGCTCACCGCGACGTACGCCGAGCGCCGCCTACCGCCACGGCCGGGGCCCGAAGCCCCTCCAGTGGCGTCCCTGCGGGGCCGGTTGTCCAGCGGGGCGATGCTGTGCGGGCCCGGGATGGGCACACCCCCGAAGGTACGGGTAGGAAAAGGGCGCTCCCTCGGCGGCAGCGGACCGCCCGGCTCCGCCATGCGGAGCAGGGACATCGTGAGGTCGGCCGGCATCGCCGGGGTCTCCAGCGAGCGCAGCCGCGCCTTCAGCGCGCGTACGGACTCGACCTCCGCCCTGCAGTCGGCGCAGAAGGTCAGGTGCGCGAGCGCGCGCTCGCGCTCGTGGTGGCCGAGTTCGCCGTCGACCAGCGCGGAAACGCGTTCTCCAAGATGAGCCATATCAGACTTCCTCCCCAGGGATCACGGACGGGGGGAGTTGGTTGGCACGGGGGGCCCGGTGGTCGAGGGCCTCCCGCAACTGCGCCCGACCACGGTGGATGCGGCTGCGGACCGTGCCCAGCTTGACGCCGAGCGTTTTGGCGATCTCCTCGTAGGAGAGCCCCTCGATGTCGCAGAGCACGATCGCGGCACGGAACTCGGGCGCGAGCGCGTCGAGTGCGGCCTGGATGTCGGGCTCCAGATGGGCGTCGTCGAACGCCTGCGCCGGCGACGGCTCCCGGCCGCGCAGCCGCTCGGCGGCGTCGTCGGCCAGCCCCTCGAACCTGATGCGCTGCTTGCGCCGCGCCATGTCGAGGAACAGGTTGGTCGTGATCCGGTGCAGCCACCCCTCGAACGTGCCAGGGGTGTAGCTGGACAACGACCTGAAGACCCGGACGAAGACCTCCTGCGTGAGGTCCTCGGCGTCGTGGACGTTGCCGGTCAGCCGGTACGCGAGCCGGTACACGCGCGCGGAGTGCGTCCGCACGACTTCCTCCCATGTGGGAGGCGTCCAGTCAGACGACACGGGAGCATCCGTCTGGTGGTCGCTCTCGTCCACCAGAACTCCTCTCTCTGGGACCACCGCTATCGCCATAGTGCCTGGTTTCGTCCCTTCGTGCGCACTGCCTGCCTTCCGGACCGGCAAAGCCCGTTTAAACCTGCAACGCCTCGGGACCCTCCTGAGTTCCCGTCCCGGCGTGTCTCCCCTAGGCTGCGATCGGTGCCAATCACGCGGACACATCGCACGAAAGTGGGGGGAGGCGGCCGATGACCGATCAGGTGGAGGCCACTCTGGCCTATGCGGAGCAGTTTCATCAGGAGGATGAGATCCTGCACGCGGCGCGGCAGCGCGGGCTGGAGATGGGGGCCGTGCCCGTCCTTCCCGGCGCGGGCGCGGCGCTGTGCTTCCTCGCCACCGCGGTCAACGCCAAGGCGGTGGTGGAGATCGGCACGGGCTGCGGCGTCTCGGGGCTGTGGCTGCTGCGCGGCATGCGCGCCGACGGCACGCTGACCAGCGTGGACGTCGAGCCCGAGCACCAGCGCCTGGCCCGGCAGGCGTACGCGGAGGCCGGGTTCTCCGGCGCGCGGGTGCGGCTGATCTCCGGTCGGGCGCTCGACGTGCTGCCCCGCCTGTCCGACGGCGGCTACGACATGGTCTTCGCCGACGGCGCGAAGCAGGAGTACGCCGACTATCTGGCCGAGGCCGTCCGCCTGCTGCGCGTGGGCGGCATCGTGGCCTTCGACAACATGCTGTGGCACAACCGCGTGGCCGACCCGTCGCAGCGCGACCCCGACACGGTCGCGCTGCGCGAGCTCGGCAAGCTGGTGCAGTCGGACGAACGGCTGCGCTCGGTGCTCATGCCCCTCGGCGACGGCCTGCTGGCCGCCGTCAAGGTGTCGGCGTAGGGCGGCGGCTCACCCCCGGGTGAGTCGGCGTAGGACAGCGGCTCACCCCCGGGTGAGCCACTCCAGCAGGACGCGGACGCCGAACCCGGTGGCGCCCTTGCTGAGCGTGCCCTCGTCCACGGTGCTGCGGCCGACCCCGGCGATGTCGAGGTGCGCCCACGGCCGCTTGCCCGCGAACTCCCGCAGGAACAGCGCCGCCGTGATCGAGCCCGCCCCGAAGCGCGAGCCCGCCTCGACGTTGGCGAGGTCGGCGACGGACGACTCCAGCGCGGGGGCGTACTCGTCGATGAGCGGCATCCGCCACAGCCGGTCGTCGCTCGCCTGCCCGGCCGCGACGAGCCGCCCGGCCAGGTCGTCGTCGGAGGCGTAGACGGCGCCGACGCTGCGGCCGAGCGCCACGCTGATGGCCCCGGTGAGGGTGGCGATGTCCACCACCGCGTCGGGGTCGAGCTCGGCGTCGGCGTAGGCGAGCGCGTCGGCCAGCACGAGCCGGCCCTCCGCGTCGGTGTTGAGCACCTCGACCGTGCGGCCGCCGTAGTGGGTGATGACGTCGGTGGGCCGCTGCGCGGTGCCGGAGGGCATGTTCTCGGCGGCGGCGACCAACCCGGTGACCCGCACCGGGGCCTTCAGCTCGGCGAGGGCGCGCAGCACCGCGATGACGACCGCCCCGCCCGCCATGTCGGTCTTCTGGGTCTTCATGTTCTCGGTCGGCTTGAGCGACAGGCCGCCCGAGTCGAACGTGATGCCCTTGCCGACCAGCACCACGTGCCGCTCCGCGGGCTGCTCGGGGGTGTAGGAGAGCTGGATGAGGCGCGGCGGGCTGACCGAGCCCTGCCCGACGGCGAGGATGCCGCCGAAGCCCTCGGCCCGCAGCTGCTCCTCGTCCCACACCCGCACCGGCAGGCCGGTCTCGGCGGCCCGCTCGGCGAGCCAGGCGGGGTTCTTGACCGAGGAGGGCGTGTTGGCGAGGTCGCGCGCCAGCGCCACCGCCCGCGCCGTGACCTCCGCCCGCTCCAGTGCCGCCTGGTCGGCCCCGGCGAACACCAGCCGCGCCACGGCCCTGCGCCCGGCGTCGCCGATGCGGAAGGTGTAGGCGGCCAGCAGCGCCGCCTCGGCGAACGCGGTGATCTCCCCGTCCGGCGGCACCACGGTCAGGGTGTCCTTGCCCTTGGCCCGGCGGGCGAGCGCGGCGCCCGCCCTGCGCAGCGCGGCCGGCTTGCCGTCGCCGACGCCGTAGAACAGCACCCGGCCCACGCCCCCCGCGCGGGCCACGGGCACCTCCACGATCTCCCCGGCCTCCCCCTTCGCCTCGTAGTGGGCCAGCAGGTCGCGTACGGGCAGGTGCAGCTCCACGTCGTGCGCGGGAGCGAGGTCGGAGGCGTACGGGATCGCCAGCAGCTCGGCGTCGGCGGGCACCTCGGCGACCACCGCGGCAGTGGTCTCAATGGGCACGGGAAATTCTCCTCAAACGTCAGCGACCCTGGCGCCGGTTCAGCCGGGTACGCGCCAGGGTCGTGAAACAGGTTGTCTCTCGGGAGCGCTCAGCCGACGACGTTCTTCAACGCCTCACCGAGGGCCTTGGCCTCGTCGGCGGAGATCTCCACGACGAGCCGGCCGCCACCTTCGAGAGGGACCCGCATGACTATGCCGCGCCCTTCCTTGGTGACCTCGAGCGGACCATCGCCGGTCCGCGGCTTCATCGCCGCCATGCGTGCATCCCTTCCTGCCTTGGGCTCCCGCGGCCCGCGATTTCCGACCTCCCAGGAGGGGTGGTCGGCGCATTCACGTCTTCTGTGATGTCCTATTCTCCCGCATCGAGAGCGCTCATGGGTAACGATCTCCTCCCAGAATGCGTTGTCGGGGCGTGCGAAGACGGCCAAACTGGACTGCGTGCACGCTCGCGCCGCTCTGTTCGATCTCTACGGGGACCACCTGCGCCGGCGAGGCGGAGAGGCGTCCGTCGCCGCGCTCGTCAGGCTCATGAAACCCCTGGAAATCGCGGCTCCTGCCGTCCGCACGGCGGTCTCCCGGATGGTGCGCCAGGGCTGGCTGCGTCCGGTCAGGCTGCCGCAGGGGCCCGGCTACGGCCTGACGCCCAAGTGCGTGCGCCGGCTCGATGAGGCGGCCGTGAGAATTTACCGAGCCGGGACCCCTCCCTGGGCGGGCCGCTGGCATGTCGTCGTCCTTGAGCCGGTCAGGGAACGCCCGCGCAGGGAGCGGCTGCGGGCCGACCTCACCTTCCTCGGCTACGCCGCTCTGTCGGAGACGACCTGGATCGGTCCACGCCACGCCGGCGAGCTGGACGCCCTGCTGGAGGGCGAGGGCGTGCGGGCCGACCGGTTCGAGGCCGCGCTCGACGGCGACCCGCGCGAGCTGGTGGCGCGGGCCTGGGATCTGGACGCCATCGGCGAGGCGTACGAGCAATGGCTCGCCGAGGCTGTCACGCTGATCAGCACGCTGCCCGGGTCGGCCCCGGACGACCAGGTCTTCGCCGCCCGCAGCAGGCTCGTCCACGGCTGGCGGAACTTCCTGTTCCGCGACCCCGGCCTGCCGGGCGAGCTGCTGCCGGCCGGCTGGCCAGGTGAGAAGGCCAGGGCCTACTTCGAGCAGGAGGCCGCCAGGCTGCTGCCCGCAGCCACCGCGTTCGTCGACAGGGAGTTGCCTTGATCCGCTACGACGTGGCCGACGCCGTCGCCACCATCACCCTCGACCGCCCCGACGCGATGAACTCGCTCACCACCGAGCTCAAAGTGGCGCTGCTCGACGCGCTGCGGCGCGCCGCGGACGACCGCGCGATCCGCGCCGTGCTGCTGACCGGCGCGGGCCGGGCCTTCTGCGCAGGCCAGGACCTGCGCGAGCACGCCGGCAACCTGGAGGCGGGGCGCGGCCTCGACGACACCGTACGCCTCCACTACAACCCCGTCGTCGAGCTGCTGACCACCATGCCGAAGCCGGTCGTGGCCGCCGTCAACGGGGTCGCGGCGGGCGCGGGCGCGTCGCTCGCCTTCGCCTGCGACCTGCGGGTGGCCTCGGAGAAGGCGAAGTTCGCGCTCGCCTTCACGGGCATCGGCCTCGCCCCCGACTCCGGCGCGTCGTGGACGCTGCAGCGCCTCGTCGGGCTCGGCCGGGCCGCCGAGCTGCTTCTGCTCGGCGAGCCGCTGGACGCCGCCCGCGCCCTGGAGCTGGGGCTGGTCACGCGGGTGGTGCCCGCCGACGACGTGCTGAAGACCGCGTACGAGCTGGCGGCGCGGCTGGCGCAGGGGCCGACGGTGGCGTACGCGGCCACCAAGCGGGCCCTCGCCCACGCCGCCACGCACGCGCTGCCGGACGCGCTCGCCCTGGAGGCCGACCTTCAGGACGAGTGCGCGGCCACCCGCGACCATCGCGAGGCGACCCGGGCCTTCCTCGCCAAGCAGCGCCCGGCCTTCACGGGCGAGTGACGCGCGCCACGCAGTCCGCGAGATGGTCGTTGACCAGGCCGATCGCCTGCATGAGCGCGTAGGCCGTGGTGGGGCCGACGAACCTGAACCCGTGCCGCTTCAGCTCCTTGGCCAGCGCCTTGGAGCCGGGGGTGACGGCGGGGACGTCGGCCATCGTCCTCGGCACCGGCGAGTCGGGGTCGGCGTGCCGCCACACCAGCTCCGACAGGCCGACGGGGAGGTCCTGGGCGGCTCTCGCGTTGCTGATGGCCGCCTCGATCTTGGCGCGGTTGCGGACGATGCCGGCGTCGCCGAGCAGCCGTTCGACGTCCTGCTCGGTGTAGGCGGCGACCTTCGGGATGGAGAAGCCGTCGAAGGCGGCGCGGAAGTTCTCGCGCTTGCGCAGGATGGTCAGCCAGGACAGACCGGACTGGAACGCCTCCAGCGCGACGCGCTCGAACACCGCGTCGTCGCCCCTCACCGGGCGGCCCCACTCCTCGTCGTGGTAGGCGAGGTACATCGGGTCGGACATGCCGGCCCAGGTGCAGCGAATCAGCTCGGTCACTTCCGGTCGTCCCCGTCGGCGTCCTTGGCGTCCTTGGCGTCCTTGACCCGCGCGGCCCGCGCCGGCTCCCCGTCTTCCGCGCCTTCCTTCTCCGGCGCGTCCGGCTCCAGCGCGCCCTTCTCCGCCTGGTCCTTCTCGGCGAAGTCCTTCTCCGGCTCGTTCTCGGCGGGCTCGCCGGTGGTGGCCTGGTCCGTGGCGTCGGCGGGCAGGCGCCACTCGGGGTCCTCGGGCGGGTGCTGGAGCTCGGCCCCGCCGTCCCACGACACCGACGCGCCGCTCGACGTGACGGGATCGCCGGACTCCGGCAGCTCCCTGTCCACGGCCGGCGCCTCGGGCTCGTGCTCGGTCCGCAGCCCCGCGCCCGGCGAGGCGTAGACCTCCTGGCGCGCGTACAGCCGGCTGGACAGCAGCTCGGAGACGCGCTGCTCCAGCACGGCGATCCTGGTGTCGCGCTCGCTGAGCGCGGTGGCCGCCCGGCGCAGGGCCTCATCGACGCTCGCCGTGTGGTAGCCGACCAGGTTGACCGGCAGTTGGAGCGCCATGAAGTCGACCGCCGTGAGCTGTCCCGGCTCGGGCAGGCCGAGCGGAGGCACGTCCGGCGGGAACTCGGTCAGCTCACCGCCCCGGCCGAGGGAGACCACGACCACGCAGGCCAGAATGGCGATGGCGGCGATGGCGAGTATGACCAGCACATTGGCATCGTACTCATACCATCGGGGCATGAGGTCCGCACTTGCCGCGGCAGGTGCCGCTTCGGGCACGACCGTCCTGGTCAGCGGGGCGGGCCCCGATCAGGGGCCCGATCAGGGGGTGGCCTCGCCCAGCTCGGCGACGCTCGGCCGGACCGGCTGGGGGCGGGCCTCCAGCCGGGCGAACGCCTCCTCGACGGTCGTGGTCCACGAGATCGCGTCGAACACCTCGGGCCGGGTGAAGCCCTCGTCGTAGAGGTGGTGCATGAGCCGCTTGAGCGGGTCGTAAAGGCCCCAGGGGTCGAGCACCACGAGGGGCTTGTCGTGCATGCCCAGCACCCGCGCGGTCCAGATCTCGAACAGCTCCTCCAGCGTGCCGATGCCGCCCGGCAGCACCAGGAACGCGTCGGAGCGGGCGTCCATGACGCCCTTGCGCTCGCGCATGTCGCCGGTGACGATCAGCTCGTGCGACTCCTCGTCGGCCACCTCCATGTCGACCAGCACCTGCGGGATCACGCCGACCGTGCGCCCGCCGGCCGCGCGGGCCGCCGAGGTGACCGCGCCCATGCAGGAGATCGATCCGCCGCCGCTGACGAGCGTGTGGCCGCGCCGGCCGAGCTCGGCGCCGACGCGGGCGGCCAGGTCGAGGTATTTCCTGTCGATGTGCAGGCTGGAGGCGCAGAAGACGCAGATGTTCACGTCGCGGAAGCCTATTGCGGCTCGGCGTGGTGGCCCGCGGCGGCCTCGATCTCCTCCTGACGCTGCCTGCTGCGGGCCCGGTCGGACTCCACGATGATGCGTACGGCCTCGTCGACGTCGTCGGTGACGGTGATGAGGTCGAGGTCCTTCGAGGCGATCTTGCCGGTGCCGAGCAGGCTGCTCTTGACCCAGTCGAGCAGGCCGCCCCAGAACTCGCTGCCCACCAGCACGACGGGGAACGAGGTGACCTTGTGCGTCTGCACCAGCGTCAGCGCCTCGAACAGCTCGTCCAGGGTGCCGAAGCCGCCGGGCAGGGCGATGAAGCCGCAGGAGTACTTCACGAACATGGTCTTGCGCACGAAGAAGTAGCGGAACTCGATGCCGAGGTCCACGAAGTCGTTCATGCGCTGCTCGAACGGCAGCTCGATGCCGAGCCCGACCGAGATCGCGCCCTCCACGTCGCGCGCCCCGCGGTTGGCCGCCTCCATCACGCCGGGCCCGCCGCCGGTGATGACGGCGTAGCCGGCCTCGGCCAGCGCCCGGCCGAGCGCCCGGCCCGTGCTGTAGTCGGCGGAGTCGCCGGGCGTGCGGGCCGAGCCGAACACGGTGACGGCGGGCGGCAGCTCGGCGAGCTGGCCGAAGCCCTCCACGAACTCGGCCTGGATGCGCATGACCCGCCACGGGTCCATGTGCACCCAGTCGGAGGAGCCCTGGCGGGCCAGCAGCCGCTGGTCATGGGTGGAGCTGGGCACCAGGCTGCCGCGGACGACGGCCTGGCCCTGACGGCGCTCCCGACGGTTCTGTTCCATGCGGATCACGCTAGCCCTTCTCCCGCGCGGTTCGCGGCCTGACGGCGAAAGCCCAGGTGGCGGGGTGGTTACGGGAATCGAAAAAAACTTTGGAGGCGGGGAACCGGATTTCGGCTCCCTCGCGTCTAACTGGCGAGGGTGCTGCTCGGGACTGAAAGTGGTCTTCCCCGCCAAATGGCCGGCGAGGAAGGCCACTTTCATTTGGTGAGCCAGTCCCGCATCGCGCGCTCGCCCTCCACGATCTTCGGCAGCGACACGTACTCCCCCTGCTGGTGCGCCAGGTTGGGATCGCCGGGGCCGTAGTTCACGGCGGGGACGCCGAGCGCGGAGAAGCGGGCGACGTCCGTCCAGCCCAGCTTGGCCCGCGGCGTGCCGCCCACGGCCGCGGCGAACGCCGCCGCCACCGGATGCGTCAGCCCCGGCCGGGCCGCAGGCGCCGCGTCGGTGAAGGTCACCTCGAAGCCGTCGAACACCTCGCGTACGTGCTGCTCTGCCTGCTCGACGGTCAGGTCGGGGGCGAAACGGTAGTTGACGGTGACCACGCAACGGTCGGGGATGACGTTGCCCGCGACGCCGCCGGTGACGCCGACCGCGTTGAGCCCCTCGTGGTACTCCAGCCCGTCGACCACCGGCCGGCGGGCCTCGTAGGCGTTGAGCCGGGCGAGCACCGGCTCGATCCCGTGGATGGCGTTGACCCCGAACCACGAGCGGGCGCTGTGGGCGCGCTTGCCGGTCACCGCGACCTCGGCGCGCAGCGTGCCCTGGCAGCCGCCCTCGATCACGCCGTCGGTCGGCTCCATCAGCACCGCGAAGTCGGCGAGCAGCCAGTCGGGGTGCTCCCTCGCGACGCGGGTGAGGCCGTTGCGCTCGGCCTCGATCTCCTCGCAGTCGTAGAAGACGTAGGTGACGTCCCTGTTGGGGGCGGGCACGGTGGCGGCCAGCCGGAGCGCGACCGCCACGCCGGCCTTCATGTCGGAGGTGCCGCACCCGTACAGCAGGTCGCCCTCGACCCGGCTCGGCAGGTTGCCCGCGACCGGGACGGTGTCGAGGTGGCCGGCGATCAGCACGCGCTCGGCGCCGCCGAGCTCGGTGCGGGCGACGACGGTCTCGCCGGAACGCTCCACCTTCAGGTACGGCAGCGCGGCCAGCGCCCGCTCGACGGCGTCGGCCAGGGCGCGCTCGGCGCCGCTCACCGACTCGATGTCCACGATCGCGGCGGTGAGCGCGCGTACGTCCTGGGTCAGGTCCAGCATCAGGTGTTCACCCCGTGTTCCCGCAGCACCTCGTTGAGCGCCGCCTTGTCGTGCCGCTGCCCCGGCTCCAGCCGCTTGATCACCAGCACGCACGGCAGCCCGAACGTGCCTCCGGGGAACTCCCGCTGCCGCGTGCCGCTCACGGCCACGCACCAGTCGGGGATCCGGCCCCGCGTCAGCTCCTCGCCGGTCTCCACGTCTATCACGGGGATCGAGGCGGACAGGATCACCCCGGCGCCCACCACCGCGCCCCTGCCGACCCTGGCGCCCTCGACGAGCATCGCGCGGCTGCCCACGAGCGCGTCGTCCTCGACCACGACCGGCACCGCGTTGGGCGGCTCCAGCACGCCGCCGACGCCCACCCCGCCGGACAGGTGCACGTTCTTGCCGATCTGGGCGCAGGAGCCGACGGTGGCCCAGGTGTCGACCATCGTGTTCTCGTCCACGTACGCGCCGATGTTGGTGAACGACGGCATCAGCACCACCCCGGGCGCCAGGTAGGACCCCCAGCGGGCGATCGCGCCGGGCACCACGCGCACGCCCTCGAAGGAGTTCTTCAGCGGGACGCGGTCCTGGTGGTGGAAGTCGCCCACCTGGGAGCGGGCCATGCCGAGCAGCTTGAAGGCGAGCAGGATCGCCCTCCTGGCCCGCTCGTCGACCTCCAGCTCGCCGTCCACCAGCCGGGCGGTGCGGGCCACCCCGGCGTCGAGCAGGTCCACCGCGCCGATCACCAGGTGGCGGGCCTCGTCGTCCTGCGGTGACAGCTCCGCGCGGCGCTCCCAGAGCTCGTCGATGACCGGGGCTATCGGTGAGGAGGTGCTCGCGTCACTCATGGGCACGGAGCTTATCCGTACGGGTAGGTTCTTCAGGGTGCGCATGCGGTTCTCCCGTGAGGTCATCACCATCGTGATCATCGTGGTCGTCCTCGCCGTCGGCATCTCCGTGGGGCTCTACCACCTGATGAAGAGGACCCCTCACCTGGCCGAGCCCGTGGCGGCCCACTGCAGCGTGCGCGCTCTGGGGTTCGACCTCGCCCTCGATCCCGAGCAGGCGCAGATCGCCGCCACGATCGCCGCCGTCGCGGCGCGCAGGAAGCTGCCCGAGCGGGCCGTGGTCATCGCCTACGCCACCGCGATCCAGGAGTCGAAGCTCTACAACCTCGACTACGGCGACCGCGACTCGGTGGGTGTCTTCCAGCAGCGCGAGTCGCAGGGCTGGGGCACGAAGAAGCAGATCATGGACCCCGTCTACGCCACCAACCGGTTCTTCGCCGCGCTGGTCAAGGTGAAGAACTACCGGAAGATCCCGCTGGCGGAGGCGGCGCAGGCGGTGCAGCGCTCGGCAGGCGGCTACGCCTACGCGCCCCACGAGGAGCAGGCGAAGGCCCTCGCGGCGGCGTTCACCGGGCGCGTGCCCGAGTCGGTGCACTGCTGGTATCCGTCGGGCGGCCGGACCCCGGCCCCTGCGCCGCGCACGGAGGAGGCGCGCAAGCAGCTCGCCCGCGCCCTCGGCAGCACGACGATCACCTCGCGCAGGCGGGGGTGGCTGGTGGCCGCCTGGTCGGTGGCCCACGCCGAGAAGTACGGCCTGAGCCGGGTGCGCTACGCGGGTGCGTCCTGGTCGAACGACCTGGAGGCCAAGGGATGGCGCACCGGCGACGGGTCGGGCACCGGCAAGGTCGAGCTGTCCTGAACCCGCGCCCCACTACGGTGATTGCGTGCAATTCCCGCGAGATTGCGGCGCGTCAGGAGGCGCGGCGGATGACGGAGATGGAGCCGGGCGGGAGGGGCTGGGCGTAGCTGGCGGTCCAGGACTGGCCCTGGATGCGCTCGAAGGAGAGCAGCCGGCCGTCGCCCGCGCGGTAGTCGGCGAAGTCGAGCAGGCCCCGGTCGGGGTTGCCCGTGTCGCCCTCGCTGCGGAAGGCGGCCGTGCCCCGCTCGACGGGGAAGAACTCCACGCCCTCCATGATGAGCATGTGCTTGGCGGGGACCATGCCCTGGGTGGGCACCTCGGTCCAGAGCAGCACCACCAGGTGCGGCGGGTCGCCGGCGCGGACCTCGACCGACAGCCACTGCCGGCGTCGCGCGCTGTCGCGCAGCAGGAACTCCGTCCACTGCTGACCCTGGCCGGAGATGTGCAGGGCGCCGAGCACCCGCGCGACCGAGCCCTGGACGTCGATCTTGTCGCCCACCCGGAGGGTGCGGGGGTCGGTGTAGTCGGCGCCGACCTGACGGGGGACGCTGGAGGGCACGTTCGGGGGCATGGCGGCGGACGCGGAGACGGGCGCGCTCACGGGCCCGCTCGTCGGGGCCGGCATCGGGCTCTCCGCGCGCGCGGACCCGGCCGCCGGCGGCGGCGTGCCCGCGCGGCCTCTCCTGTCTTGCCGCAACGTCGCCAGGAAGGCTCCGAGCAGGAGCAGGACGAGGGCGATGCTCAGCCCGAGAACGACCATGGAGGTCATGCTCATCGATCAGCTCGCTCCACTCGCGGTCTGCCTCGGCATAAGCCCTTATCGATTTATGCGTGCCAAACCTCACGGTTTGCTCTGACGCGCGATCCTACTGGAGGCGGCGCACCGCCGCACTGATGCGTTCGTCGGTGGCGGTGACGGCGATGCGGATGTGCCGCTCACCTGCCGATCCGTAGAACTCGCCCGGCGCGACCAAAATCCCTATTTCGGAAAGCTTTCGTACCTGGTCCCATGCGTTCTGCCCGTTGGATGCCCAGAAGTACAGCCCTGCGGTCGAATGGTCGATGTGCCAGCCGGCCTTCTCCAGCGCGGGGCGGAGCAGGGCGCGGCGGGCGGCGTAGCGCTCGCGCTGGGCGTCGGCGTGGGCGTCGTCCTCGAAGGCGGCCGTCATCGCGGCCTGGACCGGGGCGGGCATGAGCATGCCGGCGTGCTTGCGGATCTCCAGCAGCCGCTTGACCAGGGCGGGGTCGCCGGTCACGAACCCGGCGCGGTAGCCCGCCAGGTTGGAGCGCTTGGAGAGCGAGTGGACGGCGAGCAGCCCCTCGTGGGAGCCGCCGCAGATGTCGGGGTGGAGGATGGAGATCGGCTCCTCCTCCCAGCCGAGCTCGATGTAGCACTCGTCGGAGGCGACGACCGCGCCGCGCTCGCGCGCCCAGGCCACCACCTTGCGCAGGTGCTCGGCGGGCAGCACCCGGCCCGTCGGGTTGCCGGGCGAGTTGACCCAGACGAGGTCGACGCGCTCGGGGCCGAGCGCGAGCGTGCTGTCGGAGGCCGTGCCCTCCGCCCCCGCGAGCCGCGCGCCCACGTCGTACGTGGGATAGGCCAGCTCGGGGAAGACCACCCTGCGCGCGCCCAGATAGGTGGGCAGCCAGGCGACGAACTCCTTGGAGCCGATCAGCGGGAGCACGTCACGCTGGCCGACCTCGACGCCGTGCCGGCGGCGCAGCCAGCCGGCCGCCGCCTCGCGCAGCGCCTTGGTGCCGTGCGTCAAGGGATAGCCGGGGCTGTCGGCGGCCCCGGTCAGCGCCTGCCGGACGATCTCGGGCACGGGATCGACCGGCGTGCCGACCGAGAGGTCGACGATGCCGTCGGGATGAGCGAGCGCGCGCTCTTTGTACGGCTCCAGCCGGTCCCAGGGAAAGTCAGGCAGGTTGTTCACGGTGCTCCAGGGTGTCGCTCTGCCGTACGGCGCGTGCGCGGGCACGCCACGCGGACGGGGCGCATCCAGACGTGGATGCCCCCGTGCCCGACGTGGGACCGCTCAGTGATCCTCGCCCTGCGGCGGCAGCGCCGCCACCACCGGGTGGTCCTTGTCGATCTTGCCGACCTTCGAGGCGCCGCCCGGCGAGCCGAGCTCCTCGAAGAAGTCGACGTTGGCCTTGTAGAAGTCCTTCCACTGCTCGGGAAGGTCGTCCTCATAGAAAATGGCCTCGACGGGGCATACAGGCTCACACGCGCCGCAGTCCACGCACTCGTCGGGGTGGATGTAAAGCATGCGCTCGCCCTCGTAGATGCAATCGACGGGGCACTCCTCGATGCACGCCTTGTCCAGGACGTCCACGCAAGGCTGCGCGATGACGTAGGTCACCTCGAGCTCCTTCTTCTCCGCACCATGGCATGACTTCTGACCGCGGTTTGCTACGCCCTAGTATTGCCGTGCTTGCCAGCTGGCCGAAACGGAGGGTGGCAAACTCGTGGCCGCACGCCTCGTCATCGCGATCACAACTCAGGACATAGGCGCCCGGATCACCACGCGGCGCAGGGTTCCCGGCGGGTTCCGTGACGCGGTGGGCGTCCTGGAATCCTGGGAGCACGGGGTTCTGCGCGTACGTAAAAAAGACGGCACGCTGGTGGAGATCTCCGAGGAGACGCTGGTCGCGGCCAGGGTCGTTCCCGCCGCGCCTCCTCGACCTGCGGCGCGGTAGCGGTCAGTATTCGTCATGTGACCGTACGTACCTGCGCCGCCGCAGCCGCAATCCTCGCCAGCGCCGGATGCGGCGCGTCGTCCACCGACCCCGCCCCGGCCAAGAACCTGCCGCCGGTGAACGTGCAGGCGGGCTCGCTCAAGGCGGGCTTCTCCAGCATGGACCGCCTGGTCGAGGCGGCCAAGCGCGAGGGGCAGCTCAACGTCATCGCGCTGCCGCGCGAATGGGTCAACTACGGCGAGGTGATCGACGCCTTCGCCGACAAGTACGGCATCAAGGTCAACGAGCTGGAGCCGAACGCCAGCAGCAGGCGGCAGATCGACGCCGCCGCCACGCTCAAGCCCGACGTGTTCGATCTCACGCTGGACGTGGCGGTCAAGGAGGCGGCCAGGTTCGCGCCGTACAAGGTGCAGGGCTGGCTGGACGTCCCCGACCGCGTCAAGGACCCGTCCGGCGCCTGGTACGCCGCCTACGGCGGCTACATGTCCATCGGCTACGACCCTCGCGCCGTCAAGGCCCCGGCCAGTTTCGCCGACCTGCTCAACCCCGGCTACCAGGTGGCGCTCGACGGCGACCCGCTCCGCTCGGCGTCCGCCTTCGGCGGCGTGATGGCGGCCTCCATGCGCGGCGGCGTGCCGCGGCCCGACCAGGGCGTGAGCCTGTTCGCCAGGCTCAAGCAGGCCGGGCGGCTCACCGACCTCGCCAAGGCCAACACCATCGTGGCCTGGGACCACCTCAACGCCGCCCGCGGCGCCGCGCACTCCGACCGCTGGAAGGTCGTCATCCCGAGGGACGCGGCGCTCGGCGACTACCACGTGCAGGCGATCAACAAGGCCGCCCCGCATCCGGCCGCCGCCCGGCTGTGGCAGGAGTTCCTGTTCTCCGACGAGGGCCAGAACCTGCTGCAGAAGGGCTGGGCCCGTCCGTCCCGGAGCGAGGCCATGGCCATGAAGGGCACGCTGGACGCCGAGCAGGCCGCCAGGCTGCCCAAGGCGCCCGGCCCGCCGATCCTGCTCACGATCCCGCAGGAGGATGCCGGGAAGGCGTACCTGCGTAAGGAATGGGCCAAGAGTGTGGGATGAGTCAGTAGTGACTTGATATGTCGTAGGGACGATCAGGCTCTAAAGTGAACAGACAGCACGGCCACGGGGGCCCGATGTCTGAGGAAAAGTGAGCTGATCGTCTTGCGATACGACACACCGAGTTTGGAGCGGTGGAACAGTCGCGCCTACGACAGCAGCTTCGGCTACGTCTCCACCCAGGGCGCGCCACTGGTCGACCTGCTGGATCCGCGGCCCGGGGAGCGGGTGCTCGACCTCGGCTGCGGCACCGGCGTGCTCACCGCGCAGATCGCCTTCCGCGGCGCCGAGGTCCTCGGCATCGACGGCTCGTCCGCGATGATCGAGAAGGCGCTGGCGCAATACCCGGGCATCAACTTCATCGTCGGCGACGGGCACGACTTCTCCGTGGTGGACCCGTACGACGCGGTCTTCTCCAACGCGGCGCTGCACTGGATGAGCCGCGACCCCGACACCGTGATCGCCAACGTGCGCGAGTCGCTGACGCCCGGCGGGCGCTTCGTCGCCGAGATGGGCGGGGCCGGCAACTGCGCCGAGCTGACCGCCGCGATGCTGACCGCCTGGCGCGAGTACGGCCTGCGCGAGCCCGAGATGCCGTGGTACTTTCCCTCGCCCGCGGAATACGCCCGCCGTCTGGAGAAAGAGGGTTTCGTCGTCCGGTTGCTGGAATACTTCGACCGGCCGACCCCGCTCGACGAATGCCCTGGCGGAGCCGCCGACTGGGTGCGGATGTTCGCCTCGTCGGCCCTCGCCGGGCTGCCCCCGGAGATCGTGGAGCCCCTGCTTCATCGCGTCAACGAACTGGCGGCGCCCGCGCTTCGCAGGGAGACTGGCTGGATGGCCGACTACGTGCGTCTACGCTTCGCCGCCGTACGGCGCTGATGCGTAGTGCATGATGCGTAGGGCTAATTTGCCGGACTATGGTCTGTTCCGTGGGCGGCGAGATGACGGCTGCACCGCCGCGGCGGCGTGAGGGGTGAACGGAACGGGATGAATTTCTGCCTGAGCGACCTCGTTCCACCGTTGAGGTGGAGCGACGCGTCGACGATCACGCTGTTGACCGGGCAGCCGGATCTGCCGGATGCGTGGTGGCGCACTCTGCCCGTGCCGCACGTCCTCGCCGCGATCGGCCCCGAGGCGCTGGCCGAGCTGCTCACGGAGATCGCCCTTGAGCACTGGCCGGCGGCGGCGGTGGGCGACGTGCTGCCCGCGCTGCACGTCCTCGACCCCGAGGAGGCCGACGAGCCGCCGGTCGCCATCGCGCTGGACCGTGCCGGATCGTGGACGGGGCTGCTCGCGCTGACCGGGCGGGAGCTGGCCGACCAGCCGTTCATCAGGGCGCGGCCGGTGCTGAGCACGTTGTTCGGGGCGGTGTTCACGCGGCTGGCGCAGCCGTACGCGGGCGCGGCCGGGGCGGGGTCCGCCCCCGCGGTGCCCGCTCCCCGGAGCGAGGCCGCGCCTGCGACGGCGGACGAGGCGCTGCCGCTCCTCGCGGTCCCCGCCCCGGCGGACCCGGAGCCCGCCCAGGACGACCTGCGCCTTCCGGCCCCCGAGGCCCCGGCAGTCCCCGAGACTCCCGAGACCCCGGAGCCGACCGGCACGAAGGCGGAGGCGGAGGCCGGCGCCGAGGCCACGCGGGACGCGGCGGCTCCGGCCGAGGACGCCGCGCCGGAAGCCGAGGACGCGCAAAACCTGGCGGCTCACGCCGAGGAAGCCCCACGGTCCGAGGACGCCGCGCCGGAGGCCGGGCCTGTGCAGGACCTGGCGGCTCGCGCCGGGGAAGCCCCACGGCCGGAGGACGCCGCGCCGGAGGCCCAGGACGCGCAGGACGTGGCGGCTCACGCCGAGGAAGCCCCACTGCCGGAACCTCGCGTCCGGGAGTTCCCCGCCAAGGAGGCGGAGCCCGGGGACGCCGACGGGGAGGAGGCGTCAGAGGACGCCGCCCCCGCCGAGGGCAAGCAGGCGGCCGACGCTGCCGCCGAGGGCAAGCAGGTGGCCGGCGCCGCCGGCCCCGAGCCCCGCGCGCACGGGTTCGCCGAGGAGGGCGAAGCCTCCCGCGCCGAGGAGCACGAAGCCTCCGCAGACGTCGCATCCGGCTCGGCGGCGAACGAGCGCGCCCCGCACGCCTTCGCCGCCCTGGAGGAGGTCCCCGCCTTCGCCGCCCCGCGTGCCGGCGAGGAGAACGACGCTCCGGCGCACGCCTTCGCCGTCGTCCCCCTGAAGGAGGAGGACGAGCGGCCGGTGCTGGACGCGGACGTCGAGCCCGCGGCCGACGCGGGTGACGGTCCCGAGCCCACGCCCGACTCCGTCGAGGAGCCCGCCCCTGAGCCCGCCGCCGCGGAGGCCGAGGCCCTGGAGGCGGACGGCCCCTCGTCCGGCGCCCCCACCGAGGACGACGAGGTGGAGAGCCCCGAGGGCCAGGAGGACCGGGAGCTGCCCGAGCTCATCGAGGCCGCTTTCGCCGGCCTGGACGACAAGAGCTGGGCCGTGGCCCAGAACCGGGTCTTCACCGACGAGCCGTCGGCGGTGGACCAGCTCGCCAAGCTGTTCGCCGTCCCCCCGTCGGAGATCACGGCCACGGAGAAGCAGTTCCGCGTCCGGCTCGGCGAGTGGCTGGACAGCGACGAGGCCGCCCCCTACCGGGCCTATCTGGACGAGCTGCGCAGCACGCTCGGCCCGGAGGCTCCCAAGGAGCGGGTGATCGGCGCGGCCGACTGGCACAAGGTCGAGATCCGCGCCCTGGAGGTCCCCGCCTGGCAGTTCGTGCTTGCGACCCTGCCCGGCAAGCAGGCGGTGCTGACCGTGCAGGCACCTGGGCCGGCCGCCGTGGCGGCCCCGCCGCCCCCGGTCGAGCTGCCGCCTCCCCCGCCCTCGCCGTCCCCGAGGCTCGATCCGGTGCTGCACTTCGACGCGCCGCGGCAGCCGCCGATGGACATGCCGCCGCAGTCGGCGTTCGGGCCGGTGCCGCTGCCGCCGCCGCCTCCGGGGCCGCCGCAGTTCCAGGCGTTCAAGCCGGTGACGACCCACGAGCAGAACGGCGGCTCGGGCGAGCAGAAGCCGTACCAGCCGCTCAAGGACGTCTCGCAGACCAGGCGCTGCTTCCGCCAGCCGGACGGCCGGTGGTGGCTGCGCGTGGACGTCACCGCCGAGCAGATGGCGGGCGGCGAGTGCGCGCTGCCGACGGGCTTCGCGGCCTACCTGGGGCTGTCGCCGGGCGAGTCGAGGACGGTCAGGAGCGCCGCGGGCGAGCTGACCATGACCTGGCACGGCCGCCCGGTGCTGGAGTCCATCGAGCACCTGCTCGGCGACGTGGGCGCGCGCGAGGGCGGGCACCTGTTCCTCACGCTGTCGGACGAGGGCGTGCTGCGGGCCAGGCACCTGCCGGCGGCCGCGCAGGGCGCCGAGAAGATCACCAAGGCGCTGCGCCTGGTCGGCTACACCGCTCCGGGCGGCACGCGTGACCAGGCGGCCCGGGTGATCGCGACGAGGATCGGCTTGACGGGCCCGGTCAGCCTGCCGGACCTGCTCACCAGGCTCCGCGAGCGCGGGGACCGCGACCTGCTCGCACTGCTGGACTGAGCCGTGCCGCGGCTCGCGATCGGCCCTGAGTTTCCCAGGGAGCTCAGCGCACTGGCCCAGCCGGTGCGCAGGGACGCCGTGGTCGCGCTGCGCCGCTTTCTGCTCAACGTGGCCGGCGCTCCGCACCCCGAACGGGTGCGGGGCGCCAGGGACCCGCGGGTCGCCACGCTCCGGCTGGCCGACGGGCACCGGGGGGTGGTGGTGCGCCGCCGGGACGTCTACTGGCTGCGTACGGTGCTGCCGGACGCCGCGGCCTGGTCGTACGCCCGCCGCCACCGCTACAGCGTCAACCCCGTGCTCGGGGTGGTCGAGGAGTGGGACGCCGAGGCCCTGGAACGCGTCGAGCCCGCCTTACGCCGCTCGGCGCGCTCGTCCGGGCTGTTCGCGCCGGTGTGCGACGGCGACCTGCTCTCGCTCGGTCTGGACGTGCACGCCCTGCCGCTGTTCCGCCTGATCACGACCGAGGCCGACGTGGCCGCGCTCGAACCGCTGCTGCCGCCCACCCAGCACCTGCCGCTCGCGGTGCTGGCCAGGGGCGGCTCGCTGGCGGAGGCGTGGCGCGAGCTGGACTCCTGGCGGGCCGCCGACGACCCGGGGCCGGTCGATCCCGACGACCTCTACGCGGCCCTGCTCCGCACCCCCGACCAGGCCGCGTTCGCGGCGGACAAGGTGGCGCTGGACCGGGTGCTGGGCGCGCCGGATTGGTGCACGTTCCTGCATCCGGCGCAGCACCGGCTGGCCAAGGCGCCCCGCTACGACCATCCGGTGCTGGTCGTCGGCGGCGCGGGCACCGGCAAGACCGTGGTGGCCCTGCACCGCGCCGCCTATCTCGCCGCGCACGGCAGCGGTCCCGTCCTGCTGGTCACGTTCTCGCAGGGGCTGGCCGAGGAGCTGTCCGCGCGCCTCGACACGCTCGTCGAGGACGAGCTGGTACGCAAACGGATCGAGGTGGACAACCCGGAGCGGCTGGCGCTGCGCATCGTGGCCGACGCGGAGGGCCGCCGCCCGGCGCTGGTGGGGCCGGGGGCGCGGACCCTCGCCCAGCTCACCGACGAGGCGCTGCGGCTGATGTCGCTGTCCACCGGTGACCTGCTGGACGACGTGGAGCCGGGGCGCAAGCCGTACCGGCACGTGGTGGTGGACGAGGCGCAGGACGTGAGCCCGGCGCAGTGGCGGCTGCTGCGGGCCGTCGCGCCGCACGCGCCCGACGACCTGTTCGTCGTGGGCGATCCGCACCAGCGGGTCACCGACACGCGGGTGTCGCTCGGCGCGGTGGGCATCCCGGCCGAGCAGCACACGCTGAGGACCAGCTTCCGGCTGCCGCTGGAGCTGTTGTCGTTCGTGGTGCGGCTGCGCGGCGGCGGCCTCGCGACGGGGCTGGCGAGGGGCGCGACCGACATGTACGGCTACCGCGCCACGCACAACGGCGAACGGCCGCGCGTGCGGGCGTACGAGTCGGCCGAGGCGGAGCTGGCCGGCCTGCGGGCCACGGTCGAGTCGTGGCTGGCCGAGGGGGTGCCGCCGGGCGAGATCGCGGTCGGGGCGCGTACGACGAGGCTGGTACGGCAGGCCAGGAAGGCGCTGGAGGGCCTGGACGTGCGGGCCGCGACCTTCAGGAACCTGAAGGGGCTGGAGTTCGAGCGGGTGGCGCTCGTCGGCGTGGCGGAGGGCGTGGTGCCCGAGCCGCCGCCCGAGGATCCCGGCGCGCGGGCGCGGTTTCTGCAGCGCGAACGGAGCATACTGTTCGTCGCCTGCACCCGGGCCCGTGCGATGCTCTATATCTCCCATTACGGAAGAGGCAGCCCCTTTTTACCACTCTGATCACATAGTCTGAACTGCGGATACTTCCCATTGCCGGTTGGACCTCAATGAACCTCAGCCTGAGCGACCTCGCGCCACCTGTGCGCTGGACCTCCCCTGGGCAGGTCGCGCCTGTCCTGGAGGAGCCACAGCTGCCCGAGGCCTGGTGGCAGGCGCTCCCCCTCGACCGTGCCTGCGCCGTCGTCGGCACGCAGACCGTGGCCGGCCGCCTGGCCGACCTCGCCGTGGCCTTCTGGGGGCACCTGCCGCTGGGCGACATCCTGCCGCTGCTGCGCTTCTCCGACCCCGCCGAGGCCGAGCGGACGCCGGAGACGCTGGGCAAGGACGTGGCGCAGAAGCTGTTCGCCGGCGTGTTCGAGCGGCTGCTCGAACCCGTCCCCGAGCCGGCCCCGGCCCCCGTCCGCCCGGACCGGCCGCTGCCCGAGGTGATCGACGAGCTGTTCGCCGCGCTGGACGACCGGCAGCGCGCCATCGCCCGCGACCGCCTGTACGCCGCGCAGCGCGCCACGCTGGACGAGCTGGCGCAGCGGTTCTCGGTGACGCGCGAGCGCATCAGGCAGATCGAGCGCGACCTGCGCGACCACGTCGAGAGCTGGCTGGGCGGCCAGGACGCCGCGCCGCTCGTGGCCCACGTGACGTGGCTGCGCGGCCGGCTCGGCTCCGCGGCCCCCGCCGACGACCTCCAGGCCACCGTGCCCTGGCACCGCACCGAGCTGCGCTCCCTGGGCATCCCCGCCTGGCGTTTCGTGCGTACGCTGCTGACCGGCTACGAGCAGTCCGACGGCTGGCTGGTCGCGGGTGGCGCCGACGAGCTGCGCGAGAAGACCCGCCAGCTCTTCGCCGACGGCCCGCGCCCGATCGGCGAGGCCGTGGGCCTGGTCTCCGGGCTCGGCGTGCGCGAGGACGTCGCCGAGCGGTGGATCCTGGACGTGCCGCACCTGCGCGTGCTCGGGCAGCACGTGGTGCCGTGGCCGCGCAGCATCAACGAGAAGGCCGAGGCGGTGCTCGCCGTGTCCGGCGCGCCGCTGTCGCCTGAGGAGATCCAGGAGCGCATCGGCGAGGACTACAGCCTGGTCGGCATCCGCAACCAGCTCACCGCCGACGACCGCTTCCTGCGGGTCGACCGCAACAAGTACGGCCTGACCCGCTGGGGCGGCGACGAGTACCTCGGCATCAGGGAGATGATCGCCCGAGAGATCGAGCGGGCCGGCGGCGAGGCGTCGGTCTCCACGATCGTGACGAACCTGACCTCCCGTTACGACGTCAGCGAGAGCTCGGTGCGCGCCTACTCCGGCGGTCCCGGGTTCGAGCGGACGCAGCGGGGCTGGATCAGGGTGGCGGGCACCTCGCCGAGCGGGGAGGCCGAGCCGTACCAGCCGCGCAAGGACGTCTCGCTGACCCGGCGCAGCTTCCGCTCCCGCGACGGGCGCTGGTGGCACCGGGTGGACGTCAACGCCGAGCACCTGCGCGGGTCGGGCTCGCCGCTGCCGACGGGGTTCGCGGCCTACCTGGGGATGGCGCCCGGCGGGCAGCTCACGGCCTCGGCGACGTCCGGCGACGTGGTGATCAGCTGGCACAACCAGCCCACGATGGGGTCGATCCGCAACGTGCTGTCGGAGTACAAAGCGAGCGAGGGCGACCACGTCTTCCTGACCGTCTCCGACGGCGGCGAGCTGCTGACCCGCTACCTGCCGGCCGCACCGGTCGGGATGCCGCCCGTCAACCGGGCCCTCTACCTGCTCGGCTACACCGCTCCGGTCAGCTCGGAGATGGAGGGCCTGCGGCTCATCGGGGCCAGGATCGGGCTGCCCGACACCGCCACGCGCGAGGAGATCCTCGGGCGGCTGCGCGAGCGCGGCGACCGGGACATCCTCGCTTTCCTGGGCGGATGACGCCCGGCTAGGCTCGGGAGAATGCTGCGGATCCACGACACGCGCGCCGGTCAGGTCGTCCCGGTCCAGTTCGGCAGGCTGGTGCGGATCTACACCTGCGGGCCTGCCGTCCACCGGCGGGCTCATGTCGGTGATCTGCGCACGTACGTGCTGTCCGACCTGATGAGGCGGGTCCTGGAGCGGCGGCGGGCGCGCGTGCTGGCCTGCCAGGACATCACCGACCTCGGCCACCTCACCGACTGCGCGGACGCCTTCCGCGCCGACGCCACCGCGCTCAACATCCGGCCACCCGAGCACGAGCCGCGGGCCAGCGAGAACGTCGAGCCCATCGTCGAGCTGATCGCCAGGCTGGTCGAGCGCGGCCACGCCTACGCGGCGCCGGACGGCTCGGTCTTCTTCGACGTACGCACGTTCCCCGGCTACGGCGAGCTCTCCGGCGACCGGCTGGAGGAGCCGCGGCCCGCCGACTGGGCCCTGTGGGAGCCCGGCGGCGGCGAGGCGGCCTGGGACTCGCCCTGGGGGCGCGGGTTCCCCGGCCCGCACGTCGCGTGCTCGGCCATGTCGCTGCGTTTCCTCGGCCCGGCCGTCGACCTGCACCTCGGCGGCATCGACCGGCGTTTCCCCCACCACGAGGACGAGCGGGCGCAGTCCGACGCAGCGACCGGGCACGAGGTCGTGCGGCACTGGGTGCACGGCGAGCGCCTGCTGTTCGACGGGCGCGAGATGGCCGAGTCCGCCGGGAACGTCGTGCTGCTTCCTGACGTGACGGCGGCCGGGCTCGACCCGCTGGCGGTGCGGATGGCGTTCCTGGAGCACCACTACCGCCGCCCGCTCGACCTCACCTGGGACACCCTGCGGGCGGCCGACGGCACGCTGCGGCGCTGGCGTTCGCGGGTCGCCGAGTGGGCCGAGTCGCCCAGCGCGCCGATGGCGGCCGGGCACGTGGAGCGGGTGGAGTCGGCGCTCGGCGACGACCTCGACACCCCGGCGGCGCTGCGCGTGCTGCGCGAGCTCGAACGCGACGAGTCGGTGGCCCCCGGGGCGAAGCTGGAGGCGTTCCTGCACGTCGACCAGGTGCTCGGGCTCGACCTGCCGATCGACATCGGCAAGGCGCCGACGCTGCCCTCGGGTCAGACCTGGATGTGAACCGGCATACCCTGCCAATCCGCTGCGAAGGTGAACGAAGACGGACGAACACGTCCGGAGTAGTGATCAAGGGCTGCCAGACTTAGTGCCAGTTCCAGGGAAGTTGGAGGTGTCGGTCGGTGAGGCCCTATGCGTGGTTGCCGCGGCCGTTGCGGTGGTTCGCTCGGGTGGTGACCGTTCTTCTCGTGCTGGCGCTGGTGCTGGCCGGTGTGCTCGTCCTCATCGTGCGGCAGTCGTTCCCACAGGTGGACGGATCGGTGCGGCTCTCGGGACTGTCCGGGAGCGTGGAGATTTATCGCGATAAATCAGGAATCCCACACATTTACGCCTCCAGCCCGGGCGACCTCTTCATGGCGCAGGGCTACGTCCACGCCCAGGACCGCTTCTACGAGATGGACTTCCGCCGTCACATGACCGCCGGACGCCTCTCGGAGCTCTACGGCAAGTCCACGCTCGACACCGACAAGGCCCTGCGCACCATGGGCTGGCGCCGCGTCGCCGAGCAGGAGCTGCCCCTGCTGTCCGAGGACACCCGCGAGTATCTGGACGCGTACGCCAAGGGCGTCAACGCCTGGCTCAGCGCGAACCCCAACGCCTCCGACCGCAGCCTCGAATACTCGATCCTGAAGATCCAGAACGGCGACTACCACCCCGAGCCGTGGGGCCCCGCCGACTCCCTCGCCTGGCTCAAGGCCATGGCCTGGGACCTGCGCTCCAACATGGAGGACGAGATCGACCGGGCGCTGATCGCCGCGAAGCTGCCCCGCGACCGCGTCGAGCAGCTCTACCCCGGCTACCCGTTCGAGCGCCACTCCCCCATCGTCACCACGGGCGGCATCGACCGCGAGCGCTTCGACCAGGAGGCCGAGCCGCGCCTGCGCCTCGGCACCGGCGCCGTCTTCCAGTCGGCGGCCCGGACCCTCGACGCCGTGCCGAGCACCATGGGCACCGCCGACCGCGAGGGCATCGGCTCCAACTCGTGGGTGGTCTCCGGCGCGCACACCAAGAGCGGCAAGCCGCTGCTCGCCAACGACCCGCACCTGTCGCCGCAGCTCCCGTCCGTGTGGTACCAGGCGGGGCTGCACTGCCGGCAGGTGGGCCCGGAGTGCCCGTACGACGTGACCGGCTTCACCTTCTCCGGCGTGCCCGGCGTGATCATCGGGCACAACGCCAAGATCGCGTGGGGCTTCACCAACCTGGGGCCCGACGTCGCCGACCTGTTCCTGGAGAAGGTGGACGGCGACACGTACCTGTACCGGGGCGAGCGGCGCAAGCTGGAGAGCCGTAAGGAGCAGATCAAGGTCGCCGGCGGCTCCACCGTCACGATCACCGTGCGCAGCACCGTGCACGGCCCGCTGATCAACGAGGTCATGCCCGACGCCCAGCCCTCCGGCGAGGCGAACGCGGTCGCGCTCCAGTGGACGGCGCTGACGCCCGGCCACACCGCCAGCGCCATCTTCGCGCTGAACAAGGCGGGCGACTGGGCGCAGTTCCGCTCGGCGGCCGCGCTGTTCGAGGTGCCCGCCCAGAACCTCGTTTACGCCGACACCTCCGGCAAGATCGGCTACCAGGCGCCCGGCCGCATCCCCGTACGGGCGAAGGGCGACGGCCGGTGGCCGGTGCCCGGCTGGACCGGCGAGTACGACTGGCAGCCGGGCCCGATCCCCTTCGAACGGCTCCCGTCCGTCGAGGACCCCGCCGAGGGCTTCGTGGTGACCGCCAACAACGCGGTCATCGACCCCTCGCGCTACAAGCCGCTGCTGACCCAGGACTGGGCCTACGGCTACCGCTCCGAACGCATCCGCACCCTCGTCGAGGAGGCCGTCGGCAAGGGCAAGGTGGACGCGGCCACCATGTCCGCCATCCAGGCCGACACCCGCAACGCCTTCGCCGCGACCCTGGTGCCCGCGCTGGAGAAGGTGGACCTGGCCGGCCCCGCGAAGCAGGCCAGGGAGCTGCTGACGTCGTGGGACGGCTCACAGGGGCTCGACTCGGCGCCGGCCGCGTACTTCAACGCCGTGTGGCGGCAGGTGCTCGCCCTGACCTTCCACGACGAGCTGCCCGAGCAGGCCCGGCCCGCGGGCGGCGACCGCTGGTACGAGGTCGTCAGGCGGCTGCTCGACACCCCCGACGACCCCTTCTGGGACGACGTCACCACGAAGAACGTCACCGAGCGGCGCGACGACGTGCTGCGGCAGGCGATGGCGTCGGCGTACCAGGAGCTGGCCGACCGGTTCGGCGAGAAGGTCTCCGACTGGCGGTGGGGCGACCTGCACCAGCTCGACCTGGTCAACGGCTCCCTCGGCACGTCCGGCATCGCGCCCGTGGAGGCGTTGTTCAACCGGGGGCCGATCGCGGTGCCGGGCGGCAAGGACGCGGTGAACGCGACCGGATGGAACGCCCAGAAGGGCTACGCGGTGACCGCGGTGCCGTCGATGCGGATGGTGGTGGACCTGTCCGACCTGGACAAGTCCCAGTGGATCAACCTGACGGGCGCGTCGGGGCACGCCTTCCACGAGAACTACTGGGACCAGGCCGAGACCTGGGCCAGGGGTGGGCTGCTGCCGATGCGCTCCAGCCCCGACGCCGTGCGCAAGGCGGCCGCGCACACGCTGAAGCTGAGCCCCTGACCCGAGGGGGTCACCCCGGGTGCCGCCGCCAGCGTGGCGGCACCCGCGGATATCCGCCGTCCTCCAGGTCCGCCAGCCGCTCGAACACGTTGTACGCCGCCTGGTGCCCGCACACCACCACCGAGGCCAGCATGGCGAGCAGGTAGAGCGGCAGCATGGGCAGCCCGACGCACCAGGCCCACTGCGTGGCGTGCCGCCCCTCGTGCAGGATGAGCCGCTCGTCGAGCGAGTCGCGCCTGGTCAGGACCACGTTCCCGACCGTGAACGCGCCCGCGATCGGGAAGCGGTAGCGGTAGCCGAAGGCGAGGATGAGCCCGTCGGGGCCGGGCCGGCGGGTGGCCCCGCCGACGACCGAGATCAGCAGTCCGAACGGCGTGGCGAGGTTGACGTAGTTGGCCGCCCGCCGGACCCGATAGCGCCTTTCCATGAGACCCCTCCCACCGCCGATGATGCCGCGTTCACGGCGGTGGTCAAGGACAGGCTGGCTCAGCGGTGCCGCCGGTATCTCAGCTCCAGGATCCCGTTGTCGGAGGTGGCGCTGGAGACCAGGTCGAGGCGGTAGGAGCTGGGGACGCCGTCGAACAGCCGGGTGCCCTCCCCCGCGATATAGGGGAACATGCTCACCCGGAGCTCGTCGAGCAGGTCGAGCCGCATGAGCGAGCGCCAGAGGCCGACGCCGCCCCAGACCAGGACGTGGCCGTCGCCGCCCAGCCTGAGCCTGTCGACCTCTTCCCTCGTGTCGCCGGAGGCGATGGTGGTGCCGGCCCAGTCGGCCGTCTTCAGCGTCCGGGAGAAGACGACCTTGCGCGCGGGGTTCAGGATGCCGGCGAACGGGTGGTCGGTGGCGGTCGTCATGGCCCGGGAGATGGACTCGTAGGCGGCGCGGCCCATGACGTGCGCGTGGGCGCCCCGGAGGAAGTCGAGGTAGGCCGGGTCGTCGGGCCGGTCGTTCTCCGGCAGGCCGAAGCAGAACTTCCAGAAGTCGGTGCCCTCGTCGGCGAGCAGGCCGTCGAGGGAGTAGTTGAACACGGTCGCGATGAGTTTCCGCATGCGCTTGAGACCCCGGCGCCGCCGGGAAGTCATCGGTGCGCTAGAGATTCTTGTAGCGGCCCTCGTGGTACAGCAGCGGCGGCCCGTCCGACGGCGTCCCCAGGGACGTCACCTCGCCCACCACGATCGAGTGGTCGCCGGCGTCGTGCACCGCGTTCGTGGCGACCTCCAGCGTGGCGATGGCCCCGTCGAACAACGCCACCCCGGAGTCCCCCCGGCGATGCGGCCACCGCGCTAGCTGCCCGTCCAGCGGCCGGCCGCGATGGGCGAAGAAGCGCGAGGTGTCCTCCATGACAGAGGGGAGCACCGACACCCCCCACACCCCCGCCTCCAGCACCGCGTCGTGGAACCTGGCCACCTTCTCGGCGCAGAACAGCACGAGGAGCGGATCGAGCGAGACGGACGTGAACGAGTTGACGGTCATGGCGTGATCGAGGTCGCCCACCCTGGTCGTCACGATCGCGACCCCGGTGGCGAAGCGGCCGACGACCTTACGGTAGGTATCCGGGTCCACGTGCCGCTCTGTCGAATGCACCCAGATACTTTATGCCCTCAACTCGGGCTCTTCGGTGGGTACCCTCTCAAAAGCCACGATCCCCTGCTAGACGATGGCGAAAGCAGATAAGCCGCCACAAGAGCCACCAGACCCCCGTACAGGTAGACATATCCCGGCAATCCGCTGGCGATGACCAGATCGCCCGACGCCAGCTGCACCGTGAACGGCATCGTCACCAGCAGCCACCCGGCCCCGGCCACCGCCGCGCCCAGCCGCGCCCGCAGCAGCCTGCCCGCCCCCAGGCACACCAGGAACAACATCAGCACCCACACCACGGCCGCCCCCGGCAGCGGACCGACCGGCCACAGGGGATGCGTGAAGCCGCCCACGACCCCCATGACGACCCCCAGCACGAACAGCATGCCGTACGCCGCTCCACCCAGGGCCGACTCGGCCTGGCTGCGATGTTCCATGCCGACTGAGGTTAGTGGATGCCCGCGAAGAGATCGTTCTCGCGGTTGTGCGGCTCGCCGAGCCCGCCCGCCTCGACCGGCGGCCCCGGCACCGGCCGGCCGGGCACGCCGGACGCCAGCACGAAGTGCTCGACGCCCAGCACCTCCTGGCCGATGTTGTTCGACAGCGCGAACCACGGCTCGCGGACGGTGATCTGGGTGACGTGCGCCCGCATCGCCGCGACCTTGTGGCCGAGCCACGGCCGGGCGTCGATCTCGGTCGTGACGTCGTCGTCGCGGTTGCCGAAGGGCATGTCGTCCACGTCCTCCAGCAGGAAACCGGTGCCGGCCTCGCGCAGCGCCTCCGCCGTGCGCCGCATCACGGACCTGGGCAGGGCGGTGTGGTAGAACTTCGCGATCTGCCAGGGCTCGCCGTCGCCGAAGTCCGGCTTCGCGGCCAGCTCGAACGCCCTGCGCGCCACCCGGTGGGCCTGGATGTGGTCGGGGTGGCCGTAGAAGCCGTTGGCGTCGTAGGTGACCAGGACCTGGGGGCGTACCTCGCGGATGACCTCGACCAGCTCGCCCGCCGCCTCGTCGAGGTCGGCGCGCCAGAACGCCCTCGGGTGGTCGTTGGTGGCCGCGCCCATCATGCCCGAGTCGCGCCAGCGCCCCGGCCCGCCCAGGAAGCGGTGGTCCTCGACGCCGAGCGCCGCGCAGGCCGCGGCGAGCTCGCCGACCCGGTAAGGCCCCAGCCGGTCCTCCCCGTCGGCGGCCAGGTGCGCGAGCTCGGCGGGGATGACCTCGCCCTCCTCGCCCAGCGTGCAGGTGACCAGCGTGACGTGGGCCCCTTCTGCCGCGTATTTGGCCATGGTGGCGCCGGTGCCGATCGACTCGTCGTCCGGGTGGGCGTGCACGAGCAGCAGGCGTCGATCCGTCATGGCCACGAGCGTAACAAGGGCGCATTCCTGGCAGGATTGGCCCCATGAGTGAGAGCTTCCCGCGTCTGTCTGCCAGGACCCGCCGGTTCACCCTCGGGGTGCCCAGGGGCTTCACCATCTCCCCCGACGGCGGCCGGGTGGTCTTCCTGCGCACCCGCACCGGCACCGACGCCGTGACCTGCCTGTGGGAGCTCAACACCGCCACCCACGTCGAGCGGCTGGTCGTCGATCCGCGGCTGCTCCACGGCGACGAGGAGGAGAACCTCCCGCCGGAGGAGCGGGCGAGGCGTGAGCGCAGCCGGGAGGCGGCGGGCGGCATCGTGGCCTACGCCACCGACTCGATGGTGGCACGGGCCTCCTTCGCGCTGTCCGGCGGCCTCTACGTCGTCGAGCTGGCCTCCGGCGAGACCCGCCGGCTGGAGACGCCCGGCGCGGTCATCGACCCCCGGCTGTCGCCCGACGGGCGGCACGTCGCCTACGTCACCGGCGGCGCCCTCCGCGTCCAGGACCTGGTCACGGGCGAGGACCGCGCGCTCGCCACGCCGGAGACGGAGACGGTGACGTACGGGCTGGCCGAGTTCATCGCCGCCGAGGAGATGGACCGGATGCGCGGCTACTGGTGGGCGCCGTCGAGTGACGCGCTGCTGGTCGAGCGGGCCGACGAGGCGCCGGTGCGGATCTGGCACATCGCCGACCCGGCCAACCCCGAGCGCACCCCGGTGGCCCACCGCTATCCGGCCGCCGGCACGCCCAACGCCCGCACCGAGCTCTTCGTGCTCGGGCTCGACGGGTCGCGGGTCGCGGTGCCGTACGACGAGGAATACCTCACCACGGCCGCCTGGGACGCCCACGCGCTGTCCATCGTGACCCTGACCCGCGACCAGAGGACCATGCGGCTGTTCACGGTCGACCCGGCCACCGGGGCCACCACGCTCGTGCGTGAGGACACCGACCCGGCCTGGGTCGACATCGTCACCGGCGTGCCCGCGCACCTCGACGACGGCTCCCTCGTCTGGGTCGCGGGCGGTGAGGGCGGCCACCGCCTGCACGTCGGCGACCGCGTGGTGACGCCGCCGACGCTCCAGGTCAGGGCGGTGCTCGACGTCGACCACGACAGCGTGCTGTTCAGCGCGAGCGGCGACCCGACCGAGATCCAGCTCTGGACCTGGGACGGTCACTCGCTGCTGCCGGTCTCGACCAGGTCCGGGGTGTTCTCGGGGCGGATGGCCGGCGGGGTCGGCGTGCTCGCCGAGCAGAGCCTCGACACCGAGGGCGTGTCGGTGACGGTCGTGCGGCGCGACGGCATGGCGGTGCCGATCCCGTCGTTCGCCGAGCGGCCCGGCCTCGACCTGCGGGTGTCCATCGGGCGTTCCGGGCGGCGCGAGCTGGCCACCGCCGTGGTGCTGCCCTCGTGGTACGAGCAGGGCTCGGGCAAGCTGCCCGTGCTCATGGACCCGTACGGCGGGCCGCACGCGCAGCGGGTGCTCAACCGGCGGGGCGCGTTCCTGGAGAGCCAGTGGTTCGCCGAGCAGGGCTTCGCCGTGGTCGTGGCCGACGGCCGCGGCACGCCGGGGCGGGGCACGGCGTTCGAGCGGGCGGTGCGGGGCGATCTGGCCACCCCGGTGCTGGAGGACCAGGTCGACGCCCTGCAGGGCGTGGCCGAGCAGTACGGCGACGACCTCGACCTGTCACGGGTGGCCATCCGCGGCTGGTCGTTCGGCGGCTACCTGGCCGCGCTGGCGGTGCTGCGGCGGCCGGACGTCTTCCACGCGGCCGTGGCCGGGGCGCCGGTGATCGACTGGCGGCTGTACGACACGTGCTACACCGAGCGCTACCTGGGCCACCCCGACGAGCAGCCCGAGGTGTACGAGAACTCCTCACTCCTCGCGGACGCCGCCAAGCTGGAGCGCCCGCTCATGATCATTCATGGGCTCGCGGACGACAACGTGGTGGCGGCCCACACGCTGCGCCTGTCGTCGGCGCTGCTGGCCGCCGGTCGCCCGCACACGGTGCTGCCGCTGTCGGGGGTCACGCACATGACGCCGCAGGAGGTGGTGGCGGAGAACCTGCTGCTGCTCCAGGTCGACTTCCTGAAGAAGTCGCTGGGCATCACCTCCTGACCTCCTCGGGCCGGGGGACGGGAGTGCCGTGCCAGCTCGCCCAGAGCGCGGCGTAGGACCCTCCCTCGGCCACCAGCTCGTCGTGCGACCCCAGCTCGGTGATCCGCCCGTCCTCCACCACGGCCACCCGGTCCGCGTCGTGCGCGGTGTGCAGCCGGTGCGCGATCGCGATGACCGTGCGCCCGTCCAGCACGGCCGCCAGAGAGCGCTCCAGGTGCCTGGCGGCCCGCGGGTCGATGAGGGAGGTGGCCTCGTCCAGCACCAGGGTGTGCGGGTCGGCCAGCACCAGCCGGGCCAGGGCGAGCTGCTGGGCCCGGGCCGCCGAGACGGCATGCCCGCCGGACCCCACCTGGGTCTCCAGCCCGTCCGGCAGGTCGAGCACCCAGTCCAGCGCGTCCACGGCCGCCAGCGCCTCGCGCACGGCCTCGTCGCCCGCGTCGGGCCGGGCGATGAGCAGGTTGTCGCGCACGGTGCCCTTGAACACGTGGTGCTCCTGGGTGACCAGGGCGACGTGCCCGCGCAGCTCGTCCAGCGGCAGGTCCACGAGCGGCACCCCGCCCACCGCCACCGACCCGGCGCGCGGCCCGTGGATGCCCGCGAGCAGCCGTCCCAGCGTGGACTTGCCCGCCCCTGACGGCCCCACCATCGCCAGCCGCTCACCGGGCCGCACGGTCAGGGACACGCCGTGCAGCACGTCGTGGCCCTCGCGGTAGGCGTAACGGACGTCGCGGGCCTCCAGCAGCTCGCCCGCCGGGCGCTCGGCGGCGGGCTCCCGGTCGTCGGGGACGTTCGCCACGCCGAGCAGCCGGGCCATGGCGGCGCCGCCCACCTGCAGCTCGTCGATCCACATCAGGAACCGGTCGAGCGGGTCGATGAGCTGCTGCGCGTAGAGCGCGGCGGCGGTGACCTGGGCGAGCGTCACCCAGCCCTCGGTGTAGAAGAGCCCGCCGACCAGCAGCGCGCTCACCACGGGGATGACGTAGCCGAGCTCGACCGCGGGATACCAGACGACCCGCAGCCCGAGGGTGTAGCGCTCGGCGGCGTAGGAGCGGGCGATGTCGTCGTCGGTGCGGGCCCGGCGGCGCTCCTGCAGCCCCAGCGCCTCGACGGCCCTGGCCCCCTCGACGGTCTCGGCGAGCCCTTCCGTCATGTCCGCGTAGGCGGCGTTCTCGCGCAGGTAGCCGTCCCTGGCCCGCTGGAGATACCAGCGGGTGGCCACGTAGATGACCGGCCCCGCCAGCAGCATCGGCAGCATGAGCAGCGGGCTGACCAGCACCAGCGCGCCCATGGTGATGAGGAACGTGACCCCCGCGATCAGCGTCTCCGGCACCGCGTGCCGCACCGTGCGCGACAACGAGTCGACGTCCCTCGACGTGCGGGTGATCAGGTCGCCGGACCCGGCCCGCTCGACGGTCGACAGCGGCAGCGCGAGCACCCGGTCCACGAACTCCTCGCGCAGCTCGGCCAGCACCTTCTCGCCCAGCCTGGCCGAGGCCAGCACGGCGTAGCGCATGAGCAGCCCCTGCACCAGCAGGAAGGCGCCGATGGCGACCGCCACGACGGCGACGTTCACCGCGACGCCCCGCTCGATGTCGTCCACCAGCCCGCCGAGCTGCCAGGGCACCACGAGCCCCGACACGGCGGCCAGCGCGTGCAGCGCCAGCGCCGTGAGGAGCTGCCGCGGATATTTGAGCGTCAGCCGCCGGGCGTAGGCCCGCACCTGCTTCCTGTCGGCGATCGGCAGGATCTCCTTGGCCATGGTCAGCCCTCCCCGCGGGTGACGGTCGTCGCGTAAGCAGGCGAGGTGTCGAGCAGCTGCCGATGCGTCCCCTCCGCCAGCACCCGCCCGTCCTCGACGTAGACCACGTGATCGGTGCGGTCGAGCACGAGGGGGCTGGTCGTGCAGACCAGCGTCGTCCGCCCGACCCGGCTCTCCGCCAGCCGCTGGGCGATGCGCGCCTCGCTGTGGGCGTCGACCGCGCTGGTCGGCTCCACCAGGATCAGCACCTCGGGGTCGGCCAGCAGCGCGCGGGCGAGCCGCAGCCGCTGCTGCTGCCCGCCGGAGAACTCCCGGCCGGCCTCGGCCACCCAGGTGTCGAGCCCGTCGGGCAATGCCTCGACGATGTCCTCGGCGCAGGCGACGTGCAGCGCCTCCTTCAGCCGCCCCTCGTCGCCGGCGGCGTCCGTGTCGCGGGGGCGTACGTCCAGCTCGTCCCGCAGCCGGCCGGTGAAGAGGCGGGCGCTGTTGTCGGCGACCAGGATCCGGCGGCGGACCTCGTCCAGAGGCAGCACGCGGAGATCGGCCGAGCCGAACGTGACGTCGCCGTCGGCGTAGCGGCCGAGGCGGTCGGCGATGGCGACGGCGTCCTCGGGGGAGCTCGCGGCCACGGCCGTCAGGACGCCGGGCTGGACGGTCACCCCGCTGTAGGAGTCGCGCAGCACCCCGCCCCCGCTGCCGCCCTTGCCGCCTTTGATCTCGGGCTCGATGGACAGGATCCGGATCACCCGGCCGGCCGCCACGTGCCCTTTGGTGAGCTTGTCGGCGGCCTCGGTCAGCGTGCGCATGGGGCCGATGAGGAAAACCGCGTACAGGTAGAACGCGACGAGCTGGCCGGTCGGGATCTGGCCGGCGACCGCGAAGGAGGCGCCGACGCCGGTGACGATCGCGATGAGCAGGCCGGGCAGCAGGATCTGCGCGCCTTCCAGCACCGACTCGACGCGCGCGACCCCCACGCCGGCGTGCCGCACCCGCTGCGACTCCTCGCGGTAGCGCCTGGCGAACACCTGCTCGCCGCCGATCCCGCGCAGCACCCGCAGCCCCGCGACGATGTCGGCGGCCCTGGTGGACAGGTCGCCGGTCAGCTCGCGCTGCCTGGCCTGCCGCCGGTGCAGGGGTTTGAGCAGCGGCCCGACGGCGACGGTCATGAGCGGGACGCCGAACAGCACGAGCAGCCCGAGCGGCAGCGAGGTCGAGATGAGGATCACGGTCACGGTGACGATCGCCACGACGGAGCCGGTGCCGCGCAGCAGGATGTCCATGGAGCTGCCGATGTGCGCGATGTCGGAGTTGCCGACGCTGACGACCTCGCCGGTGGAGAGCCGCTTCGGCAGCGTCGCACCCAGCTTGGCGGCGTGGCGCGCGGTCAGCTGCACGGTGCGGTAGGCGGCGGCCAGCCAGTTGTAGACGGCCATCCGGTGGCGCATGATGCCGCTGAACGCCTGCACCAGCCCCAGCCCGAACAGGATGGCCGACCAGGTGAGCAGCGCGCCGGTGTCCTTGGCGGTGACCGCTTCGATGCCCTTCCCGAGCACGGCCGGCATGAGCGCCTGCACCAGCCACCAGAGGGTGGCGTAGCCGATGCCGGCGAGCAGGGCCGTGGCCTGCCGCCGGGCGTTCCACCACAGGTAACGGAGCGGACTGCGGAGGTCGGGCACGCCGGGATCGGCGTCAGGAAGGGAGCGCATAGCCTGACCACCTTGACAAGGGTCAGGCCGCACGGCAAACCATTTTCATCGGCGTTCACGCCTGGCGGAACGCCCGCCACGTGTACAGCAGCGCGGCCGCCGCGGTGACGGCCAGCAGGACATATCCGATCGTGTACGTGCCGGTCGCCGAGTAGACCGCGCCCATGACGAGAGGCGGGAAGTAGCCGCCGAGACCGCCGGCCGCGCCCACCAGGCCGGTGACCGTCCCCACCTTCGACGCCTCGACCAGCTTGGCGACCAGCGCGAACACGCCGCCCGTCCCCAGCCCGAGGAAGAAGGCCATGAGGACGAAGCTCACCCCGGCGGGCACCTCCGCGGGCGGACGGAACATGAGGACGACCGCCATGACCACCACCCCGCCGAACGCGACGATCAGCACCCGGACGGCCCCCAGCCGGTCGGACAGCGTGCCGCCCAGCGGCCGGGACAGCACGGCCGCGATCGAGAAGCCGGCAGTGCGCATCCCCGCCTCGGTCTGGGCGAAGCGGTAGGCGTTCTCCAGCAGGGCCGGCAGGTACGTCGAGAAGGCCACGAACCCGCCGAACGCCACCGCGTACAGGAAGGAGCACTGCCAGGTGGCCTTCACCTTCAGCGCCTCGCGGATGCGCGGCAGCGCGGGCGCGGTCGCCGGGGACCAGAGCGGCGAGTCACGGCTCGCGCCCAGCATGAGCACCCCGGTCAGCGCCAGCACGGCCGCCATCAGCACGTGCGTGCCAGGCCGCCCGAACGCCTCCGCCAGGCGCGGCGTGAAGAAGGCCGACAGCGCGGTCCCGCCCATGCCGGCCCCGAAGACGCCGGTGGCGAAGCCGCGGCGGGCGGGCTCGTACCAGGCGTTGACGAAGGGGATGCCGATGGCGAACGACGTCCCGGGGATGCCGAGGAGGAAGCCCCAGAAGAGCAACCAGCCGTACGAGCCGGACCAGCCGACGAACAGGACGGGGACGATCGAGACGAAGCAGACGGCGGCGAACATGCGCCGCCCGCCGAACCGGTCGGCCAGCACCCCGACCGGGATCCGGCCGAGGGCGCCGACCACGACGGGGATCGCGACGAGCAGCGAGGTCTGCGTGGGGGTGAGCCCGAGCCGCCGGTTGTAGGTGGCGGCGAGCGGGCCGATGAGGTTCCAGGCCCAGAAGGTGACGGCGAAGGCGAAGGTGGCGAGGACCAGGTTGCGGGCCTGACCCGCACGCAAACCTTTACGAAGCTCAGACATACACCCTGTGTAACAGAGAATTACTTTCTGTGATGAAGTGGGGGTATGAGCGCCCAGGACATCCTCCTCAGGACCGGCCGTTTCCTGCGCAGATCGGCGGCCACGAGCGGTGACCTGCACACCCTGCGCCTGGCCGGCGGCACGGAGGGCGACGCCTTCTACCGGGACCGGTGGAGCCACGACAAGGTCGTCCGCTCCACGCACGGGGTCAATTGCACGGGTTCGTGCTCGTGGAAGGTGTACGTCAAGGACGGCATCATCACCTGGGAGACCCAGGAGACCGACTACCCGAGCGTGGGCCCCGACCGCCCCGAGTACGAGCCCCGCGGCTGCCCGCGCGGCGCCGCCTTCTCCTGGTACACCTACTCCCCCACCAGGATCCGCTACCCGTACGCGCGGGGCGTGCTGGTCGAGATGTACGCCGAGGCCCGCGAGCGGCTCGGCGACCCGGTCGCGGCCTGGGCGGAGGTCACCGGCGACCCTGCGAAGCGGCGCGCCTACCAGCAGGCGCGTGGCAGGGGCGGGCTGGTCAGGGTCAGCTGGGACCTGGCGGCCGAGATGGTGGCCGCCGCGCACGTCCACACGATCAGCGCCTACGGCCCCGACCGGATCGCCGGCTTCTCGCCGATCCCGGCCATGTCGATGGTCTCCCACGCGATCGGCTCGCGCTTCGTGTCGCTGCTCGGCGGCACCATGCTCTCCTTCTACGACTGGTACGCCGACCTGCCGGTCGCCTCGCCGCAGGTGTTCGGCGACCAGACGGACGTGCCGGAGTCCGCCGACTGGTGGGACGCCGCGTACCTGATGATGTGGGGCTCCAACGTGCCGGTGACGCGCACGCCGGACGCCCACTGGATGGCCGAGGCCCGCTACCGGGGCCAGAAGGTCGTGGTGGTCAGCCCCGACTTCAGCGACGCCGCCAAGTTCGCCGACGAGTTCCTGAGCGTGCGCCCCGGCACGGACGGCGCGCTCGCGATGGCGATGGGCCACGTGCTGCTGAAGGAGTTCTTCGTGGAGCGCGACACGCCGTCCTTCACCGGCTACGTCAAGCGTTTCACCGACCTGCCCTTCCTCGTCCGCCTGGAGCGGCGGGACGGCCGGCACGTGCCGGGCAGGTTCCTCACGGCCCGCGACCTCGGCCTCCAGGAGGAGGCGGCGGAGTGGAAGACGGTCCTGCTGTCGCGCAACGGCCGCCCGGTGGTGCCGAACGGCTCGGCCGGCTTCCGGTGGAGCGAGTCGGGCAAGGGCCGCTGGAACCTCGACCTCGGCACCGACCCCAAGCTCACCGTGATGGACGACTGGAGCCAGGCCGCCGAGGTGCTGCTGCCCCGGTTCGACGGCGGCGAGCCGGTGGTCAGGGGCGTTCCGGTGACCAGGATCAACGGGCATCTCGTCACCACGGTATACGACCTGCTCCTCGCCCAGTACGGCGTCCGCCGCCCCGGCCTGCCGGGCGACTGGCCGGAGGGCTACGAGGACGCGGCGCGGCCGTACACGCCGGCGTGGCAGGAGCCGATCACCGGCGTGCCGGCCGAGCGGGCGGCCCGCCTGGCCCGCGAGTTCGCGCGGACCGCCGAGGCCACCGGCGGCCGCTGCATGATCGTGATGGGGGCGGGCGCGGCGCAGTGGTTCCACGGCGACACGATCTACCGGGCGTTCCTGTCGCTGCTGCTGCTGACCGGCTGCCAGGGCCGCAACGGCGGCGGCTGGGCGCACTACGTGGGCCAGGAGAAGTGCCGTCCGCTGGCGGGCTGGGGGGTGCTGGCGAGCGCCGCCGACTGGGTGCGGCCGGCCAGGATGGTCCCCGGCACGCCGTTCTGGTACCTGCACACCGGCCAGTGGCGCTACGACCGTTTCGACGCGGGCGAGCTGGCCTCGCCGGTGGGGCCCGGTGTGTTCCGCGGGAGGCGCACCGCCGACCTGGTGGCCGAGGCGGTGCGCAACGGCTGGATGCCGATGGCTCCGGCGTTCGACCGCAATCCCCTGGAGCTCGGGGAGGCCGCCGATCCGGTCGCGTACACGCGGGAGGAGCTGCGCGCGGGCCGGCTCCGCTACGCCGCCGAGAACCCGGAGGACCCGCGCAACTGGCCGCGTGTGCTCACGCTCTGGCGCTCCAACCTGTTCGGCTCCAGCGCCAAGGGCAACGAGTATTTCCTGCACCACCTCCTCGGCGCGACCTCCAACCTGGAGCACCCCGATCCCGAGGCGGCGAGCGGCAAGCTGGACCTGCTGGTCACGCTCGACTTCCGCATGACGTCCTCGACGGTCTTCTCCGACGTGGTGCTGCCGGCCGCCACCTGGTACGAGAAACACGACCTCTCCTCGACCGACATGCACCCGTTCGTCCACGCCTTCAACCCGGCGATCAGCCCGCCCTGGGAGACCCGGACGGACTTCGCCGCCTTCCACACGATCGCCCGCGCCTTCAGCGACCTGGCCCGCGAGCGCCTCGGCGTGCGCAGGGACGTGGTGGCGACCGCCCACCAGCACGACACGCCGAGCGAGCTCAGCCACGACCGCGAGCCCGCCCTGCACGTCGTCGAGCGCGACTACGGCGCGGTCGCCGATCAGCTCGCCGCGCTCGGCCCGCTGACCGAGCGGCTGGGCGTGCCGGTCAAGGGGGTGACGTTCCGTCCCGACGAGGAGGTCGCCTGGCTCGGCGCGCGGTGCGGCCTGGTGCCGCGCGGCGTGGCGAAGGGGCGTCCCGAGCTGGACACCGAAGCCAAGGCGTGCGAGGCGATCCTCGCGCTGTCGGGCGCGAGCAACGGCCGGCTCGCCGTCCAGGGCTTCCGTGAGCTGGCCGAACGCACCGGGACCGACCTGTCAGGGCTGGCCGACGAGGGCCACAGGATCGTCTTCTCCGACACCCAGGCGCGGCCGGTGCACGTGTCCACGAGCCCGGAGTGGTCGGGCAAGGAGTCGTCGGGCCGCCGCTACGCGCCGTTCACGATCAACGTCGAGCACGGCAAGCCGTGGCACACGCTGACCGGCCGGATGCACTTCTTCCTCGACCACGACTGGATGCACGAGTACGGCGAGGCGCTGCCGGTCTACCGCCCGCCGCTGGACCTCGCCGCGCTGTTCGGCGAGAGCGGCCGGCTGCGTTATCTGACGCCGCACAGCAAATGGTCGATCCACTCCGAGTACCAGGACAACCTGCTCATGCTGTCGCTGTCCAGGGGCGGCCCGTCGATCTGGATGTCGGACGAGGACGCGGCCCGGCTCGGCGTGGCCGACAACGACTGGGTGGAGGCCGTCAACCGCAACGGCGTGGTCGTGGCCCGCGCCATCGTCTCCCACCGCATGCCGCCGGGAACGGTCTACATGTACCACGCCCAGGACCGCCTGATCGACGTGCCGCTGTCGGAGGCGACCGGCCGCCGCGGCGGCATCCACAACGCGCTGACCAGGGTGCTGATCAAGCCGACGCACCTGATCGGCGGGCACGCGCAGCTCTCGTACGGGTTCAACTACTTCGGCCCGACGGGCAACCAGCGCGACGAGCTCACGACCATCCGCCGCCGCTCCCAGGAGGTGCGCTACTGATGCGGATCATGGCCCAGATCGCCATGGTGATGAACCTGGACAAGTGCATCGGCTGCCACACCTGCTCCGTCACCTGCAAGCAGACGTGGACGAACCGCCCCGGAGTCGAGTACGTCTGGTTCAACAACGTCGAGACCCGGCCCGGCCAGGGCTACCCGCGCCGCTACGAGGACCAGGACCGCTGGCGGGGCGGCTGGACGCTGGACCGCAAGGGCCGGCTCCAGCTCCGGGCGGGCGGCCGGCTGCGCAAGCTCCTCACCATCTTCGCCAACCCGCTGCTGCCCTCCATCCAGGACTACTACGAGCCCTGGACCTACGACTACGAGAACCTCACGCGGGCCCCGCTGTCGGCCGACGTGCCCGTGGCGCCGCCGAGGTCGCTGCTGAGCAACCAGCCGACCAAGATCGAGTGGAGCGCCAACTGGGACGACGACCTCGGCGGCGACCCGTCGCCCGACCCGGTGCTCGCGCAGGTGTCGGAGCAGGTCAGGCTGTCGTTCGAAGAGGCGTACATGTTCTATCTGCCGCGCATCTGCGAGCACTGCCTCAACCCGTCGTGCGTGGCCTCCTGCCCCTCCGGCGCGCTGTACAAGCGCGAGGAGGACGGCATCGTGCTCGTGGACCAGGACCGGTGCCGGGGGTGGCGCATGTGCGTGACCGGCTGCCCGTACAAGAAGGTCTACTTCAACCACCGCACCGGCAAGGCGGAGAAGTGCACGTTCTGCTTCCCCCGGGTCGAGGTCGGGCTGCCGACCGTCTGCTCGGAGACGTGCGTCGGCCGCCTGCGCTACATCGGCGTCCTGCTGTACGACGCCGACCGGGTCGCCGAGGCCGCCGCGACGCCGGACGAGCGCGACCTGTACGAGGCCCAGCTCGACCTGTTCGCCGACCCGCACGACCCGGTCGTCGCGGCGGCCGCCCAGGCCGCGGGGCTGCCCGCCGAGTGGCTGGAGGCCGCCCGGCGCTCGCCGGTGTACGACCTGGTCAAGCGCTACCGGATCGCGCTCCCCCTGCATCCCGAATACCGGACGCTGCCCATGGTCTGGTACGTCCCCCCGCTCTCGCCGGTCGTGGACGCGCTCGCCGGCACCGGCCACGACGGCGAGGACGCGGTCAACCTGTTCGCCGCCATCGACGCGCTGCGCATCCCGGTCGGCTACCTGGCGGGGCTGTTCACGGCGGGCGATCCCGCGCCGGTGACGGCGGCGCTGCGCAAGCTGGCCGCGATGCGGTCGTACATGCGGGCCGTCAACCTGGGCCGCCCGCCGGTCCTGCCGCCCGAGGCGGGCATGAGCGAGGAGGACCTGGCGGCGATGTACCGGCTGCTCGCCCTCGCCAAGTACGACGAGCGCTACGTCATCCCCACCGCGTACGGCAACCAGCCAGGCGTGGTGGAGGAGGCCGGCTGCAGCCTCGACTACGACGGCGGGCCCGGCATGCAGGGGCCGTTCGGCGAGGCGTCGGGCCGTCCGCAGCCGGTGTCGGTCGAGAGCTTCCACGGGCTGAAGGAGCGCCAGACCGGCGACGAGGTGACCCACAAGCGGGTCAACCTGCTCAACTGGGACGGCCGGGGCATGCCCGCGGGGCTGTTCCCGCCGCGACGGGAGCGCTCGTGAAGGTGCTCTGGCAGGCCGCGGCCCATCTGCTGGCCTACCCGGACGAGCGGTTCTGGCGGCGGCTGCCGCTGATCAGGGAGGCGGCCGAGCCGTACTTCGCCGGGTTCCTCGACCGGGCCGCCGAGATGGGGGCGGGCGAGCTGGCCGCGCACTACGTGGAGACGTTCGACCTGGACCGGCGCTGCTGCCTCTACCTGACCTACTACGCCGACGGCGACACCCGCCGCCGGGGCGCGTCGCTGGCCGCGCTGAAGCGCCGCTACCGGGCCGCCGGGTGGGAGCTGATGGAGGACGAGCTGCCCGACTTCCTGCCGGTGGTGCTGGAGTTCGCCGCGCTCGACGCGGCGGGGGCCGAGGTGCTGCGGGAGCACCGGGTGGGGCTGGAGCTGCTGCGGGCGGCGCTGGAGGGGCGCGGGTCGCCGTACGCGCTGGTGGTCGGCGCCGTGTGCGGCACGCTGCCGCCCGCGACCGCCGAGCAGCGGGCGGAGGTGCGGCGGCTGGCGGCCGGCGGCCCGCCGGCCGAGAGCGTCGGGAGGCAGGCGTGAACGCGAGCGAGAGCCTGCTCTGGACCGTGGCGCCCTACGTCACCGCGGTGATCTTCGTCGGCGGCCTGGTCTGGCGCTACCGCTACGACCAGTTCGGCTGGACCACCCGCTCCTCCCAGCTCTACGAGCGGCGGCTGCTCCGGGTGGCGAGCCCGCTGTTCCACTACGCGCTGATCTTCGTGATCGTCGGCCACGTCACCGGCCTGCTCGTCCCCCTGTCCTGGACCGACGCGATCGGCGTGAGCAACGCCACCTACCACGCGAACGCCCTGGTCTGGGGCGGGATCGCCGGGGTGGCCGCGCTCGCGGGGCTGGTCCTGCTGATCTACCGGCGGCGCACCCGGGGGCCGGTGTTCCTCGCGACGACGGCCAACGACAAGACCATGTACGTGGTGCTGGCGGCGGCGATCGTCACCGGCGTGGTGACGACGGTGGCCGGATTCACGCCGAGCGAGGAGAGCTACCGGACGACGGTCGCGCCGTGGTTCCGGGGGGTGCTCACCTTCAGTCCCGACACGATGGCGATGAGTAACGCGAGCGGTCTTTACAAACTGCACACGGTCGTGGGGATGGGGCTGGTCGTACTCTTCCCGTTCAGCCGCTTGGTCCACGCGCTTTCCGCCCCCGTGGGGTATTTGTTCCGTCCTTACATCGTGTATCGGAGCCGGGCGAGGTAGCGTGGCGCGGGTCCCGGGAGGGGTCCGGGTAGGCCAGAATCGTCCCTTGTGAAGCACGGGTACACCAACAGCACATTCGGCGACGGCGCCCTGGTCGTGAAGTGCTACCAGGGCCCCGAGGCGGCGTTCAGGCTGAGCACGGAGAGCAGATACCTGCGCCGCCTGCGCGGCCGCATCCCGGTCCCCCGCGTTCACAAGATCACCGCCGACAGCCTGACCACCCGCTTCGTCTCCGGCGAGCACGGCCAGGACCTCCTGGACGACGGCCACGCCGTCGAGGTGCTCACCGAGTGCGGCCGGATCCTCGGCGGCATCCACCGCCTGGGGATCGTCCACGGCGACTACGGCCCCCAGAACATGCTCTTCGACCCCGCCACCTTCCGCACCACCGCCATCCTCGACTGGGAGTGGGCGCACCCGGGCCGGCCGGTCGAGGACCTCGCCTGGTGCGAGTGGATCATCCGCAGCCACCACCCGGAGCACGTGCCGCTGCTGGAGCACTTCTTCGCCGCCTACGACGGGTTCGTCCCCGACTGGACGGAGCGGCAGGCGGCCATGCTCGCGCGCTGCCGCGCGCTGCTCGACTTCTGCGCGCGATGGGAGCCGGGCGGCGACGGCGAGAAACTCTGGCTCCACCGCCTCGACACCACCACCGCCTGGTCGGAGTGACCTTCCCCTCAACCGCCTCTGATCAGCCTTACCCCCGCCTCGACGAATCCGGCCTCCTCCGCCGTGAGGCCGGAGTCGGCGGCCCGCAGGCGGGCGGCCTCCTCAAGCGCTCCCCCGCCACCATCCATGACATCGCCGAGTTCGCGGAGCAGGCCTGACAGCACCGCCCGCGCGAGCCCGGCCAGCGGATCGCCCACGTTGACCGCGATCTGGGCCAGGATGACGGCCGACAGCGCGGCGTCCAGCTCGGGACGGCCCTCGCGGCTGTTGCGCCAGTCGATCACGACGGCCCCGGCGGGCGTCAGCATGACGTTGTCCGGGTGCAGGTCGAGATGGAGCACCCGGTCGCGCGGGTCGGGCGACAGGCGGGCGGGGATCGTGTGCAGGCGCCGCAGCAGCCGCGCTGTCAGCCGGCCCGCCTCCACCGGCTCGTACGCACCGCCGACCACGGCCTGGAGCAGCGTCGGACCGGGCAACCGGCGCATCACCAGGTCGGCCGGGCTTCCGCCGCCGGGCCCCGGGCGCACCTCGGGGACCGGGTAACCGTGGGCGGCCACGTACGCCATGACGGCCGCCTCCTCCCGGGCGTCGTGGCCGTCGCGGTAGCGGCGTAGCACGAGGTCGTCGTCGAGCGCGTACACGTCGGCGCTGCGCCCCGCCCCGATCAGCTCCATGTGCCCAAGCTAACGGGCGCTCGCCTCTGGGGCCGCCTCGGCCAGCCGGGCCAGCTCGGCCTCGTGCGCACGGGCCATCGTGGTGGCCAGCCGCCGCACCTCCTCGGACGCCCCCGAACGCCGCTCCCCCTCGGCGACCAGCACGAGCTGATCGAGGTACGCCCGCACCAACGGGACGAACCGCCGATCGAACTTCTTCCCGCGCAGCCCCCGCAGCGTCTCCAGATCGGCGGCGGTCGGCATGCCCGGCATGTCGTGCCCGGCATGGGGATTCTCCCCCGCACCATTCCGGGGGAGCAGCGCACGCAACCGCTCCCGCCCCTCCCCGTGCTCCTTCGCCAGCCGTCCCGCCACCTCCACGAGTTCAGGGGAGGCGGAACGGCCGGGTGCGAGCGCGAGCATCGGCAACGCCCGCGCGTGCAGCGCCTCGGCGAGCTGCAACCAGGCGACGTCGGTGGCGTTGAAGGGTGAGCCGGAGCTCGCCACCGTACCGCCGGCCGTGGAGCCGCAGCCAGCGACCAGCGACAACAGCACGAACGCCGCCGACACCCACGCCCTCACCATGAGGAACACGGCACCTAGACCGGCCGCCCGTCCGCGCCGCACTTCACGACCGGACGGATGCAGTCACGCACCCGGCGCTCCATCTCCGCCTGCGGCCAGGCGTTGAAGAAGTCGCCGTGCATCGTGTACCCGCCGCCGGAAGCCAGCCGGAAGTGCGACGGGTCCCCGCTGACCGGATACCGGATGACCTGCCGCAACTTCGGCACCGGCACCGGATGCGTGCTCGGGCACGCCCCCGCCACCGGGTACGCCATGTGGCTCTTGTGGTCGGCGGAGTCGAGGTCGCGCCCGTTCCAGCACTGCGGGAAGTCCAGGTACGACTCCAGCATCGTCCCGCTCGGGCACGTCACGAAGTCCTTGGACGGCGGCACCTGCCCGGCGTGCAGACACGACCACCGCGCGATGGACGACCCGTCCCCCGGCCCGGTCGCCTTGGCGTTCCCCGCGACGATCCGCAGCCCCAGCGGAAGCGGCTGCGTCCGCGCGACGATGTCGTCCCGGACGCCCTCCCCCAGGTAGTAGAACGTGATGATGGCCGGCTCGACCGGCGCCCCGTCGCGGTAGAAGGTCGGCACCCAGTACGACGACTTGTCCACGGCCGGGTTGCAGTTGGTGGCACCGTTCTGCAGATCGGCGAGCGTGGTGGAGGCGTTGGTGACCCGGCTGCCGAAGAAGCTGTGCATGTGCGAGGCCCCGGGCAGCCCGGGGAAGACGATCGGATCGTCCGGCAGCCGATGGCTGAACGGACAGTCGGCGAGGAACTCCGCGACCCGCACGACCTGCGCGTCCACCGGCCGCGGGGCGACGGCGAACGTGGCGAGCAGCACGGACAGGAGGGCGAGCAGTCGCGTGACACGCATGGCGGCTCCCTTGGGGGGTGGGCGATCGTTTCGAGAGAGCGCTCCCTTGACCAGAAGACTGCTCGCCCACTTGACGACTGTCAAGAACCCCGTTAACCCGGCCGGAACCGAGCACCACACGCAGCGCGACCCTAGGGGGGAGCGCTCTCTCAGCAGAAGACGGCCGGGTCAGCCCTTGATGCAGATGAGCTGGCGCAGGTGGGCGACGACCTCGACCAGGTCGGTCTGGGCCGCCATCACCGACTCCAGGTCCTTGTACGCCCCCGGAATCTCGTCCAGCACCCCCGCGTCCTTCCTGCACTCCACCCCGAACGTCTGCTCCTGCAGATCCTTCAGGGTGAACGTCTTCTTCGCCTTGTTCCTGCTCATCTTCCGGCCGGCCCCGTGCGAGGCCGAGTTGTACGCCAGCCCGTTCCCCAGCCCCTTGACGATGTACGTCCCGGTGGCCATCGAGCCCGGGATGATGCCGAGGTCGCCCGAGCCGGCCCGGATCGCGCCCTTGCGGGTGACGAGCACGTCCACGCCCTCGTAGCGCTCCTCCGCCACGTAGTTGTGGTGGCAGGAGATGGGCTGGTCGAAGGTGACACCCGGCAGGTGGCGGCGGAGGACGTCGCAGACCAGGCCCATCATGAGCGCCCGGTTGCGGCGGGCGTAGTCCTGGGCCCAGTAGAGGTCGCGGCGGTAGGCGTGCATCTCCGGCGTGCCGCCGAGGAAGACGGCGAGGTCGCGGTCCACCAGGTCCTGGTTGTGCGACAGGCCGCGGGCGACGCCGATGTGGTGCTCGGCCAGCTCCTTGCCGATGTTGCGGGAGCCGGAGTGGAGGACGACCCAGACGGCGCCCTCGTCGTCGGAGCAGACCTCCAGGAAGTGGTTGCCGCCGCCGAGGGTGCCCATCTGCGCCTCGGCCCGCTCGCGGCGGGCTCGTACCGCCGGGGCGAGGTCGTCGAAGCTCTTCCAGAACTCGGCCCAGCCGGCCGTACGCATCCCGAAGATCTTGCCGGGGTCGACCGGGCGCTTGTGGTGCGAGAAGCCGACCGGCACCGCCTGCTCCAGCTTCCCACGCAGGTAGGCGAGGTTGTCCGGGAGCTGCGACGCCTTGTACGAGGTCTTGACCGCGCTCATCCCGCAGCCGATGTCCACGCCGACGGCGGCCGGCGAGACGGCCTCGCGCATGGCGATGACCGACCCGACCGTCGCGCCCTTGCCGTGGTGGACGTCGGGCATGACGGCGACGCCGTGGACCCAGGGGAGGTTCGCGACGTTGCGCAGTTGCTGCATCGCCTGCGGATCGACGGCCTCTGGCTCCGCCCACATCCTGAGCGGATGCCTGGTCCCGGTCACCTCGTGGTACGTCATCGCGTGTCGCCTCCTCTCGCTGGTCCAACTGGAACGCGATCTATCAGGCCAGACATCCCATACCCGCCGCAACCGAATTAGGCGCGGTCAACACGGACTCAACGCAGGCTCAACACCGGGCCGCCTACGTTCCTCTCGTCACCGAGCCGAGAGGACCCGACATGAACCTGCCTCGCCGCCACCTCACGACGGCCGGCGTCGTCGCCGGCGCCGCGATCGTCGTCTTCGGCACGCTTCCCGCCCAGGCGGCCACCGCCGACAGCGCCCTGGTCGAGGCGTACCTGGCCGCCATGCCCGGCGGGACGAGGGTGAGCAGCAACGAGATCGTCTGGGACGGCGGTGACGTGCGCGTGGTGCTCGCCGCCACCGCCAAGGCGTGCAAGAAGGGCTACTACTGCGTGTACGAGCACCAGTACTGGCGCGGCGCCATGGGGTCGTGGCGCGCCTCGGCCAAGAACTGCAAGAAGTTCGAGTTCACGGGGCCCTGGCGGGACCGGGTCTCGTCGTTCTGGGCGCGCGGCACCTGCCCGTCCGACAACTACTTCCTGAAGAACAAGAAGAAGCTCCAGCCCGACCCGTTCGAGCCGTTCGTCGGCAAGAAGGCGTACGTCCGCTTCAACGACGCCTACGACTACGCCGCGCGCGGCTACACGAGCTGACCGCCGGCGGGGACGGCGGAAGGGCGGCCGGGCAGGAGCGGGATGGCGGCCAGGACGAGCGCGATCATGACGACGGACAGCCAGGCGACGTGGTGGAAGCCGGTCATCGCGTCGCCGGCGGTCTGCAGGACGAGCGTGACGAGGGCGACGCCGAGGGCCGCGCCGAGCTGGTTGAGCATGTAGAGCACGGAGCTGCCCTGCGCCACCAGCGGTGCCGGCAGCGTCCGGTAGAGGGAGCCCATCGTCGGCGCGCTGAAGCAGCCGCTCCCCAGGCCGAACGCGAAGGCCGCGAGCACCGGCCACACCTCGGGCGTGTCGGCCCCGACCTGGGTGAGGGCGAACGCGCTCAGCAGGGACCCGATCGCGCCGGCCGTGGCCAGCCCGCGGGCGCCGATCCGGTCGGACAGCCGCCCGGCCAGCGGCATGGCGAGCGAGCCGCCGAGCCCGATCGGGGTCATGAGCAGCCCGGCGGCGAGCACGCCGTGGCCGTGGGCCTGCTGGTAGTACAGCGGCAGGGCGAACAGCGCGGCGTACAGGCCGAGGCCGCCGATCCCCATGATCGCGACGCTCGCGCCGAACCCCCGCCCGGCGAACAGCCGCAGCTCGATCAGCGGCGCGGCGGTCCGCCGGGCGTGCAGCCCGTAGCCGAGCAGCAGCGCGGCCCCGAGCGCGAGCGGCAGCAGCGCCTGCCAGGCCGCGAAGCCGCGCTGCTCCGCCGTCTGCGACAGCGCCAGCACGACCGCCGCGAAGCCCGGCCCGAGCAGCGCCAGCCCGAGCACGTCGAGCCGCCCCGCCACCGCATCCGCAGCGGCGGCGTCGGCGGGGAGCACGCGCCGCGCCAGCACGTACGCGACCGCCGCCAGCAGCACGCTCAGCAGGAACATCCACCGCCACGACAGCCCGTTCAGCACCACGCCGCCCGCGATCGGCCCCAGGACGGGCCCGAGCGACAGGACCACGCCCATCAGCCCCATCACCCGCCCGGCGCGGTGCGGCCCGGCGGCGCGGGCCAGCAGGATCAGCACGAGCGGGTCCAGCAGCCCGGCCCCGAACCCCTGGAGCACCCGGAAGCCGATCAGCGCGCCGACGTTCCAGGCCAGCCCCGCCCCGAGCGAGCCGGCCGCGAACAGCACCAGCCCGGCCAGCCACAGCCGCCGGCCGCCGAACCGGTCGACGGCCCAGGTGGTGAACGGGATCGTGGCGGTCACCGCCAGCAGGAACCCGGTGGACGTCCAGCCGACCGTGCTGAGCGAGGTGTCGAAGATCCGCGCGAGGGTGCCGGTGGCGACGGCGGCCATCGTGCTGTTGAGGATGCCCAGCAGGCCGCCGAGCAGCACGACGCCGATCACTGCCGTCAGCCGACCGTCCAGGCGGTCAGCGATATTTGAACTCATGGGTTCAACATAATGATCGCATGCGTATGCATGCAACAGACCGGTCCATTGACTTGAACCGACGAGTACAATCAGCGCTATGGACAGCACCACGCGGGGCCGGATCGACAAGCGGCAGGCGATCCTGGAGGGGGCGTTCACGGTGTTCGCCCGGCAGGGCTACGCGCAGGCGTGCGTCCAGGAGATCGCCGCCGAGGCGGGCGTGGCCAAGCCGACGGTCTACAACCACCTGTCCGACAAGGCCACGCTGTTCAGGCACGCGATGGAGGCGAGCGCCCGCACGGCGCTGGAGGAGCGGCTGGCCGCGCTGGAGCCGCTGGCGCGTCCGGGAGACGACCTCGCCGCCACGCTGACGGACGTCGGCCACGCGCTGCTGCGCCTGCATGCCGGCGGCCGCTCGTGCGCGCTGCGCCGCCTCCTCTACGCCGAGATCACCCACTTCCCCGACCTGCTGGAGATCACCAACCAGTACGGTCCCGACCGGCTCAACCAGGCGCTCGCCGACCGGCTGGCCAGGCTCACGCTCGCCGGCCGGCTGCGCGCCGCCGAGCCCGACCTGGCCGCCGAGCAGTTCACGTCCCTGCTGCTCGGGCCCCTGGAGGCCAGGACCAGGCTCGGCACCCGCACCCTGGAGGACGCCGAGCTGCGCGAGCTGGCCGAGGCGGCGGTGCGGACGTTCCTCACCGCCTGGGGGTGAGGGGTCAGCGGCGCGGCGCGGCGGACGTCCAGCCCGCCTCCAGCACCGCGACCGAGTTGAACACCGCGCCCGGCTCCAGGCCCGCCTGGAGCCCGCCGGGCTTGACCACGACGTTCTCGTTGGCGAGCCCGCGGCCGGTCGCCTCGTCGAAGACCAGCCGGTTGCGCAGCACCGCGCCGCCCTTGATCCGCTCCTCGATCGAGACGGCGGTGCCGGTGCGGCCCTCGGCGTCCGTGACGTCCTCGGTGACCTCCACCGTGTCGAGCCCTGCCAGCATCCGGAACGCCGCGCCGCGCACCTTCGGCGTCACCGGCATGTCGGTGATCAGCCCGGCGCTGACCTTGAACAGCCACACATCCGAGGCCATCGGCACGCCGTCCGACTCCGTGTCGTGCCCCTCGTACGAGCGCAGCAGCCAGGCGCGCAGCGCCTCGGGCTCGTCAGGCAGCCCGCGCAGGTCCTTCATGGTGACGTTGCGGCCCAGCCAGAACACCTTGTCCCCGTCCACGAGCGGGCTGCGGTCGGTCCTGACCTTCCCCGGGGCGGCCGGCATCGTGAGCGACCCCCGCTTGCCCGGCACCTTGATCTCGAACTCGGCCGGCGACCCGGCCGCCTCCCACGCCTGACGATCCGCCTCCGTGGCGGGGGCCGCGCCGAGGGACTGGCCGCGGCTCCACTGCTCGCCGCCCGTGGCCCGGGGCGTCCACATCTCGTCGCGGCCGCGCGACTCGACCCGGTAACCCCCGGTCGCGGTGAACAGGGTGCGGGTCACGGTCGCCGTGTGCCACCAGTCGCCCTCGGCCTCGGCCTGCCGGCCGGCGTTCGCGGCGGCGGCGAGCAGCACCTCCCGCGCCGACAGGCGCGTCTTCTCCGCGACGGCCGGCGCGTTCTCCGTCGCCGCGACGGCGGGCGCCCGTGGCGGCGGGGTCGCGCCGCCGCCCGGCAGGACGACCGCCGCCGCCGCGACGGCCGCCGCCGCCGCCCCGGCCGCCGCCAGCCCCCACGCGGGACGCAAGGCCGGACGTCGCCGCCGCTCCCCCTGTCGCGGCCGGGACATCGCGTACGCCAGCTCGGCCGCCCGCGTGCGCCCGTCCACCGGACGCTCGCCGAGATGGGCGGGCCGGGCGGCCCTGAGCTCGTCGATCGGGTTCATGAGGCACCTCCGAGGAAGCCCCCACCTTGAGGCGGGGAAGGAATCGGACTCCTGCGTAGCAGGGCAAAGGCAGGCGATACGCCGCCAGGCGGACGGCCTACTTTCTGAATCGGCCGGTGCGCGAGTGATCTCGCACTTAGGATCGAGAGGTGGCGCAGCTCGTGAAGCGGGCCTACAAGTACCGCTTCTATCCGACCCCCGAACAGGCCGAAGAGCTGGTCCGGACGTTCGGCTGCGTGCGCCTGGTCTACAACAAGGCTCTGGAGGAGCGGACCGGCGCCTACGCGCTGGAAGGCCGCGGCGTCTCCTACGCGGAGTCGTCGGCCGCGTTGACCGTGTGGAAGAAGACACCCGAGCTGGCGTTCTTGTGTGAGGTGTCGTCGGTGCCGTTGCAGCAGACGCTGCGGCATCTGCAGGCGGCGTTCGCGAACTTCTTCGCCAAACGGGCTAAGTACCCCATCTTCAAGAGCAAGAAGAAATCCCGAGCGTCGGCCGAATACACCCGCTCTGGGTTCCGCTGGCGCGACGGCCGGCTCACCCTCGCCAAGATGGACGCGCCGCTGGACATCGTGTGGTCGCGCCCGCTGCCCGAAGGGGCCGAGCCGTCCACGGTCACCGTGAGCAGGGACCCGGCCGGGCGCTGGTTCGTGTCCCTCCTGGTCGAGGAGAAAATCGCGCCGTTGCCGCCGGTCGAGCAGTCGACGGGCCTGGACGCGGGCCTGACCGCCCTGCTCACGCTGGCGTGCGGCAAGAAAATCGCCAACCCCCGCCACGAGCGTCGTGAACGTCGCAGGCTGGCCAAGGCACAGCGGGCGCTGGCCCGCAAGGAGAAAGGGTCGAACAACCGGGCCAAGGCCCGGCTGCGCGTGGCGAAGATCTACGCCCGAATCGCCGACCGGCGCCGGGACTACCTGCACAAGGTCACCACACGGCTGGTTCGTGACAATCAAGCGATCGCCGTGGAAGACCTGGCCGTCCGCAACCTGCTCAAGAACCATGCCCTGGCCGGTGCCATCTCCGATGCCGGCTGGCGGGAACTGCGCAACATGCTGGAGTACAAGACGGACTGGTACGGCCGCACGCTGGTGGTCGTGGACCGCTTCTTTCCTTCCTCCAAGTTGTGCTCGGTCTGCGGGACGCTGCGGGAGACGTTGCCGTTGAGCGTCCGTGAATGGGTTTGTGCGTGTGGCGCGGTCCATGACCGGGAGGTGAACGCGGCCCAGAACATGCTGCTCGCCGCCGGGCTGGCGGAGAGCTGAAACGCCTGTGGAGCTGGTGTAAGACCTCAAGCGGGAGTGTTCCTCCCGGGCGGGCGACCGGCGATGAAGCAGGAAGACCGACCGGCGACGGTCGGAATCCCCCTCCTGCATCGAGGGGGAGGATGTCAAGACCACTCCTCGGTGAGGTTCCGTACGGGGGACAGGGGCGCCGGCGCGGGATGCTGAACGGCCCGCTCCAGCCGCTTGCGGGCCCGGTGCAGGCGTACCCGGAAGGCCGCCGACGAGCAGCCCACCACCCTGGCCGCCTCCTTCGGCGACAATCCCTGCCAGGCCACCAGCAGCAGGATCTCCCTGTCGTCGTCGGACAGCTCGGCCAGCGCCCGCAGCACGCCCAGGCGCTCGGTCACCTGCTCGGCCACGTCCCCTTCGGTCCAGGAGCGCAGCTCGGCCGCCAGCGCCTCCCTGCGGGCCTCGGCGCGCACGTTGTCGCGCAGGACGTTCCTCGCCACGCCGAGCAGCCACGGTAGCGCCGGCTCCGGCACGTCCCCGAACCGCCGCCAGGCGATCGCGAACGTCTCGCTCACCACCTCGTCGGCCACCTGCCGGCCCGCGCGGCTGACCACGTAGGCCCAGACGCGTTGCCGGCATTCGTCGTACATGCCGGTGAACCGGTCCGCATCATCCGCCACCGCCCAGCCCTTTCGTTCGGATGCGTTCCACTGACACCACGAAGTGGTCCGAACGGCCCCTTTGTTACACCCCGCCTGTTACACCCCGCCGCCGCTGTCACCTCATCTGTATGTTGCGCAACATACAGATGAGGTAACGGCGGAAGGCCTGTCCGCCCCACGTCCGGCCGTCCGCGGGCCAGGTCCGTGGGTTCGGCGGTGAAGCCCGAGCGGGCGAACAGCAGCAGCTTGGGTTGCCGGTCGATCCTGGCGTCGGGAAGCAGCGCCCGCAGGTGCTCCAGACGGTGGAGCCGCCCGGCGTCGCTCGGGCTCACGACGCTGAATGATGAGCTGGTGGAGGCGGACGATCGGCTCGGCGACCTTGAAGACGCTCCGCTTGTCCCGGAGCGCGTCATCGACCTGCTCGACCAGGCCGATGTCGCGAAGCCCCTGCAACAGATGCGCCAGCCCGCCGGAGGGGCGGCCGAGGGCGGCAGTGAAGGCAGCTCGGGATCGTCCGTCAGATCCCAAAGGACGCGGCGTCGGGGAAACCGAAGTCGGCCAGGTCTGGGCCTCGCTCTGCTGGGTGGCCGCGAACACCACGCCACCGGTCGCCTCGGCGAGCAGCTACGCGCCCTCCAGGGCGGACAAGAATGATAGCTGCAACTGTGTCACAGTTGCAGCTGTCAAAGGTTGCCCTGCTACTTGGAGTTGGCCTTCAGGTAGTCCGCGTTCATGCGGGCGATCGTGTCCAGCGGGATGCCCTTCGGGCAGACCGCGGTGCACTCGCCGGTGTTCGTGCAGCCGCCGAAGCCCTCGCTGTCCATCTGGTCCACCATGGCCTTGGCCCGGGACAGCCGCTCGGGCTGGCCCTGCGGCAGCAGGCTCAGGTGGGTGATCTTGGCGGCGGTGAAGAGCGAGGCCGAGCCGTTCGGGCAGGCGGCCACGCAGGCGCCGCAGCCGATGCAGGTGGCTGCGTCGAAGGCTGCGTCGGCGTCGTCCTTACGCACCGGCACGCTGTGCGCGTCAGGGGCCGAGCCAGCCGGCACCGAGACAAAGCCGCCCGCCTGGATGATGCGGTCGAACGCGCTGCGGTCCACGACCAGGTCCTTGACGACCGGGAACGGGGCCGCCCGCCACGGCTCGATGGTGATCTCGGCGCCGTCCTCGAAGTGGCGCATGTGGAGCTGGCACGTGGTGGTCGCGCGCTGCTCGCCGTGGGCGACGCCGTTGATCACCATGCCGCACATGCCGCAGATGCCCTCGCGGCAGTCGTGGTCGAAGGCGATCGGGTCGTCGCCCTCCAGGATCAGGCGCTCGTTGAGGACGTCGAGCATCTCCAGGAAGGACATGTCCGGGGAGATGTCCTCCACCCGGTACGTCACCATCCGTCCCTTGTCCTGGGGACCGCTCTGACGCCAGACCTTGAGGGTCAGGTTCACTTGTAGCTCCGCTGGGTCATCTTGACGTACTCGTACTCGAGCGGTTCCTTGTGCAGCACCGGGCCGTCCGGGGTGCGCTCCCACGCCGAGACGTGCGCGAAGTTCTCGTCGTCGCGCAGGGCCTCGCCGTCGGCGTCCTGCGACTCGGCGCGGAAGTGGCCGCCGCAGGACTCGGTGCGCACCAGGGCGTCCAGGCACATGAGCTCGGCCAGGTCGAAGAAGTCGGCCACCCGGCCGGCCCGCTCCAGCACCTGGTTGAGCTCCTCGGCGGTGCCGCTGACCTTGACGTTCTCCCAGAACTCCTGGCGCAGCTCGGGGATGCGCTCCAGGGCCTTGCGCAGCGACTCCTCGGTGCGCTCCATGCCGCAGTAGTCCCACATGAGCTTGCCGAGCTCGCGGTGGAAGGAGTCGGGCGTGCGGGTGCCGTTCACGGAGAGCAGCCGGTCGATCTTCGAGCGGACCTTGATCTCCGCCTCGGCGACCGCCTCCTCGTCCACCTCGCCGAACGGGCCGTCGGCCAGGTAGTCGCCGATGGTGGTCGGCAGCACGAAGTAGCCGTCGGCCAGGCCCTGCATGAGGGCCGAGGCGCCGAGGCGGTTCGCGCCGTGGTCGGAGAAGTTGGCCTCGCCGATGACGAACAGGCCGGGGATCGTGGACTGCAGGTCGTAGTCCACCCACAGGCCGCCCATCGTGTAGTGCACGGCGGGGTAGATGCGCATCGGCACGTCGTACGGGTTCTCGCCGGTGATGCGCTCGTACATCTCGAAGAGGTTGCCGTACTTCTTCTCGACGGCGTCGCGGCCGAGGCGGTTGATGGCGTCGCGGAAGTCCAGGTAGACGCCGAGGCCGCCGGGGCCGACGCCGCGGCCCTCGTCGCAGACGTTCTTGGCGGCCCGCGAGGCGATGTCGCGGGGCACCAGGTTGCCGAACGCCGGGTAGATGCGCTCCAGGTAGTAGTCGCGCTCGTCCTCGGGGATGTCGCCGGGGGCGCGCTCGTCGTTCTTGCGCAGCGGCACCCAGACGCGGCCGTCGTTGCGCAGCGACTCCGACATCAGGGTCAGCTTCGACTGGTAGTCGCCGGAGACCGGGATGCAGGTCGGGTGGATCTGCGTGTAGCAGGGGTTGGCGAAGTACGCGCCCCGCTCGTGCGCCCGCCAGATGGCGGTGGTGTTGCAACCCTTGGCGTTCGTGGACAGGAAGAACACGTTGCCGTAGCCGCCGGTGGCGAGCACGACGGCGTCGGCCAGGTGCCGCTCGATCTCGCCGGTCACCATGTCGCGCACGATGACGCCGCGCGCGCGACCGTCGGAGACGATCACGTCGAGCATCTCGTGCCGGGTGTGCATGGTCACCGTGCCGGCCGCGATCTGCCGCTCCAGCGCCTGGTAGGCGCCCAGCAGGAGCTGCTGGCCCGTCTGGCCGCGGGCGTAGAACGTACGGGAGACCTGCGCGCCGCCGAAGGAGCGGGTGTCGAGCAGGCCGCCGTACTCGCGGGCGAACGGCACGCCCTGCGCCACCGCCTGGTCGATGATGTTCACCGAGACCTGGGCGAGACGGTAGACGTTGGACTCGCGGGCGCGGAAGTCGCCGCCCTTCACCGTGTCGTAGAAGAGCCGGTAGATCGAGTCGCCGTCGCCGCGGTAGTTCTTGGCCGCGTTGATGCCGCCCTGCGCGGCGATGGAGTGGGCGCGGCGCGGGGAGTCCTGGTAGCAGAAGGACGTGACGTTGTAGCCGAGCTCGCCCAGCGTCGCGGCGGCCGAGCCGCCGGCCAGGCCGGTGCCGACCACGATCACGTTGAGCTTGCGCTTGTTGGCCGGGTTGACCAGGCGGGCGGAGAACTTGCGCTTCTCCCACCGCTCCTCGATGGGCCCGGCGGGCGCCTTCGTGTCCTGGATCGGCGCGCCTTCGGTGTACTTCACTTCACAACTCCGAACGTGATCGCGAGGGGCGGGGCCAGGAAGCCGATCACCAGGACGACGGAGACCAGCGCGGCCGTCCCCTTGAGCGCCTTGTAACGGGTGCGGTTGGCCCAGCCGAGCGTCTGTACGGCGCTCCAGATGCCGTGCCGCAGGTGCAGGCCGACCATGACGACGGCCACGACGTAGATGAGCGTCACCCACCAGCGCGACGGGTCGAACCCGGCGACCATGCGGTCGGCGGGCTCGGAGTTGAAGCCCTTGGGGTTGACGACGCCGAAGGTGAGGTCGAGCAGGTGCCAGACGACGAAGAGCGCGATGGTCAGGCCGCCGAAGCGCATGATGTGCGTGGCGTAGCCGTTCGCCTGCGACTTCTTGGCGACGTACTTGACGGGCCTCGCCTGGCCGGCGCGGCGGGCCAGCGAGATCGCCGCCCACATGTGCGCGACGACCGAGACGACCAGCCCGATCTCGAGGATGGTCAGCGCGGTCCGGTACGGCAGCAGCGGCTCGAACAGCGTGCGCAGCGCGTGCGCGTACTCGTTGAAGGAGTCCTTGCCGAGGAAGATCTTCAGGTTCCCCACCATGTGGGCGATGAGGAACAGCACCATCACGGCGCCCGTGACGGCCATGACGACCTTCTTGCCGTTCGACGAGCGGAGGAACCCGCCGGACCGCTTACGCGTTGGAGTGCTCTTGGGAGCGGGAACTGGCGCGGTGGCGGCGCCGCGCTCAATCGTGGCAGTCACGTTTTCGAACCGTACGTACGCAGGTACGATCCGTCCAAGTCATGGACGATCTGGTTTCGATAGCCGTCAGCTATGATGCTGGTAAGGCCGGTCTTTTCATCACCATACGGTCGGCCGGTGCGAGGAAAATCACATGCAGCTGCAACAACTCGCCTATTTCGTGGCCGTCGCGGAGACCAGGCACTTCACCCAGGCCGCCGAGCGCATGCGGGTCGCCCAGCCCTCCCTGAGCAAGCAGATCAAGGCCCTGGAGGGCGACCTCGGCGCGCCGCTGTTCTCCCGCGCCCGGGGCAACGTCACGCTCACCCCGGCGGGCGAGGCGCTGCTGCCGCTCGCCCGCCGCATGCTCGCCGACGCCGACACCGCCAGGCAGGAGGTCGCCCAGCTCGCCGGGCTGCGCCGGGGCCGGGTGCGGCTCGGCGCCACGCCGTCGCTCTGCGCCGGGCTGCTGGCCGACGCGCTGGCCCGCTTCCACCGGGCCTATCCGGGGATCGAGCTGCTGGTCGAGGAGGGCGGCTCGCGCGACCTGGTGCGGGCGCTGGCCCGCGGGCAGCTCGACCTGTCGCTGATCATCATGCCGTTGCAGAGCGACGACCCGGCCCTCGTGACCGAGGAGATCCTGCGGGAGAACCTCGTGGTCGTCTCGCCCTCGCACGAGCCGTCGCGGCGGCCGTACATGGAGATCGACGAGCTGCGCGGGCAGCCGATGGTGATGTTCCGGCGCGGCTACGACCTGCGCGAGGCGACGCTGGCCGCCTGCCGGCACGCGGGCTTCGAGCCGCGCTTCGCGGTGCAGGGCGGCGAGATGGACGCCGTGCTGCGGTTCGTGGAGGCGGGGCTCGGGGTGGCCGTGGTGCCGTCCATGGTGCTCGACGGCCGGCCGGGGCTGGCCGGCACCCCGCTCGCGCCTCCGGGGCTCAGCCGGACGATCGCGCTCGCGCACCGCAAGGACGTCGAGCCCACGACGGCGGCGCAGGCGTTCCGCGGCGTCCTGCTGTCCTTCGTGGTCGAGGCCGGGGTCGAGGGCACGCTTCCACAAGGGGTGGAGCTCATCGCAGAATGAGCAGCAACGACGATCCCGAACGCGCGGTGAGGCGGAAGGTTGACGGCACATCTCAGCGAGACGCTGACGCTGCTCCTCGTGGAGGACGACGACGGCGACGCCTTCCTCGTCGAGGAGCTGCTCCAGGAGGCCGCGGCGCCGCCGCGCATCTTCCGTGCGCGCAGCCTCCAGGAGGCGCGGGCGAAGCTGACGCCCGGGATCCAGTGCGTGCTGGTCGACCTGTCGCTCCCCGACGCCACCCGGCTGGAGGCGCTTGAGGCGGTCCTGGCCATGGCGCCGCACGCCGCCGTGCTGGTCCTCACCGGGCTGCGCGACGCGCACGTCGGCGTCGCGGCCGTCTCGGCGGGCGCCCAGGACTACCTGGTCAAGCAGGACATCGACGCGCCCCTGCTGACCCGCGCCATCCGCTACGCGATGGAACGCAAACGCGCCGACCAGACCCAGCTCAGGCTGGTGCAGACGGAGCTCATCGCCAAGGAGAACGCCCGCACCCAGCGCGGCCTGCTGCCGAGCCCCCTGATCGAGTCCGACGCGATCGAGCACCTGACCCGCTACCTGCCGGGCAGCGGCGGCACGCTCGCGGGCGACTTCCTCGACGCGGTGCAGACGCCGGACGGCGCGTTCCACGTGGTGGTGGGCGACGTGTGCGGGCACGGCCCCGACGAGGCGGCGCTGGGCGTGGCCCTGCGCATCGCCTGGCGCACGCTGGTGCTGGCCGGGCAGACCGACGACACGCTGCTGCGCACGCTCGACACGCTGCTGCGCGCCGAACGCAAGGCGCCGGAGATCTTCACCACGCTGTGCACCGCGACGATCGCGCCCGACCTGCGCAGCGCGCGGATGCGGGTGGTCGGGCACCCGCCGCCGGTGCTGGTGCGCGACGGCACGGTCGAGGTGCTGGAGGGCGGGCCGTCCGGGCCGCCGCTCGGCATCTTCCCCGACGCCGAGTGGTCGGTGATCGACGTGCCGCTGGGCGACAAGTGGTCGATCATGTTCTACACCGACGGGCTGATCGAGGCGGCCGTGGGCGCCCGTGACGAGCTGCTGGGCGTGGACGGCCTGGTCGGCCTCGTACGCGAGCACGGCGCGGTCGACCTCGACCGGCTGATCAGGAACGCGGGCACGCTGAGCGACGACCTCGCGGTCGTCGTGGTGAGCAGGAGAGCTTCATGATCATCAATCCCTTGCCGCCGCCCAGGGAGCCGACCGGGCTCGGCCGGCTGCCGCTCTCGCGCTGGTTCCTGTTCACCGGCGCGGTGGCGGGCACGGCCTTCGCCGCCGGCGTCGCGGCCACGATGGTGATGATCGCCGACATCCGCGCCCTGGGGCCCCGCCCCGAGGTGGACGCGCAGGTCGCGCGGCTCAACGTGGCGCTGATCGTGCTGTTCGCGGTGCTGCTGGCCTGCGGCGTGGGGCTCGCGTTCATGGTGCGCTACGCCGTGCTGAAACCCATCCGCCAGCTCACCGAGCAGGTGCGCACGGTGGCGGCGGGCGACTTCGACCACGCGCTGCACGTCGACCGCCCGGCCGAGCTGGCGGAGCTGTCCAGCCACGTCGACGCCATGCGCGGGCGCATCCTGTCGGCCTGGCGGACGGCCAGCGACCAGGCCGAGGAGCTGCGCCGCTCCAACGGCGAGCTGGAGCAGTTCGCGTACGTCGCCAGCCACGACCTCCAGGAGCCGCTGCGCAAGGTCGCCAGCTTCACGCAGATGCTGGAGCAGCGCTACGGCCCGCAGCTCGACGACCGCGCCCGCCAGTACATCCACTACGCCGTGGACGGCGCCAAGCGCATGCAGCTGCTCATCAACGACCTGCTGGACTTCTCCCGGGTCGGCCGGGTCACCGGCTCGCGCACCACCGTCGACTCGGGTGCGGCCCTCGACCGGGCGCTGGACAACCTGTCGGCGATGATCGAGGACACCGGGGCCACGGTGACGAGGGGCGAGCTGCCCGAGATCCACGGCAACCGGGTGCAGCTCACCCAGCTCTTCCAGAACCTCGTCGAGAACGCGGTGAAGTTCCGCTCGGAGGAGCCGCCGCGGGTGCACGTCGAGGCCCGGCGGGACGACGGGATGTGGGAGTTCAGCTGCGCCGACAACGGCATCGGCGTCGAGCCCAAGTACGCCGACCGCATCTTCCTGATCTTCCAGCGCCTGCACGCCCGCGATGTGTACCCGGGCACCGGCATCGGGCTGGCGCTCTGCCGCAAGATCGTCGAGTTCCACGGCGGGCAGCTCTGGCTGGACGCGGCCGGGGAGAGCGGGGGTGCGACGTTCCGATGGACGCTGCCGCCGGCGGGAGGCCCCGATGAGTGAGGCCCCGATGAGTGAGGCCCCGATGAGTGAGGCCCCGATGAGTGAGGCCCCGATGAGTGAGGCCCGATGAGTGAGGCCCGATGAGTGAGGGACGCGCGATCGAGGTGCTGCTGGTCGAGGACGACCAGGGCGACATCCTGCTCACCCGCGAGGCGTTCGACCTCAACAAGGTGCGCAACCGGCTGCACGTGGTCAACGACGGCGAGCAGGCGGTCGCGTTCCTGCGGCGGGAGGGGCGCTACGCGGACGCGCCGTGCCCCGACCTCATCCTGCTCGACCTCAACCTGCCGCGGATGAGCGGGCTGGAGGTGCTGAGCGAGATCAAGGCGGACCCGGTGCTGGCCACGATCCCGGTGGTGGTCCTGACGACGTCGGAGGCGGAGGAGGACATCCTGCTCAGCTACCGGTTGCACGCCAACGCGTACGTCGCCAAGCCTGTCGATTTTGAGCAATTTATCCGAGTTGTCCGCCAGATAGACGATTTTTTCGTGACTGTGGTTAAGTTGCCGACTCACGGGTAGCGGCCCTGACGGGCTACGTGACAGGAATCACAGCCGGTCATCGAAAAAGTGAGTGACCCCGCTCACAAATCGAGATGCGACCGTCGTAACGTATCCCCCACCAATGCGCGCCTGGAGCGGCGAGCACCGCCGGCACGCGCGCCCAGTGAAACGAACCACGGACCCCCAGCGCGACGGGTCCGCGGGAGGTGGAGAGGTCCGCGATGACCCAGACGACGCCCGAAGCACCGGTCAGAAGGCAGCGTGCGCAAGTCAAGGTGCGCACCCTGCGCACCGACAGATGGTGGCTGGCCCCACTGGTCACATTCCTCGGGCTCAGCTCGTTCCTTGTCTACGGTGTATGGGCGATCATCGACAACACGTACTTCGTCGATCCGTACATCGCACCGTTCGCCTCACCCTGCCTGGCGTCCTCCTGCCCGGAGGGCGCGCGGCTGTTCGGGTGGGCGCCGTTCGGTGACTGGTACACCCTGCCGCCCGGCCTGCTCATCCTCGGGCTGCCCGGCGGGTTCCGGCTCACCTGCTACTACTACCGCAAGTCGTACTACCGCTCGTTCTGGTTGTCGCCTCCCGCGTGCGCGGTGCAGGAGCCGCACGGCAAGTACACCGGTGAGCGCCGCTTCCCGCTGATCCTGCAGAACATCCACCGCTACTTCTTCTACGCGGCCATCCTGATCGGCCTCGTCCTGGCCTACGACGCCGTCCTGGCGCTCATCCACAAGCCGCAGGGCCTCGGCACCTGGATCCTGGTCATCAACGCCGTCCTCATCAACATGTACACGCTGTCGTGCCACTCGTGCCGGCACATCACCGCGGGCAGGCTCAACCACTTCTCCCGTCACCCGCTGCGCTACCGGGCCTGGACGTTCGTCTCCAAGCTCAACGCCAAGCACCAGCAGCTCGCCTGGGCCTCGATGTTCTCGGTCATGATCGCCGACTTCTACGTCCGCATGGTCGCCAAGGGCATCATCGCCTTCCCGTTCGCCTAAAAGGATCAACCAGTGGAAATCGAACGTCACGAATACGACGTCGTCGTCATCGGCGCCGGCGGAGCGGGCCTGCGCGCCGCGATCGAGGCCCGGCAGCAGGGCAAGAGGACGGCGATCGTCTGCAAGTCGCTGTTCGGCAAGGCGCACACCGTCATGGCCGAGGGCGGCGCCGCGGCCGCGATGGGCAACGTCAACCCCGACGACAACTGGATGGTGCACTTCCGCGACACCATGCGGGGCGGCAAGTTCCTCAACAACTGGCGCATGGCCGAACTGCACGCCAAGGAGGCTCCGGACCGGGTCTGGGAGCTGGAGGCCTGGGGCGCGCTGTTCGACCGCACCAAGGACGGCAAGATCAGTCAGCGGAACTTCGGCGGTCACGAGTACCCGCGGCTCGCACACGTGGGCGACCGTACCGGCCTGGAGCTGATCCGCACCCTCCAGCAGCGCGTGGTGGCGCTGCAGCAGGAGGACTACGAGAACCACGGCGACTACGAGGCCTACATCAAGGTCTTCGCCGAGTGCACGGTCACCCGGCTGCTCAAGGACGGCGAGCGCATCTCCGGCGCGTTCGGCTACTGGCGCGAGACCGGCAACCTGGTCCTCTTCGACACCCCGGCCGTGGTCCTCGCGACCGGCGGCATCGGCAAGTCGTACGTCGTCACCTCCAACTCCTGGGAGTACACCGGCGACGGGCACGCCCTGGCCCTGCTGGCCGGCGCGAAGCTCATCAACATGGAGTTCATCCAGTTCCACCCCACGGGGATGGTCTGGCCGCCGTCCGTGCGCGGCATCCTCGTCACCGAGTCCGTCCGGGGCGACGGCGGCGTGCTGCGCAACTCCGAGGGCAAGCGCTTCATGTTCGACTACATCCCGGACGTCTTCAAGGACAAGTACGCCACCACCGAGGAGGAGGGCGACCGCTGGTACACCGACCAGGCCAACAACCGGCGCCCGCCCGAGCTGCTGCCCCGTGACGAGGTGGCCCGCGCGATCAACGCCGAGGTCAAGGCCGGCCGCGGATCACCGCAGGGCGGCGTGTTCCTCGACGTGTCCACCCGGCTGCCGGCCGAGGAGATCAAGAAGCGGCTGCCGTCGATGCACCACCAGTTCAAGGAGCTGGCCGACGTCGACATCACCGCCGAGCCCATGCAGGTGGGCCCGACCTGCCACTACATCATGGGCGGCGTCGAGGTGGACGCCGACACCGGCGCGGCCGACGTCCCCGGGCTGTTCGCGGCCGGCGAGGTGTCCGGCGGCATGCACGGCTCCAACCGGCTGGGCGGCAACTCACTGTCCGACCTGCTGGTGTTCGGGCGGCGCGCGGGCGCGGGCGCGGCCGCGTACGTGGACGGGCTCCCCGCCCGGCCCAAGGTCAGCCCCGAGTCCGTCGAGTCGGCCCGCGAAGAGGCGCTCGCGCCCCTGGGCCGCAGCGGCGAGAACCCGTACGAGGTGCACCACGAGCTCCAGCGGACGATGAACGAGCTGGTCGGCATCATCCGTAAGGCCGACGAGGTCGCCGAGGCGCTGCAGACCGTGGAGAAGCTCAAGGAGCGCGTACGCATGGTCGGGGCGGGCGGGTCCCGCATCTACAACCCCGGCTGGCACCTCGCGCTCGACCTGCGCAACATGGTGCTCGTGTCGGAGTGCGTGGCGCGGGCCGCGCTGCTGCGCGAGGAGAGCCGTGGCGGGCACACCCGCGACGACTTCCCCGGCATGGACCCGCAGTGGCGGCGCAAGCTGCTCGTCTGCTCCAGCGAGGACGGCTCCTCGGTGCAGGTGGTCGAGAAGGAACAGCCCCCCATGCGGGACGACCTGATCACCCTGTTCGACCGGGACGAGCTGAAGAAGTACCTCACCGACGAAGAGATGGCCGAGTTCGACGGGATAGCGAAGAAGTCATGAGCTACAAGGCAAAGTTCAAGGTCTGGCGCGGTGAGGGCGGCGAAGGCAAACTCGAGGACTTCACCGTCGAGGTCAACGAGGGCGAGGTCGTCCTCGACATCATCCACCGCCTCCAGGCGACGCAGGCGCCCGACCTGGCCGTACGGTGGAACTGCAAGGCCGGCAAGTGCGGCTCGTGCAGCATGGAGATCAACGGCAAGCCGCGGCTGGGCTGCATGACCCGGATGTCCACCTTCTCGGAGGACGAGACCATCACGGTCACGCCGATGCGGACGTTCCCGGTCATCAAGGACCTCGTCACCGACGTGTCCTACAACTACCAGAAGGCCAGGGAGGTTCCCTCCTTCACGCCGCCCGCCGACGTGCGGCCGGGCGAATACCGGATGAAGCAGGTCGACGTCGAGCGGTCCCAGGAGTTCCGCAAGTGCATCGAGTGCTTCATGTGCAACAACGTCTGCCACGTGATCCGCGACCACGAGGAGAACAAGGCCAACTTCTCCGGGCCGCGCTTCCTCATGCGGATCGCCGAGCTGGACATGCACCCGTACGACGTGGCCGACCGGCAGGAGGCGGCGCAGTCCGAGCACGGGCTGGGCTACTGCAACATCACCAAGTGCTGCACCGAGGTCTGCCCCGAGCACATCAAGATCACCGACAACGCGCTCATCCCGATGAAGGAGCGCGTGGTGGACCGGAAGTACGACCCGCTGGTGTGGCTGGGCGACAAGATCTTCCGTCGCGCCAAGTCGTGACCCGCGCATGAGGAAGGGGGCCGGTTTCCGCACCGGCCCCCTTCTTCGTGCGTTCAGTCCTTGGCGTGGCGGCCGAAGCGCCTGCGCTTCTCCTCCGGCAGCTCCCTGGTCGGCTCCGGCTGGATCACCGTCGTCTCGCCGTCGGCGGGCACGTACGGCTGCGCCGGCCGGAACAGCGACCCCGCGGGCGCCTGCTGCCAGGGCTCGGAGTCGCCGGACTCGGCCGCCGCGGCCGGGCCGAGCGGATGCTCATGGCCGTCGTCCACCGGGGCGCCACCGCCCGGCGGGATGTCCGCCGGCGGAGCGGGCGGGACCAGCGGCTCGAACGGGTCGCGGAAGTCCTTCGCCTCGGCCTCCGGGACCTCCTGGACGGGCTCGTGGCTGTAGTCGTCAGGGTGCAGCACCACGGGCGGCGGCTCGGACGGAGCCATGGGCGGCTCCTGCTCGTAGCCCTGCGGCGGGTACGGGTGGCCGGGGTCCTGGTAGACCGGGGCGTACTGCGTAGGGCCGCTCGCATACGTCTGCACCGGCACGAAACTGATGATCGGCGCGTACGCCGTGCCGCCCGGATAGCCGGGAGCGGTGAAGCCCGCGGTCGCGTACCCGGGGCCGGCCGGATAGCCGGGGCCGGCCGGATAGCCGGGGCCGGCCGGCGGAGGCGGATAACCCGGGCCGCCCGGCGGGGGCGCATAGCCGGCGGCGCCCGCCGCCGGGCCCGCCTTGCGCACGGCGGCCGCGTGGGCCATCCGCCGCAGCCGACCCTCGAAGATCAGCACCGCGAACAGCGCGAGCAGCACCAGCACCAGCGCCGGGATGCTGAGCTTCTGCGTCAGCGTCTTCTCGTCGAACTCCGGCGCCGCGGCCCGCAGCTCCAGCGGCACCTCTTCCGAGGAGGCGACCTGCGTCTCGCTCGGCGCGGCCGACGGCGTGTCCTGGGCGACGGACGGGATCTGGACCGGAGACTCCTCCGTCGTGGCGGTCGCGGTGGGCAGCACCGGAGGCGGCTCTTGGGCCTGGGTGGTCGGCGGCGCGACGTTCTGGGGGGGAGGCTCCGGCGCCTGCGTGGTCGCGGGGGCCGTGGTGGGCTTCTTGGTGGGGGCGGTGGTCTTCTTCGTCGGGGTCGCCGTCACCGTCTTGGTGATCGTCGTCTCCGGCACGTCGGTCGGCGTCGGCGTGCTTAACGTGGTGGTCACCGTGACCGTGGTCTGGGGGTCGCTCTGGCACGAGGTGTCGCCGGCGTCGCAGGGCTCGACCGGGTCGAACGCCACCGAGGCGCTGGCGCTCTGCACGATGAACGGCGTCGCGCCGACCCCGGCGAGGCCGAGCGCCAGGACGATGGCGGAGACGGCTGTCGCTCGCGTGCGTGCCACCAGTGCCCTCCGCGTAGTCCCGGAACCATGGTCAAGGGAATACTAGTCGGGTCAAAGTAACAGTAAAGCCCGTTTTACCGCAGTATCTTGCGCTTGGTGCGCCTTTGTACCGTGACAATTCCCCAAAGCCCTGCTAGGAGCGTAGCAACAGCGGCCGCTGCGAGCACGTGTCCGAGGCTTCCCTTCAACGGGTTGACCACCGCGGCCACCGGTCGCGGTCGTTCGTGCGCCATTCGTACCTCTATGGGCAGAGGCGCCGCGAGCCCACCGCCGCCCGCGGGCGGCACCAGCGGGACGCTCCCGGGAGGGTCACCGACCACGCCCGGCGGAACATCCAACATCCCGTCGCCGCCGGCCACCTCCGGCAACCGCAACCCAGAAAGCGCCTGCCCCGACCCGTCCGCCACCTGAGGAACCCCACCCCCAGGCATGCCGCCTGCCACCGCCTGCCCACCCTGAACCTGCTGCGGCACTCCCAGCCCCGTGACCCCCTGAACCCCGGGCATCTGCCCGGGCGGCACCGCCTGCGCGGCAGTCCCGGCCTGCCCCCTCGGAGCCTTCCGCCCGGCAGCCACGGCCCGCCCTCTCGGGACAGCCTGCGAGGAGGGCACGGCCTGCGCTCTCGGGACCGCTTGCGCGGGCGTCGCGGCCTGCGTTCCTGGAACCGCTTGCGCGGACGGCACAGCCTGCGCTCTCGGAGCCGCTTGCGCGGGCGTGGTGACCTGCGCCGGTGGGACAGCCTGCGCCGGTGGGAGGGCGCGGGATTCCACGCTGACCTGCTGCCCTTGCCCCGCCTGCTCGGGCCCCACCTGCCCAGCCTGCCGGGCACGCCTGCTCCACCACGTCTCTGTGGTGCGCATGCCCTGCCCCGCCTGCTGCCCTGCGACGGGCCCGACCTGCTGTCCTACCTCCGCCCCGACCTGCTGCCCCACCTCCGGCCGAACCGGCTGCCCTGCGCCCGACCGGACCGACTGCTCCCCGCCCGACAGAACCGACTGCTCATCGCCCAGCCGACCCAGCTCGGCATTTCCCGTGACCACCTCGGCAGTCGGCTGCTGGGGCCGGCCGAGGTGCGGCGACGGGCAGCGGTGTGCTGGGAAGCAGCGGGGGTTGTTCGGAGCGGCCGCTGTCTGGTCCGAGCCGCCCAGGACCGGCAGACTCCAGCGCCCCCCGTCGGCCGCCCCCGACGCAGCGCCCTCGACCGCCGGCCCGGAGACCACAGGCCCGCCGACCGCCGGCCCGGAGACCACAGGCCCTCCAACCGCCGGCCCGCCAAGCCCCGTCCCTCTGGCCACCGGTCCGGCGAGCGCCTGCCCTCCCACCACCGACTCGGCGCTCTGGACAGGCGTGGCGACCGCCTTCTCCAGCGTCTCCGCAACGCCGCCCTCCCCCGGACGGACCTTGGCGACGGCGGCCAGCACCACCTGGCCGACCCCCGCCGGAGCCATCACCGTCACGTCCACCGAACGCGCGTCCGCCGCACTCCCCAACCGGCACACCCGCGCCCCCGGCGACACCACCGCGTCATCCCGTTCGGCGACCCCCGCCAGGGTGAGCGCGCGATCGGCGAGCCGCGCCGCCCCCGATCCCACGGCGAACCCCTCGCGCCCCGCCGTCGCAAGACCCCCGCAGGTGACCGACAGCGCCGCGACGGGACTGACCGCCACGGCCACACGCCCGCCGTCCACCGACATCCCGTTGACCCGGACCCGGAACCGCTGTGTGTCCCCCGTACGGAGCCACGTGCCCACGCCGTCCTGGACCGCGCCCACCCGCTCCAGCACCAGCGAAACCCCGCTCGCCGCCACCGGCACGGCGGGCACGGCGGCCAGGATCACCACTCCGGCCAGCATCCAGCCACGACGCATCGTCCAACTCCCCCGCTGTGACACATGACCCGTAATCACGCCTAGTAACCATTGTGTCACAGAGAGAGAGGACTCAATCAGCCGGGAGGATGCTCTCCACCGTCTTCATGACGGGCAGGTCCGCCCCGAGCCATTCGACGTCGTAGTACTCGTCCGGTGCCAGCCACCGCAACGCCAGATGCTCCCGCGGCTCGGGCGTGCCGGAGGCGAGGGCGGCCAGCCAGACGCGCATGACATACCCCGGTGAGAGCGGCCAGTCACCGCCGACGCGCTCACCGACCGTGATCTCCACGCCCAGCTCCTCGCGGCACTCCCGGACCAGCGCCTCCTCCTCGCTCTCGCCGGGGTCCACCTTCCCGCCGGGGAACTCCCACCCGCCGGCGAGCGCCGGCGGCTCGGCCCGCTGCGCGGCCAGCACCCGGCCGTCCGGGTCGACGATCACGGCGGCCACGACCACGATCACGCTCATGCGTTGATGTTCCTCACAGGGCAGGATTCTGCAGCTTCTGGAGCTGGTCGAGGACGGCGGGGTTCTGCAGCGGACGGGTGAAGCCGATGCGGTTGCCGCGGGCGGAGTAGCTGGTCACCTTGATGGGGCCGCACAGCGTGCACCGGGCCTCCAGCATCTTGCCCTTGGAGACGACGAGCCCGACGTGCCCCGGGTTGTTCGCCGAGGTGCCCGGCCCGGCGTTGAAGAACACCAGGTCACCGGGCTGTTCCTCGCCCTCTGACACCCGGACGCCGAACGGCCACTGCCCGAACGTCGTCCGCGGGATCTGCAGCCCCGCCGACCGGTACGCCGCGTAGATCACCCCCGAGCAGTCGAACGCGTCCGGCCCCGTGCCGCCCCACAGGTACGGCTTGCCGCGCTGCGCCAGCGCGTACGCCAGGATCTTGGCGACCACGGTGGTCGGCGCGGCCTCGATCAGCGGCTCGTCGCACTCCTCCTCCGCCTGCGGCGGCACCTTCACGTCGCCGGACTTGGCGTATTTCCTGGCGATCTCCTCGACCTGGTCCACGTACCACCAGGCACGGTTGTAGACGAACAGCGCCTGCCGTACGTTCTCCGGCGCGCCGTTGCGCTTGAGCATGCGCGCCGCGCCGAGGATCGCGTCGGCCGGGTTGTAGACGTCGCCGATGCCGTCGCCGTCGCCGTCGGAGGCGTACCCGGTGAACGGCGACCCCACCGGCACCCTGGCCTTGCCGCCCCAGGTGGAGATGAGGAACTGCATGGGCCCGGCCGCGCCCGCCGAGTTGGTGCCGCTGCGGACGCCGGGCAGCGTGGAGCGGCCGTGGTCGGTCTCGCGCTTGCCCACGGCGGCCAGGATGTTCCACTGGACGCCGATCTTCTTGCCGTACTCCTTGTAGAGCTTCAGGTAGTCGTCCGGGATGTCCGAGGTCGCGGTGTCGGAGACCTCCTCGACCTGGGCGTCGTCGGTGCAGTCGAACGAGGTGCGGCCGTCGCTGATGAACGAGGGCAGCGACATCAGCAGCATCGGCGAGACGATCACGGCCACCAGCAGGAGCGCCCCAGCCAGCCCGAGGAGGAGGGCGAGGCGTGTGCGCGAGACGTTCACCCGGTGTCACCGTCCTGGCCCTCGTCGGCGGGCATGATGTCGAAGACGCGCCAGTCGCTGCCGGACTCGCTCACGGTCACCGCGTACTCCTCGGTGAGCAGCTTGTCACCGCTCTTCGCCGTGACCTGGCGGTTGCCGGTCACGACGAAGATGATCGAGCCCTTGCCGACCTGCCTGATCTCCTTGAGCTTCGCCGTCGCCTGGGAGACGAGCTCGTCGGCGCGGTTCTGCTCGACGGCGCCCGCCGACGTCACCGTGCGGGTCAGCAGGGCGGCGAGCTCGGGCGTCGTGTACGCCTTCAGCCGGGCGGCGTAGGCCGCCGCGTCCTCGTCGTAGCGGAAGGTGCCGTACACGGCGGTGAAGCGCTCGGCGAGGTCCGCCGCCGCGGCCAGCTGCTCCTTCTTCATCGGCAGGTAGTCGTAGACGTCGAACGGCGCGTTGCTCGCGGTCGCGAGCGGCGTCGGGGTGACGATCGCCACCCGCGTGGGCGGCGCGGCCTCCGGCTGCCGCTCGGGCGGATCTCCCCAGTCCGCCCACATCAGGTAGATGCCGACCGCGGCGATGATCACGACGATGACGGCGAAGGCGGCACCCCGCCTGTCACCTGGCTGCGCCATGTTGAGTCCTTGTTCAATCCTTGTCGGAGCTGTTCGGCTTGAGCCAGAACGGCACGGACGTCTCCTCGGAGCCGCCGCTCCGGCCGCTGCCGCGCAGCCACAGAGGCGGGGCCTCGGAGGCGCGCGAGGCCGGCTCGTCGGAGCCGCCGAAGATGCGCGAGCCGCCGGAGGGGCGGGCGGGGCCGCCGGAGCCGCGCGAGCCGCCGCTCGGCCGGGCTCCGTTGCGCGAGCCGCCGCCGAACAGGCTGCCACCACCGGACCCGCCGCTCGACCTGCCGCTCGACCCGCCTGAAGAGCCGCCCGAGCCGCCGCCGAAGAGGCCGCCGCCGGAGCCGCGCGACCGGGTGCCGCCGCCGGAACCGCCGAACCTGGAGCTGCGCGCGGAGCCGTTGCGCCCGCCCGACGAGCCGCCGCGTGAGGCCCAGCCTCCGCCCGACCCGCCGCCGAACCAACCGCCACCGCCCGAGCCGCCCGAGCCGCCAGACCCGCCCGAAGAACCGCCTGAGCCGCCCGCGGACGCGCCGGACGCCGTACGGGGAGCGCCGCCCACCCGGGGCCCGCCCGCGCCGCCCACACGCGGCCCGGCGGCGCCGCCGCCGGAGCGGGCCGCGCCGCCCAGGTTGAGCGGCGGCGCGGTGCCACGACGTGGCTCAAGCGGCGCCCGCGCGCCCGCCTTGCCGCCCTGGGCGTCGGTGTCGAGCGGCGCGGCCGTCGCCGGGATGCGGGTGCCCGCCGCCGCGGCGTCGCCCTCCTCGGCCCGTACGCGCGCCTGCCCCGCCGTCGAGGCCACGGCGGCAGCGCCCGCGCCCGCGCCGCTCGCCGCGGCGGCCGCGCGGATGACGGGCTCGGCCTTGCGCAGCCCCCAGCGGCCGATGCGGGCCGAGGCGACCGGCGGCAGCACGGCCGCCGACCGCTCCAGCACCGACGAACTGGCGGCCTCGCCGAGCATCCGGGTGGCGACCGTGTGGCCGTTGAGCGAGGCGAACAGGTGCTGGAACGGACGCCGGTAGAAGAACACCGCGATCGTCAGCAGGGCCATGAACAGCACCTGCATGCCCCACGGCATGGTCGTGGAGATGATCAGCGCGTAGCCGTACACGAGGACGCCGAGCACCAGCGTCAGCACCGCCTGCCGGAGCAGCGTGCCGACCAGCATCTCCACCCAGCGCATGGCGATGATCCGGCCGCTGCCCGGATGCACGCCGATGAGCAGGAACACCGGCCCCATGATCAGCAGCAGCAGGAAGCCCACCTTGAGCACCAGCAGCGAGACCGCCACCAGGAAGATGAGCAGGCCCGCCACGATGGCGGCGATGAACGCGCCGACCGCCACGCCGAGCCGGTTGGACCAGTCGCGGCCGGAGAAGACCGTGTAGCGGGGGTCGTTCCTGAGCTTGTCGGCCAGCGAGGCGTACTCCTGCTGGCGCGCCCCCACGTCGGGGGCCGCCTGGCCGGCCACGGCGGGCGGGATCGACTGCATCTCCAGGACCTTGCGGCCCCAGTCGCGCACGATCGGCTGCTGCGGGTCGGCGGTGCCGAACAGGCCCACCAGCCACGGCTTGCAGACCAGCGTGGACCACAGCGCGTCGGCGTTCTGCTCGACGCCGGGGGTGCCGACCTGGCCGTAGCCACCGGGCTTGAGCTCGGCGGCGGTCTGGCCGGGCGGCGGCAGGCAGGACGCGCCGCCCGCGCCGGGCAGGCCGGAGAAGGCGGAGTTGACGACCTCGCCGGTCTTGTCGGTGACGACCTTGCCGAGGCCGGTGAAGTCGCCGGGACGGCTGAAGAACCAGGTCGCGACGGTGACCGCGAGCACCATCCAGATGACGCCCTCGGCGGTCGTGGTGGCGCGCTTGCGGATCAGGCCGTACCAGGCGAGCCAGATCGCGCCGAGGATCACGATCGGGCGGAGGAACGGCCAGTACATGGCGTTGGCCAGGTTCGTGACGATGTCGTCGACGACGTCCTTGATGGACTGGAGCGGTCCCTCGGTGGCCGCCGCCTGGTACGTCGTGATCGTCAGCCGGTCGATGGCCTTGGCCGCGGTGAAGATGCCGTTGGCCCACATGTTGCCGAGCACCGCGACGTAGTCGCCGCAGCCCAGCTCGTGCGTGTGCCAGAACTGGCCGCTCATGCCGAACTGGCCGTAGTTGGTGACCGGGGCGCTCGGCTGGGCGCCGGCCGGGGCCGGGGCCTGGATGAGCCCGTCGGTGCCGCCGCCCACCACCTCGGGCGTGAGCGGCCCGGAAAGGTCGCACGGTGCCGCGGCGGCCGGCGCGGACAGCCCGCCCACGACCAGCGGCACCACCAGGATGCCGGTGACCAGCGCGAGTGCCAGCGCGAGTCGTCGGGATAGCCGGATCTTCATGACCGTACCTCCTGCGGCCTGCCCACGCCCCCTTGAAGATCATCATGCCCGTCGCGATCGGGTTTGTCGTGTGTCGGGTTCGTGTCGAGCCAGCGAAGAAGCTCGTCGGAGACCAGGTCTACTCCGATGCGGCCGGCCCTGCCATCCAGATCGCGGAAAATGCATTCGCCGTTGCCGAGCGAGCGCAGCACGGCCTTGTGCTCCTCCGACGCCTCCACCCCCAGGAGGGACATCACGTGGTTCACCTCCACCCGTTCGGTGGACCTGAACGCGAACACGGACGACAGGCAGTTGGTCACCTGCTCGTTCAGCAGGTCCCCCGCGTTCTGCGAGACCAGCACGAGCGCGGTGTTGCGGGAGCGGCCCATCCGGCTGACCTCGGGCACCAGCTTGGCGCCCTCGGGCGTGGAGGTGATCGCCCACGCCTCGTCCAGGAAGATCGCCTTGGGGGCGCGCCGGTCGAGGCCGTTCATCAACCTGCGCGCGAACTGCGACACCAGGTAGAGCAGGGCGACCGACAGCCGCTGCTCGTAGGAGTAGTCCTCCCTGGTCGTGGCCACGTCGGGGAGGGTCAGGCCGCCCAGCGTGAAGACGGTCGTCCACCCCTCGGTGTCGATCTGGTCGCCGCCGGAGGGGTCGAAGCAGAGCCGGGCGAGGTGCATCTCCGACATCGAGCGCAGCACCGCGCCCAGGTTCTTCGACGCCGCGTCGTCGGCCTGCTCCAGGTGGTCGACGACCTTGCCGAGCGACGGGTCGGGCTGGTTGGAGATCGCCGCGACCGCCTGGATCATCGCCGACTCGCGCTCCTCCGACATGCGCGGCAGCAGCAGCCGCAGCGTCTCGGTGGCCATGGTCTTCTTCGCCGCGATGTCGTCGCCGAACGAGAACGGGTCCAGCAGGCCCGGCGCCGCCGAGCCCAGCGGGATGACCCGGGCCTTGCGCCCGCGCTTGTCCAGCAGCCGCACCAGCGACTCGGCGTCGCCCTTGGGGTCGATCACCGCGACCGTGACGCCGCGCAACGCCATCTGGTAGATCATCAGCAGCGCGAGCGTGGTCTTGCCGCCGCCCGGCTCGCCGGTGATCGCGATGGCCGTCGGCCGGTTGCGGGTGGCCGCCACCAGCGGGTCGAAGTGCACGATGCTGCGCGCCCTGCCGACGGTCTCCCCGATGTACGGGCCCAGCCAGCCCTCGCTGCCCTCGCCCAGCCGGTCGCCGAGATCGACGGTGGCCGTCGCCATGCCGCCCGCGATCGTCCGCAGCGGCTGGCGCTGGGCGTAGGCGTTGACGCGCACCTTCTCGCCCGGCAGCGACTCGCAGAACAGCGAGAACTGGTCGCCGGTCGAGTTGACCACGTCGATGCCCATGTCCCGGTAGTGCTCGACCACCGCCTCCACCCGCTGCACGCAGATGTCCTCGGTCGGGGCCGAGACGATCAGCCGGTGCCAGCCGTAGACGAAGGGCAGGCGCTCCTTGGTGATGCCGTGCTCCAGCATGCGGGCCGCGTCGATCTGCTCGGCCAGCGCCAGCGGGGCCTCCGCGCCCGCCTCACGGATGTGGTGGTCCATGTCGCGGGCGTGCGCCAGCTTGCGCGCCACGTCCTTCGACGCCTTGACCGGCGGGATCAGCCGCATCCTGGAGGAGATCTCCACCGGGAACGGGAGCTGGTCGGCGAAGTGCATCCACGGCTCGCCGTCGGGGAACGGCATCAGGTCGGGGAAGCGGGCGAACGACAGGTGGGCGACGTACGAGTCGCCCTGCGGCTGGACGATCCGCAGCAGGCTCCTGCCGTTGTGGATCTCGCCCTCGACCAGCGTCTCGATCTCGCCCCTGCCCCACCGCCTGCGCGGGCTCGCCGACGGCGGCGCGTCGCCCGACGCGCCCGCCGCCGCGTGCTGGAACAGCCACGCCACCTCGACGGAGGTGGCGTGACGGGCGTAGAGGGCGCTCGACGCGAGTGCCCGGCCGAGGCGCTCCGCCTGCTCGGTCCAGCGGCCGATCTCGCTGTCGGGTACGTGGTCGTCCGTCATGCCGAGCGACTTCTCGGTCTTCTGGTAGAAGCCGAGGAGCTGGGCGAGCACGCCGCTGCCGAGCTGCTTGCCGCGCGGCCCCAGGCGTACGCCGAGATAGACCTCCTTCGTCCAGAAGTCCTTCGCCCAGACGTGGCGGTACATCTCCTCCAGGTAGTCGCGCCAGCCGGGCCCCTCGTCGGAGGTGGCGTTGAGCGCCATCGCCCACTCGGCGGCCGGGTAGGTGCGGTGCGCCACCCGCAGATGGACCTCGGCGTCGGGCATCCTGATCGCGGCCAGCGCGATCGTGATGTTGGTGGCCAGCGCCTCCCGCTCCTCGGGGGTGACGAACTCGTAGCTGACCGTCGGAAGGCGGAAATACGCCCATGCGCAGGTGTCTGTGAGCAGGATGCGGTCGTCGAAGTAGCGGACCGCGAGGCGCTGGTGCGCTCGGGACGCCCTGCTCATGCCGCCCCCTCGGCGCATGAACGGGCCAGACCTGCTCGCTTGTTCACTTAACGCTCACCGATTCTCGTGCCCGGGGGGTCACTCGCCAACTCCTCATCGCTCGGTCGTACGCTCTGCGCCGACTGCGCTGTCCGCGCCGTCTGGGCCGACTGGGCGGCGAAGCCCGCGACCACCACGCCCGCGAGGGCGAGGTAGGCCCGTCGCCCGGCCGCGCGCAACTGCCCGGGATCGACGACCTCCGCCCCGCCCGGGGCGAGGTCGTCGTCCCAGGGGACCCTGACGATGGCCCGGCACCTGCCCCTGGCCACCGACTCAGCCTGCTCGACGTCGGCCATGGAACGCCTGCTCACGCCGTTCACGACCATCACCGCACGCCTGCGCAGCTCCGCGCAGCCGTGCCCGTCGAGCCACTCGTACGTCATCGCCACCGCCTCCGACGCCTCCTCGCTCGCCGGGACCACCAGGACGAGCTGGTCGGCGTACGGCAGGAGGCGGGCCGCCAGCGCGGCCGCCGGGTCGATGACGGCCAGCTTGTAGTGGCGGTCGAGCAGCCTCATGGACTCGCCCAGGCGGTGGTCGGAGAAGAGCGACCGGTCCGCCAGGCGCTGCTCGGCGCCCGCGTCGGTGTCGGCGCTGATCACCTCGAGGCCGGAGGCCGTCCTCGTGGTGTAGCCGCGCATCGTCAGATAGCCGCTGACCCGGTCGAGGCCGGCCAGCAGCGAGGTGAGCGTCTCGGGGGTCTCGGGTTCGATCCTGCTGGTGAGGGTGTCGCCGCCGGTGTTGGCGTCCACGGCGACGATCCTGTCGTCACGGTATTGGGCGAAGGTGTGGCCCAGCATGAGGGCCGTGGTGCTCTGGCCGGCGCCGCCCGTGCAGCCGAGGACCAGGATCCTGCGGCTGCCGCTGAACACCGCCCTGGCGCGGGCCTCGTCGATCTCGGAGCCGTCGGTGCGCACCGAGGAGCCGCCGACCACGACCTGCGCGATCCGCCGCCACCCGCCGGAGTCCCGTCCGACCACGGACTCGACCCGCCGCACCCTGCCCTCCCCGGGCCGCGGCCCCGGCACAGGCGCCACGATCTCACCCGGCCGCCCGTCCGCGGGCACGCCGGGCCGTCCCCGGAGCGGGGCGACGGGCCGCTCGGGGGCACGGTACGCCGCCGGGGCGGGCGCATCCGACCGCTCAGGAGCGCGGCGCGCCGCGGGGGCAGGCGCATCCGGCCGCTCGGGGGCGCGGCGCGCCGCAGGGGCGGGCGCATCTGGCCGCTCCGGGACCCGGTACGTCGCGGGGGTAGGCGCATCCGGCCGCTCCGGGACCCGGTATGTCGCTGGGGCGGGCCCGTCCGGCCGCTCCGACACGCGGTGCGTCGCCGGCGCGGGCGCATCCGGGGCCACAGGCGCCAACCGCGGCCACCCCCCACCCCGCCGCCCCCGCTCTCCGCTTTCCTCAGCGTCACCGGTGTCTTCGGCACCGCCAGTGGTCGCGGCGGGCTCAGCCCCGGCGGCCTCAGGCTTGGCTCCCTCGGTGCCCTCGATGCCGTTGGGCTCAGACTCGTTGGCCTCGGGGCTCCGGCCAGCGTCGGCGCTGCCGACGAGCTCGGCGCCCTGGGTGGTCTTGGTGCTGTCGGCAAGCTCGCTGTCCTGGGTCGGCGCAGTGCTTCCGGCGGCCTCAGCGCTGTCGGCAAGCTCGCCGCTCCGAGCGGGCGCAGTATTGCCGGCGTCCTCGGTGGCTTCGGCACTGCCAGTGGTCTCGGTGGCCGCAGTGCTGCCGGTGTTCCCAAAAGCCACCCGCCGCTCGGATCCGCCGCTCTCAGCCCCGCCGCTCTCAGCAGCGCCGCTCTCAGCCCCGCCGCTCTCAGCCCCGCCACTCGCAGCATCGCCGCTCACAGCCCCGCCACTCGCAGCATCGCCACGCCGGGCGTCGCCGCTCATAGCGTCGCCGCTTGCAGTGAAGCTGCTGTCCTTGGGGGTGCTGGCGGCGGGGGCGCTCGCTGACGTGGCGTCCGCCAGAGTGCCGCTCGCCGCCGCCCCGCCAGTCGCCGCGTCGTGACTGTCCTCGGTGCCGGTGGCCGTGACCTCGTCGGGGACGGCCGTGCCACCCGCGCCGGGAGCGCTGGACCGGGTCGCCGGCGTGTCCTCGCCGCTGCCCGCCTGCGCGCCAGTGGCCGCGTCTCCGGTCGGCTGCTCGGGGCGCGGGGCCGCGGGGCGGG
>NZ_JBGLOU010000020.1:0-173919 GCF_041402765.1 Nonomuraea sp. AD125B | reverse complement strand
CCACTCGCCACCACGGCGAGGAAGATCGCGGCGATCAGCGGGACGATGTTCGTCGGGGTACGGGACGACGGGGCGGCGGCCCCGCTGGGGGAGGGCGTTCCGGGGTCGAGCTCGTCCTGGTCCGACGGTTCGGGCGACGGTTCAGGAGAAGAGGGGTCGGGCGGCGACGTCGTGTCGGGGTCGGGGTCGGTGTCGGGGTCGGTGTCGGGGTCGGAGGAGGCCGGGGCGCCGGTGTGGCGGACGTCGGCGGCGACCGCCCGCTTCGGGCAGGCGCGCGCCCGGGGCACCGACGGCGGCCCGAGCGGCCCCGCGTACTCCTCGGCCGGGGTCGGCCCGCCCGGCACGCTGAAGATGAACGTCGCCTTCCCGTACACGGTGCCGCCCTGCCGTTCGCTGATGTCGTCGGCCAGGCTGAGCGCCGTCGGCACGATGGAGAGCAGGTGGTGGGCGTTGCGTTCGGTCGCGGCCGAGAACGCGGGCCGGTGCGGCAGCCCCAGCCCGGTCAGCAGGCAGGAGAACCCCGGCCGTGACCGCTTGACGGCCGCCTCGAGCTGCGCGAACACCCCCGGCCCCTGGTCGAGGAAGGCGTTCAGGTCGGTGCGCGAGGCCCGCAGCGCGGCCGTCACCGTGCTGAGGTCGCCGATCCCGGAGGCGAGGGCGTCCTTCCGCCCGGCCAGGGTGTGCGTGAGCCGGGTGAGCTGCACCGCCAGCTCGTCGAGCGCGTCGGCGTTGTCGGCCAGCGTCCCGGTGAGCTGGTGGGCGTCCTCGATGATGTTCCGGATCGCGGGCGCTCGCCCGTCGAGCGCGACGGCCAGCTCGTGGGTGATGGTCCTGGCGTCGCGGGGCGGTACGGCGTTCAGCAGCTTGCCGACGCCCTCGAACAGGCGCTTGTAGTCGAGCGGCACCGCCGTCTTCGTCAGCGGGATCGTGTCCCCGGCCGCGAGGACCGGCCCGCGCACGCCGGTCGCCGGCGGCGACAGCTCCACGTACGGCTCCCCGACCGCCGACTTGCGCCGCACCTCGGCCGTCACGCCCCTCGGCAGCCGTACGTCGCGGTCGAGGTCGAGCCCGACGACGATCCGGCCGGGCGCGAGCCGCACGTCGCCGATCCTGCCGACCCGCACCCCCAGGTACGCCACGTCGAACCCGCGTACCAGCCCTGGGGAGGAGACGAACTCGGCCGACACCCGGTACGGCCGCTCGATGACGTCCAGCCGGATGACGGTGCTGAACGCCCAGACCGTCATGACGATCCCGAGCAGCACGAAGAAGCCGAGGTTCAGGTGGATGCGGTGCCTCATCGCGGCGGCTCCAGCAGCAGGCGGAAGTCCCCGCGCCCGTCGGCCGCGGGCGGGTCGCCGGGGGAGGAGGGGGCGGGGGCGGGCAGCAGCAGGCCCTTCAGCCAGAGGTAGGTGAGCATCTGCCCGTTGACCACGATCGGCGGCGCGTCGATGAACTCCTGGAGCTCGTTCACCAGCCTCTTGAGGTCCTCCTTGCCGCGCTGCATCGACGACGAGACGGCTTCGAGCTCGCGCAGCAGCGTACGCAGCCGGGCCGCGTGGCGCGGGTAGACGGTGAGGTTGGCCTCCCTGGCCAGCTTCGTCAGGGCGATCACGGTCGTCTTGATGTGCCGGCGGCCGTGCGCGAGCCGGGAGGTGGCCGCGGCGAGCGTGCCGGGCAGCCGGTCCAGCTCGGCGCTGCCCTCGGCCAGGTCGTCGCCCAGCCGGGCCAGCGCGTCGATGGTGGTGGCGAGGTCGGCGCGGGCGGCCGCGTAGGCGTCGGTGACCTCGGCGGTCTGCCTGATGAGCCGGTTGACCTGGTCGCCCTGCCCGGCGAACGCGGTCGAGGCGGCGTCGAGTATGGCGTTGACGTCCTGCGCGCCGAGCGCCTCGATGAGCGGCCCGGCCCTGGCGGTGACCTGCTCGATGTCCGGCTCGACGGAGGTCTCGGCGATGGTGGCGCCGTCGGCGAGGTACGGCCCGGTGGTCAGGTCCTTGCCCGGCGGCGGGGTGAGCAGCACGTAGTTCTCGCCCAGCACGGACGTCTTCGCGACGGTGGCGGTGCTGCCCTGCGGCACCCGGTGCGCGGCCTGGACCGACATGGTGACCCTGGCCCGGTAGCCCTGGAGCCGGATGCCGGTGACGGTGCCGACCCGTACGTCGGCGATCTGCACGCTGTGCCCGGTCACCAGGCTCTGCACGTCGTCGAAGACGGCGTGCAGCGTCAGCTCGCCCGTCGTGGCACCCGGCGTCGGCAGCGAGCAGGACGCGGTCATGAGCAGCGCGAGCAGCGCGGCCGGCAGGCGTGCCCTCATCGCCGCCTCCTCGGGCAGTTGCTGAGCCCACCGGGCAGGCACGGCACCGGGCCGAGCTTCAGCGCGTCGAACAGCGGCTGCAGCCAGGCCCTGGTGAGCGCGCTGAGCACGACCCGGATCTTCAGCACGTGGTGTTTCCTGTCCCAGGAGTCGACGAGCACGTCGGCGAAGTCGGCCGCGCCCTTGACCGCCCGCGCGACGGACTCGCTGTTGGCCCGCATCGTCAGGACCAGCTCGGCCAGCGTCCCCGCGGCCTGCGGCAGCCGGGTGGAGTACTGCTCGATGAGCACGTCGCCGCGCCGGACGAAGTCGGCCATGCCGGCGATGAAGCCGCGCAGCCGCCGCCGCTCCTCGGCGAGGATGGCACTGGCCTCGGAGAAGGAGTCGATGGCGCCGGTCACCTGGCTCTCGCGTTCGTTGAGCGTGGTGGCGATCTTGTTGAGGCCCTTGGCCAGGTCGACGAGCTGCTGGTCCTGCTTGGCGAGGGTGCCGGTCAGCTCGGCGGTGTCGGCGATCGCGTTGTTGATCGTCTTGCCGCGGCCCCGTACGCTGCGGGCCAGGTCGCCCGCCGTCTCGCCCAGCTTGTCGGAGTCGAGCGCGTCGGTCAGCTTGGTGAACGCGTCGAGCGCGTCGTCGATCTCCACCGGCAGCTCGGTGCGCTCCAGCGGGATCGTGGCACCGGCCGCGATCCGCCGGTCGCCGGGCCGCCACGGCGGGTGGAGCACGACGTTCCGCTCGCCCAGGGTGTTCTGCGGCGCGACCACGGCGCGGACGTCGGCCGGCAGCGGCACCTCCCGGTCCACCAGCAGGCTCACACGCACCCGGTCGCCGTCGATGCGGATGCTCTCGACGTAGCCGGCGTCGAGGCCCATGACCTTGACCCGCGCCTGCTCGTACAGGGCGGGCGCGGCGCTGAAGACCGCCGTCAGCCGGTACGGCTGCGCCCCCGGCACCGAGCACCCGGACGCCAGCAGCGCCCACATCGTCAGGACCGCCGCCAGCCGCCTCACCGGTCGTCCTTCCTGTCCTTGGCCACAGCGGCCAGCACCTCGGGGTTGATGGGACCGAGGCCCGTGGCGATGGCCTCCAGCCACGGGCCCTGGCCGCCCATCGTGGCGAGGCCCGTGAACGTCGGGCCCGCCCACGCGAGGAGCGCGTTGAACTCCTTGTTGCTGCCGCTGAGCCGGGTCGTGATGGCCGCGTTGTCGTCGAGCACCCGGACGAGGGCGCGCTCGTGCTCGCTGATCAGCCGCGTGGTGCTCTGCACGAGGTCGCTGCCGTCGCCGAGCAGGGTGCGCAGCTCGTTGCGCCGTTTGCGCAGCTCGCGCAGCATGACCTCGATGGCGTCGATGAGCCGGACGAGCTGTCTGTCCTTCTTCTCCAGGACGTCCATGATCTTGTTGCCGTTGTCGAGGAGCCGCTGGAGCTGTGGCTCGCTCCTGCTGATCGTGTCCGACAGGTCGCCGATGTTGCGCAGCAGCCGGGTCAGCCGGCCCTTCTTGGACAGGTCCACCTTGTTCAGCTCGCTCAGCAGGTCGTCCACGGCGTCGGTGTCGAGCCGCTTCACCAGCCGGGTGGCGTCGTTGATGGCGTCGTTGACCAGCGTCGGCACGCCCGTCCTGTCCAGGGGGATGCGCCGCTGCGCCTCGGGGAGCTGGTCCAGGTAGGGGGCCGCGACGGCGCCGGACAGCTTGACGTAGCGGCCGCCGAGCAGGTTCGACAGGGCGATGTCGGCCCGGGTGGCGCGGCCGAGCCGTACGCCGTCGTCCACCCGCCAGGTGACGACGACCTGGCCGCGGGCGTAGTCGGCGCGCACCTCGGTCACCTTGCCGACGCGTACCCCGGCCACCCGCACGTCGTTGCCGGTCCGCAGCCCGCCGGAGTCGGCGAACACGCCCGAGACGGTGTAACCGCCCTCCAGCAGCCCCAGGTTGCCGACCAGGAACGTGACGGCGAGGATCGCGCCGAGCGTCACCATCGACACCAGGCCGACGGCGTGCTTGTTGCGGTCACGGAAGGATTTGAGCGGCATCAGCGGCCCACCATCAGCTTGCGCAGGTCGTCGGCGCTCTGCACGCGCGTGTTGCGGAGCGGCGGCGGCGTCTGCATCCCGTACGGGCACGGCGCCGGCCCCAGCGCCAGGCAGGGCACGGCGGTGACGAAGTAGCGGCCCCGGTCCACCGTCGAGTACGCCCGCGCGAGCACCGGCTGCAGGGTGTTCACCGTCCGGTCGATCTGGCCCACGTGCCGCCGGACGCCGCCGGTCAGCCCCTGGAGGTTGTCCACGAACGCGCCCAGCTCCCCGGCGTTCCTGCCGAGCACCTGGTCGGCGGTGTGCACGGTGGCCGACAGCTCCACCAGCGAGTCGTCCACGAGCCTGCGGTTGGCGGCGAACGCCTCGGTCAGCGTGACGAGGTTGTCGACGAGCCGCTCGATCTGCACGTCCCGGCGGGCGACCACGTCGCTGACGGTCGCGTAGTCCTTGAGCAGGCCCTCGATCGTCCGCCGGCGTTCGGCGACCGTGGTGGTGATGGCGTCCACGTTGTCCAGCAGCCGCGGGAGGTTGCGCTCGTTGCCCTTGAGCGCGGCCGCGGCGGCGGTCAGGAGCTGGTTGATCTGGTCGGCGTCGAGGCTGCGGGTCAGCGGGCCGAGATCGCTGACGAGCTGCCCGACGTCCACGACGGACGAGGTGCGCGCGATCCGGCCGCCGGGCGGCAGCCGGCCGGGCGCGGTGCCGGGCAGCAGGTAGACCACGCGCTGGCCGATCGCGTTGCGCCAGCGGATCGCCGCCTCGGTGTCGGCAGGCACCCTGACCGCGTCCTGCACCTCCATCGTGACCTCGGCGCGGCCGTCCACGACCCTGATGTCCTCGACCCGGCCCACCGGCGCGCCGGCGATCTTCACCTGGTCGCCCTCGGCCAGCCCGGACACGTCGTCGAACGCGGCCACGACGCGGTAGCCGCCACCGCCGCCGACCCGGGCGATCTGCACGCCGATCACCACGATCAGCGTCACGGTCAGCCCGAGGAACAGCGCGAAGCGCAGGAACGTCCAGCGGCGGCGGGCCCGTTCGGCGGAGACGCCCATCTCAGCGCCTCCCGTCGGTCGGGCCGCAGGCGCCGACGAACAGCTCGCAGACGTCGGTCTCCACGAACGCCTCCACCTGGAGCTGGTTCCTGCCGCCAGGGCCGGGGGCCTCGACGAGCTCGTTGAGCAGGTCGAGCAGCCGGTTGAGCCCGCGTACGCCGTCGCCGGCCAGGCCGAGCTGGGCGTAGATGAGCGCGGCCACCCGCTCGGCGGAGTGCACCCCGGCCCGCAGGTCCTGGCGGTGCGCGCGCAGGCCGTGCGCGCCCTGCTCGGCGATCGAGGTCGTCTCCTGCAGCAGGGCGCGTACCTTGTCGGCGCGTCTCAGCAGGTCGGGGGTGATGACGTTGACGTCGGAGGAGATCGAGACCAGCTCGTCGCCCTTGTCCGACAGGGCCGTGCCGAGCGCGGCGGTGTCGCGCAGGAACCGCCGGGCGAGGTCGCGCCGGCGGTGGGCCACGCCGACGAGGGTGCCGGCGTCGCCGATCAGCTCGCGCAGGTTGCCGCCCTCGCCGTCCAGGCCGCGGGCCAGGGTGTGGACGATGACGGTGACCTCGCGCGGGTCGATCGCGTCGAGGCCGCGGTAGGCGGCGCCGAGCGTGTCGGACAGGTCGAGCGGTCCCGTGGTGTTCGTGATGACCGCGCCGGAGGCGAGGAAGGGGCCGGTGGCCTCGTCAGGGCCGGGGACGAGGGCGACGTACTTGGGGCCGAACACCGAGCTGGGCTCGACGGAGGCGGACGCGGAGGCCGGCACCCGCACCTCCGGCCGCACGTGCATGGTGACCACGGCGCGGCCCTTGGCGTCGAGGGAGACGCCGGTCACGTCGCCCACCGTGATGCCGCGGATCTTGACCGGCGAGTTGGTGTCCAGGCCCTGCCCGGCGCGGGCGAACACCGCGTCGATCCGCGTCCCGGCCGCCTCGGTGGCCGTGCGCACCACGACGACCCCCGTCGCGGCCAGCACGGCGAGCACGGCGAAGGCGATGCCCACCCGGGCGGCGAGGGGAAGTTCGAATCGGGCCACCGGCTCACCCCGTCAGCGGTATGTTGCCGCCGCCACCCCAGAACAGGTACGACAGCAGCAGGTTGAGCAGCACGATCGTGACGATCGACTGGCGGATGGCACGGCCCGCCGCCACCCCCACGCCCACCGGCCCGCCCGTGGCGTGGTAGCCGTGGTAGCAGTGGATCACGATGACCGCGAAGGCGAACACGCCGACCTTGGCGACGCTGAACAGGATGTCGCTGACCGGCAGGTACAGATAGAAGTAGTAGTCGTAGACGCCGGGCGCCAGCCCGAACAGCGCCGTGCACATGAGCCGGGTGGCGAAGAAGCTGGCGAACAACGCGATCAGATAGATCGGCACGAGCGCCAGCAACGCCGCCACCACGCGGGTGCAGATGAGATAGGTGAAGGCGTTGATGCCCATCACCTCCAGCGCGTCGATCTCCTCCGAGATCCGCATCGCGCCGAGCTCGGCCGTGAACGACGAGCCGACCTGCGCCGCGAGCGCCGTCGCCGCGATGATCGGGGTGATCTCGCGGACGTTCGCGAAGCTGCCGACCAGCCCCATGAACGACTCCGCGCCGATGGCCTGCAGCCCCTGGTAGCCCTGCAGGCCGACGGTCGCGCCCACGACGAACGCCATGGTGAACACCACGAACACCATGCCGCCGCCGATGACGGTCGCCCCGACCCCCACCACGACGTCGCTGACCTGCCGGATGACGACCTTGACGTAACGCAGCCGCAGGACGACGTCGCGCACGCAGTAGAAGAGCACCTTCCCCACGAACAGCGGCCAGTCCGCCAGCCCGGCGAACCGTTCGGCGAGATCCCGCCCCCGGTGGGCGAGCCGCAGACCCGCGGTCCGCGACACCATCACAGGGACCTCGGGGGATAGGCGAGGAAGTAGACCGCGGAGATCACGTAGTTGAACGCGAACACCAGCATGAACGTGACCACGGTCGCCTGGTTGACCGCCCGCCCCACGCCGACCGGGCTGGTCGCGCAGGTCATGCCCTTGTAGCAGGCGACGGCGGCGGCGATGAAGCCGAAGATCCACGCCTTGAACAGCGTGACGTACAGGTCGGAGGAGACCACCAGGGACAGCGCCCCGTCGAAGTACGCGCCGGGCGTGACGCCCTGCACCACCACGTTGAAGAAGTAGCCGCCGCTCGCGCCCGCCAGGATGACCAGCGGGCACAGGCACACCGCGATCGTGCTGGCCGCCCACATGCGCGGCGTGACCAGGCGGTGGATCGGGTTGACGGACATGACCTCCATGGCCGACAGCTCGTCGCGGATGTGCCGGGCGCCGATGTCGGAGGTCATGGCGCTGCCGCCGGCCCCGGCGATCAGCAGCGCGCTGGCCAGCGGCGCCACCTCGCGGATGAGGCCGACGAACACCGCGCTCCCGGTGGCCGAGCCGGCGCCGAGCTGCCAGGCCAGCTCGCCCACCTGGAGGGCCACGGTCGCGCCGAGCGGCAGGGAGACCAGCAGCACCGGGACGCTGGTGACGCGGGCGAGGAACCAGCACTGGTCGACGAACTCCCACCACCAGCTCTTGACGTCCCAGCTGCGCCGCAGGCCCTCCAGGGCGATGACGAACAGATCGCCGACCTGCCCGAGCATCGAGCGGGCCTTGCGCCCCACGAATCCGGGCACGGCCATGCGCTGACCACCTCCGCCGCCTACGGATCAGTCACCCTACTGACGGGTTGTCCAGTAGTCGACGCTTCGTTCAGAATTTGCGGGAAAGCGATGAGGCGCCGGCCGTGCCTTGTCAGCCCCGGCGGAAACGTGGCCGCTTCGTTACGCCAGGGCGCTCATCCACGACTCGATCTCGTCGGGGTGGCGGGGGAGCGCGGCCGACATGAGCGCGGCCCCGTCGGCGGTGACGGTGAGGTCGTCCTCGATGCGGATGCCCATGCCGCGCAGCTCCTCGGGCAGCGTCAGGTCGTCCGGCTGGAAGTACAGGCCCGGCTCGACGGTCAGCACGTGGCCCTCCTCCAGGACGCCGTCCAGGTAGACCTCGCTGCGGGCGCGGGCGCAGTCGTGCACGTCCAGGCCGAGCATGTGACCGCTGCTGCACAACGTGTAGCGGCGGTAGAGCCCGGTCTCCATCAGCTCGTCGGTCGAGCCCTTCAGCAGGCCCCAGTCGCGCAGCCCTTCGGTGATCACCCGCATGGCCGCGAGGTGGAACTCGCGGAAACGGGCGCCGGGACGCAGCGTGGCGATGGCCGCGCTCTGGGCCTCGTACACCAGCTCGTACGCCTGCCGCTGCGCCGGCGTGAAGCGCCCGGACAGGGGGAAGGTGCGGGTCACGTCGGCCGTGTAGAGGGTGTCGCTCTCGACGCCCGCGTCCAGCAGCAGCAGGTCGTTCCTGTCGAGCCGGCCGTCGTTGCGGATCCAGTGCAGCACGCAGGCGTGCGCGCCGGAGGCGACGATGCTCTCGTAGCCGATCGCGTTGCCCTCGAGGCGGGCCCGCAGCCCGAACACGCCCTCCAGGTAACGCTCGCCGCGCGGGTGGGCCAGCGCCTGGGGCAGGGCGCGCACGACGTCCTCGAAGCCGCGCGCGGTCGCGTCCACGGCGTGCTGCAGCTCGCCGAGCTCCCACTCGTCCTTGACCAGCCGCATCTCCGACAGGAACGTCTCCAGCTCGGCGTCGCCGCCGCCGCGCGGCGCGCGGGCGTCCACCGACGGGTCAACGCCGCGCAGCACCCGGGCCGGCCGGTCGAGGTCGCGGCCGAGGTCGAGGTCGCGGATGTGGGCGCACTCCACCTGGTAAAGCTCGGCGGCCTCGGCCAGGTCGGGGCGGCGGCCGGCCCAGAACTCGCCGTAGCGGCGGTCGCGGTAGAACTCCTGGCCCTCGGCGCGCGGCGAGCGGGGACGCAGGTAGAGCACGCTCTCGCCGGACGGCTCGATCACCAGCACGTCGTCGGGCTCGCCGGCGCCGGTCAGGTACGCGTACGCGCTGTGCGGACGGAACCGGAAGTCGGCGTCGTTGCTGCGCACCTTGAGCGTGCCCGCCGGGATCACCAGCCGCTCGCCGGGGAAGCGGGAGGCGAGCGCGGCGCGGCGCTTGGCCGCCCAGGGCGCGATCGGCAGCGCCGTCACGTCGGTGCGCCGGGTGTCCGCCCAGCCCGTCCGCATGAAGGCGGCAAGTTCGTCGGTGACGGGCAGGTCATGGCTTCCGATGTTCAGCGGCTCGGTCATCTCACTGTGTCCCTGGTCAAGTGATGAATCGGTACAGGTAATGGAGCGGGTCCGGCAAGCAGCCTACGGGACGGGTTGACGGGCTCCCCACCGGCTTGTTTGCCTTGGGGCAGGAGAAGGAACACCGAGGCAGAGGTGATGCCACATGCTCATCGGGACGATCCTGCGCGTCAAAGGCAGCCGGGTGACGACCGTGCCGCCGACGGCGTCCGTCCGGGCGCTGCTCGCGCAGCTCGCCGCGCACAACATCGGAGCGGTGGTGGTCTCCACCGACGGCTTCACCATCGAGGGCATCGCCTCCGAGCGTGACGTGGTCCGCCATCTGAACGAGCGCGGCGCGGGCGTGCTGGAGGAGCCGGTCTCCGCCATCATGACCACCGACGTGCAGACCGTCGGGCCCGGTGAGAACGTCGAGGCGCTGCGGCAGATCATGACCGAGCAGCGCTTCCGTCACATGCCGGTCGTCGAGAACGGCCGCCTGGCCGGCATCGTCAGCATCGGCGACGTGGTCAAGAGCGCCATCGAGGAGCTGGAGACGGAGAAGGCGTCGCTCGTCGACTACCTGCACCGTTGACAGGGGTGGGACGCTGGGACCCGTGACGTACGGGCCGCCGCCTCCCCCCGGATACTTACCCGACTACCCGCGCGCGACCAGCAGCCCGCCGATCATCCTGCTGGTGTCCGGGCTCGCCGCGCTGCTGGGCTTCCTGCTGGGCGTCTTCGTGGGCTTCGGCGCGGCCGGCACCGACGGCGACGCGGACGCCGAGCCCGAGCCGGCCGTCACGGTGACCGTCGAGGGCACCGATCCCCCCTCCACCTCTGAGACCCCCGCCGCCGACCCGCTCGCCACCCAGCCCACCGGGCCCACCACCGGGTCGACCACTGGGCCCACCACCGGGTCGACCACCCCTGGGCCTGGCGTCGTGCCGAGCGGCGGCGCGTCCGCCGGGACCGGCGTGAACCCGGCCTCCCTCCGCACCCTCGTGGTCGGCACGGACATCCAGCCCGGCACCTACCGCACCACCGGCCCGACGTCCGGCTTCTCCATGTGCTTCTGGGCCAGGATGCGCAGCACCGCCGCCAGCCTCGACGACGTCATCACCTCGGGCATGCCGACCGGCCCCGTCACCGTCACCATCGAGCCGACCGACAAGGCGTTCTCGACCGGCGGCTGCGCGGAATGGACCCGCGCATGATTATTTGGTGCGCCAAACTCTGGACAAAAGAGCAAGAACGCGCAATTCTATCGGCAACCAGGAGGGAGGCACGGTCGAGCGTGCTGGCGTGACGTCCTACGGTTATGGGCCACGCCACTCCGGCGCCCCCGGCACGGGCGCGGATCGGAGAGTGCGGAACAGCGCGCAGCGCCACTTGTCCCGAACCGTACGTTCGCGAGGAGTGACATGCGCCCCTCCCCATCCGACCCATCTGCTCCGGCACCCGCGTTCGACCTGCTGGTCATCGGCGACGCCAACCCCGACGTGGTGCTCTCCGGCGCGCCCAGGCGGCTCGCCTACGGCCAGCGCGAGCAACTCGTCTCCGGCGGCGACCTCGTGCTCGGCGGCTCCGGGGCGATCACCGCGTGCGGGGCCGCCCGCCTCGGCCTGCGGGTGGCGTTCGCGGGACGGGTAGGAGACGACGCCGCCGGGCGGTTCGTCCTCGACGCCCTGTCCGCGCGCGGCGTCGACGTCACGCACTGCGTCGTCGGCCCCACGCCGACGGCCATGACCGTGGTGCTCGCCGACGGCCACGACCGGGCGATCCTCACCTCGCCCGGCTGCCTGCCCGACCTGACCGCGGACGACGTGCCGCGCGGCCTCGCCCGCCACGTGCACGTGTCCTCCTATTTCCTGCAACCGGCGCTGGCGGCCGGTCTGCCCGGCCTCCTGGCGGAGGAGCGCGCGAGCGGCGCGAGCACGTCGCTCGACACCAACGACGACCCCGCGGGCACGTGGGACGGCCTGGCCGGCGTGCTCCCGGAGGTGGACGTCTTCCTCCCCAACGCCGCCGAGGCCGTCGCGATCGCCACCCGCCTCGCCACCCCGCACCCGCACCCGCCGTCCGCCGAGCAGCCCCCGTCCGTCGAGGAGGCCGCCGCCCGGCTGGGCGCGCTCGGCCCGCTCGTCGCCGTCAAGGACGGCGCCGAGGGCGCGCTCGCCTGGGAGGCGGGCCGGACCGTCCGCGTCCCCGCCGTCCCCATGGAGCCGGTGGACACCGTGGGAGCCGGCGACAGCTTCAACGCGGGCCTCATCGCCGCCCGGCTGCGCGGGCTGGACCTGCGCGAATGCCTGCGCGTGGCGGTGACCTGCGGATCCCTCTCGACCCGGGCCGCCGGCGGCACCGCCGCCCAGCCCACCTGGAAGGAACTGTGAAAATCGCCTTCATCGGCGCCGGCAGCGTCGAGTTCACCCAGGGCCTCCTGGCCGACCTGGTCGTCCTCCCCGGACTCGGGGAGTTCGAGGTGGCACTGCACGACATCCACCCCGAACGCCTGGAGACCGCCGAGGCCGCCGCCCGGGTCATCGCCGCCGGCCGCCCCGTCACGATCTCCTCCAGCCTCGACCTGCGCCGCGCGCTGGAGGGCGCCGACTTCGCGATCAACATGATCCAGGTCGGCATGATCGACGCCACCCGCGTCGACTTCGAGCTGCCGGCCCGCTACGGGCTGCGCCAGACGATCGCCGACACCATCGGCGTGGGCGGGATCTTCCGCGCGCTGCGGACGTTCCCCGCCCTGGACCTCATCGGCCGGACCATGGCCGAGGTCTGCCCGGACGCCTGGCTGCTCAACTACACCAACCCCATGGCCATGAACGTCTGGTACCTGGCCGCCGCCACGCCCGTCCGCAACGTGGTCGGGCTCTGTCATTCGATCTACTGGACCGCCCACGACCTGTCCGAGCTCGTCGGGGTGCCGTACGAGGAGGTGTCGTACCTGGCGGCAGGGGTCAACCACCAGTCGTGGATGCTGCGTTTCGAGCACCGCGGCGAGAGCCTCTACCCCCGCCTGGACGAGGCCGTCGCGCGCGACCCCGAGCTGGCCCGCCGGGTGCGCGTGGACATGTACCGCAGGCTCGGCTTCTACCCGACGGAGACCAGCGAGCACTCCTCCGAGTACGTCCCCTGGTACCTGCACCACGAGGACGAGATCGAGCGCCTGCGCATCCCCGTGGACGCCTACCTCGCCATCAGCGAGGAGAACGTCCGCCAGTACGAGGCCACCCGCGACGCGCTCCGCGCGGGCCGGCCGATCACCGTGGAGGGCACGATGGAATACGCCCCGCAGATCATCCACAGCATCGTCACCGGCGCGCCCCGCGTCGTCTACGGCAACGTCCCCAACACCGGCCTGATCGGCAACCTGCCGTCCGGCGCCGTGGTCGAGGTGCCGTGCACCGTGGACGCGCTCGGCGTCCGCCCGATGGCCGTCGGCGACCTGCCGCCGCAGTGCGCCGCGCTCAACCGCGCCTACGTCAACGTCAACGAGCTGACCGTGCGTGCCGCCGTCGAGGGCCGCCGCGACCACGTGCGGCACGCCATGATGGCCGACCCCAACACCGCCGCCTCCCTCACCGCCGGCCAGATCGACGCGCTCTGCGACGACCTGCTCGCCGCCCACGCCGGCCTCCTGCCGGAGTCCCTGCGATGAGGGCGCGCGCGGGCGCGGCCGTCCTCGTGCTCGCCGCCGGGCTGCTCACGGCCTGTGGCGGGGGCGGCGCCGAGCAGGAGAGCGGCCGCATCGAGATCACCTGGTGGCACGGCCAGGTCGAGAGCCAGGCCAAGGTCATCGAGGAACTGGCCGCCGAGTACGGCAAGGCCCACCCGGACGTCAAGATCGTCCCGGCGGTCGGCACCACCAACGTGGACGAGATGCTGCAGAAGGTGCAGGCGGTCCTGGCCGGCGGCAAGGCGCCCGACATCGTCTACATGTACGGCACGTGGTCGCCGGTCCTCGCCAAGACCCCCAAGGTCCACGACCTGACCGCCACCGTGAACGCGCCCGGCTTCGGCTGGGACGACTTCTGGCCGTCCGAGCGGGCCGTCTCCGAGGTGGACGGCAAGGTCGTCGGCATCCCCGCCATCGTGGACAACCTCGCCGTCATCTACAACAAGAAGCTGTTCGACGCGGCCGGCGTGGCGTACCCCGAGAAGGACTGGACCTGGGACGACTTCCGCGCCGCGGCGAAGAAGCTGACCGGCGGCGGCGTCTACGGCACCGCCTACCCCGTCACCGGCAACGAGGACACTGTCTGGCGCTTCTGGCCGCACCTGTGGCAGCAGGGCGGCGAGATCCTCAGCCCCGACGGCAGGAAGTCCGCCTTCAACACCCCGCAGGCCGTCGCGGCGCTCGACCTGTGGAGCGCCATGGCCCGCCAGGACAAGTCGGTCTACCTCGACCAGAACGGCGAGAAGTTCCTGCCGCTGTTCCAGAGCGGCAAGGTCGGCATGGTCATCGCGGGACCGTGGGCGCTGTTCGACATCATCGACCACAAGATCGACTACGGGGTCCAGATCCTTCCCGGCACGAACGGCGACCACCAGACCATCGCCGGCCCGGACAACTGGGTCGTCTTCGACAACGGCGCGCGCCGGACCAAGGCCGCCACCGACTTCCTCACCTGGCTCACCCGCCCCGAGCAGGACGCCCGGTGGACGCTCGCCCTCGGCAACCTGCCGGTGCGCAAGGCCACCACGGAGCTGCCCGCGTACCGGAAGTTCACCGAGGACTTCCCCGGCATCGACGTCTTCACCGCCAACCTCGACAACGCCGAGAAGGCGCGGCCGCAGCTCGCGTCGTACCCGGAGTTCTCCGAGAAGGTCGGCAACGCCATCGCGCAGGCCCTGGTCGGCGGCACGCCCGCGCAGGAGGCCCTCGCCAAGGCCGCCGCCGAAGGGGACCGGGTGCTGGAGCGCTCGCGATGACCCCGGCGATGACCGTCGTCACGGCGGAGGTGGCAGCCCACCGGGCGGCGCGGCGCGCCCGGTGGCTGCCCCACCTCACCGGGTGGGGCTTCGTCCTGCCCGCCACGCTCGTGATCGTCGGGCTCAGCCTCTTCCCCGCCGTGTGGGCGCTGCTGCTGTCGCTCCAGGACGGCGACCTGCTCACCGGCGGCACCTACGTGGGCCTGCGCAACTACGCCGACCTGATGGGGGACGCCGAGCTGGCCGCGGCCACCGGGCACACCCTCCTCTACACCGTCCTGTTCGTGCCCGGCTCGGTCGCGCTCGGGCTCGTGCTGGCGCTCGCGCTCAACCTGCGCATCCGCCTCATCGGCTTCTACCGCACCTGCTTCTTCGTCCCGTACGTCGTCTCGGCCGCCGCCACCGGCATCCTCGCCAACTTCGTCTTCGACCCCGACTTCGGCATCGTCAACGCCGCGCTCAAGGCCGTCGGCCTGCCCGCGATGGGCTTCCTCCAGGACCCCGACCAGGCGATGCTCACGCTGGTCCTCATCTCCGTCTGGGGCGGCGTCGGCATGCCGGCCGTCGTCTACCTCGCCGCGCTCCAGGACATCCCGCGCGAGCTGGTGGAAGCCGCCCGCGTGGACGGCGGCAGCGGCCGGCACGTGCTGCGCCACGTCATCCTGCCGCAGCTCAGGCCCGCCACCGTCTTCCTGGTCATCTGGCAGACGATCACCGCGCTGCAGCTGTTCGACCTCGTCTACACCACCACCAAGGGCCAGCCGCTCGACTCCACGACCACCGTCGTGTTCTACCTCTACCGGCAGGCGTTCCAGCTCTTCCACTCCGGCTACGGCACCGCCATCGCCTACGTCCTGTTCCTCGTCACGCTCGCCGTGTCGGGCGCCGTCCTGTGGAGGAGCGCGCGATGAAGCACCTCAAGCCCCGGCACCTGGCCCACCTCGTGCTCATGCCGGCCGCGCTGCTGTTCGTGGCGCCGCTGGTGTGGATGGTGCTGACCGCGTTCATGCCGGACACCGACATCAACAGCTACCCGCCCAAGCTGTGGCCCGAGCACCCCACCCTGGCCGGCTTCGAACGCATCCTCACCGAGGACGACTACCCGCGCTGGCTGGTCAACACGGTGATCGTGGCCGTCGCGGCCGTGCTCGGGCACGTCGTGCTGTGCTCGCTGGCCGGCTACGGCTTCGCCCGGCTGCGCTTCCGTGGCCGCGGGGTCGCCTTCGCCGCGCTCATGGCCACCATCATGGTGCCCACGCAGGTGCTGATGATCCCGACGTTCCTGCTGTTCAAGAACCTCGGCCTCATCGACACCCTCGGCGCGGCCATCGTGCCCTGGCTGGCCTCGGCGTTCGGCGTCTTCCTCATGCGGCAGTTCTTCCTGTCGCTGCCGCGCGAGCTGGAGGAGGCCGCCACCATCGACGGGTGCGGCCGGGTCGGCGTGTTCGTCCGCGTGGTGCTGCCGCTCGCCCGGCCCGCGCTGGCCACGCTCGTCGTCTTCACGCTGCTCGGCTCGTGGAACGACCTCATCTGGCCGCTCATCGCCATCTCCTCCGAGGAGCACTACACGCTGCAGCTCGGCCTGGCCACCTTCGCCGGCGCCCGGCACACCGAGTGGTCGGCGCTCATGGCGGGGAACGTGGTCGCCGTGCTGCCGCTCGTGGCCGCGTTCGTCCTGGCCCAGCGGCACTTCGTGGCCACGATGAGCTTCAGCGGGCTGAAGGGCTGAGCCCCCGCGGGTTCCGGGTCGCGGGGTGTTTGCGGCGGTGCGGCGGGCGTAGGAGGATGCGCTCAGCCACATCGAGGAGGATGACATGTCGGTCTTGAAAAGCTTCATGGACAGCGTGCGCAACGGCGCCATCGAGGTGATCGACCTCACCGCGCCGCTCTCGGCCGAGACGCCGATCCTCCAGCTCCCCGAGCCGTTCGGCAACACGATCCCGTTCCGGCTGGAGGAGATCAGCCGCTACGACGACCGCGGCCCCGCCTGGTACTGGAACGACATCCACACAGGTGAGCACACCGGCACGCACTTCGACGCGCCCGTCCACTGGGCCACCGGCCGCGACGGCGAGGACGTCTCCCAGGTGCCCGCCGCCCGGCTGGTCGCCCCCGCCGTCGTGCTCGACATGGCCGACGAAGCCGCCAAGGACCCCGACTTCCTCCTCCAGATCGACCACGTCAAGGAATGGGAACGCGCCAACGGGCCGCTTCCCGAGGGCGGCTGGCTGCTCTACCGCACCGGCTGGGACGCCCGCGCGAGCGACCAGGCCGCCTTCCACAACGCGGACGAGACCGGCTCCCACACGCCCGGCATCTCCGCCGAGTGCGCCGCCTGGCTGGCCGCCGAGACCCCGATCCTCGGCCTCGGCGTCGAGACCGTCGGCACCGACGCCGGCGCCGCCCACTCCTTCGACCCGCCCTTCCCCTGCCACGCCTTCCTCCTCGGCGCCGGCAAGTACGGCCTCACCCAGCTCCGCAACCTCGACCGCCTGCCGGTGACCGGCGCCGTGGTGGTCGCCCCGCCGCTGCCCATCCTCGGCGGCTCCGGCAGCCCCGTCCGCGTCCTCGCCCTGGTCGAACGGTGAACGTCGCCGAGGCGGTCGGCCGCGCCCTCGCCGCGTGCGGCGTCGAGGCCGTCTTCGGCGTGGTCGGCAGCGGCAACTTCCACGTCACCAACGCGCTGGTCGCGGCGGGGGCGCGGTTCGTCGCGGCCCGCCACGAGGGCGGCGCGGCGACCATGGCCGACGCCTACGCGCGGATGAGCGGGCGGGCCGGCGTCCTGTCCGTGCACCAGGGGCCCGGCCTCACCAACGCGGTGACCGGCATCGCCGAGGCGGCCAAGAGCCGCACGCCGCTCGTGGTCCTCGCCGGCGAGGCCACCGACCGCCGCTCCAACTTCCACATCGACCAGGACGCGCTGGTGGCGGCCGTCGGCGCGGTGGCGATGCGGGTCACGTCGGGGGAGGAGGCGTGGGGGCGGGCGGAGGAGGCGTACCGGATCGCGGTCGAGCAGCGCCGCACGGTCCTGCTGAGCCTGCCTCTCGACGTCCAGTCCCAGCCCTGCCCCGCCACCCCTGGATCCGGCCCGGCCTCGCGACGGGCCGGGTCCGAGTCGGCGGCGGGATCCGGCCCGGCCTCGGGGCGGGCCGGCGGAGCCGAGTCAGCGGCGGGGTCCGGCCCGGCCTCGCAGTGGGCCGCCGGATCCGAGTCGGCGGCGGGGTCCGCCGCCGGCGGAGCCGGGGCGGCCGCGCCGGTCGCCGCCGGCTGGCCCGCTCCAGACGGAGGCGAGGGGGATCTGCCGCTCGCGGCCGAGGTGGACGCGCTCGCCCGCGTGCTGGCCGGGGCGTCGCGCCCGGTGTTCATCGCCGGGCGGGGCGCCCGGCACGCGCGGCGCGAGCTGGAGGCGCTCGCCGACCGGACGGGCGCCCTCCTCGCCACCTCGGCCGTCGCCCGCGGCCTGTTCCGGGGCAGCCCGTGGGACCTGGACGTGTCCGGCGGCTTCGCCACCCCGCTGACCGCCGAGCTGATCGCGGGAGCCGACCTCGTCGTCGGCTGGGGCTGCGCGCTCAACATGTGGACCACCCGGCACGGCTCCCTCGTCCCCGCCGACGGCCAGGTCGTCCAGGTGGACCTCGACCCCGCCGCGATCGGCGTCCACGTGCCCGTCGACCTCGGCGTCACGGGCGACGTGGCCGCGGTCGCCACGGCGCTGACCGGCCTCGTCCCGGCCGCGGCGGGCTACCGCTCGGCCGCCGTCGAGGGCCGAATCCGGGCCGAGGGCCGGTGGCGGGCGGTCCCGTACGAGGACCAGGGCGACGGCGGACGCATCGACCCCCGCACGCTCACCATCGGCCTGGACGACCTCCTCCCCGCCGAGCGCGTCGTCGCCGTCGACAGCGGCAACTTCATGGGGTACCCGTCGATGTTCCTCGACGTCCCCGACGAGAACGGGTTCTGCTTCACCCAGGCGTTCCAGTCGATCGGACTCGGCCTGGCCACCGCGATCGGCGCGGCCGTGGCCCGCCCCGACCGGCTGCCGGTGGCCGCGCTCGGCGACGGCGGCGCGCTCATGGGCGCCGCCGAGCTGGAGACCGTCGTCCGGCTGGGCCTGCCGATGGTGGTCGTGGTCTACGACGACGAGGCGTACGGCGCCGAGGTCCACCACTTCGGTCCGCACGGGCACCCGCTGGACACCGTCACCTTCCCGCCCGCCGACCTGGCCGCCATCGCCCGCGGGTACGGCTTCGCCGCCGTGACCGTCACGCGGGAGGCCGATCTGGGCGGCGTGGCGGAGTGGCTCAAGGGGCCGCGCGACCGGCCGCTGCTCGTCCATGCCAAGGTGACTCGCGACCGGGGGTCGTGGTGGCTGGAGGAGGCGTTCAAGGGCCACTGACCCCGCCCCCCGCCGTCGCCGTAGGAGCGTGTCGTCAGAGCTTGCGGACGGTCCGGGCCTCGTCGGCGGCGGCCAGGACGTCGGACAGCGGCATGCCGGTGCCCGCCATCACCGCCGCCGCGACCGCGCCCTCCACGAACGGCACGTCCGCCACCACGATCCGGCCCGGCTCCTCCAGCAGCCGGGCGGTCAGCACCGAGCTGCCGAGGTCGGGCACCAGCAGCACGCCGTCGCCCTGGTCCACCTCGCGTACGGCGGCCTCGACGAGGTCCAGGCTGGTGCCGAGCCCGCCGTCCTCGGTGCCCCCGGCCGCCGCCACGGGCACCTCCTCGCCGGCGATGCCGCGTACCAGGGCCACGACCTCGCGCGCCAGCCCCGCGCTGTGCGACACCACCACCACGCCCACCATCACGCCGCCCCCGCGGCCACCGTGGCCAGGGCCGCCATGAACAGCGCCGACGACGCCGCCCCCGGGTCCTCGTGCCCGACGCTGCGCTCGCCGAGGTAGCTGGCCCGGCCCTTGCGCGCCTGCAGCGGGATCGTGCCCGCCGCGCCCTCGGCGGCGGCCCGCGCCGCCAGCTCGAACGCCTCCGGGCTCCCCACGCCGTCCCGCAGCGCCAGTGCCAGCGCCCGCGAGGCGGGGACCAGCGCGTCCACCATCGTCTTGTCGCCGAGCGCGGCCTTGCCGAGGCGTTCCAGCGCCACCACGCCCTCCTCGAACGCCGCCGCGAACCCCGCCAGCGTCACCGGCTCGGCGATGCTGCGTCCCATCTGCCGGAACACCGAGCCGTACAGCGGGCCCGAAGCGCCGCCCACCTTCCTGATCAGCGTCGCCCCGGCCAGGGAGAGCACCTGCCCCGGCGACTCGGGCGGCGCGCCGGCGAGGGCCTGGACGACCTCGGTGAGCCCGCGGTCGAGGTTCGTGCCGTGGTCGGCGTCGCCGATGGCGGCGTCCAGCTCGGTCAGCCGGTCGCGGTCGCGCCGGACCAGCCCGGCCGCCTCCTCGAACCACGCCACGAAGAACCCCGCGTCCATCGGCCTGCCGCCCGCCTCGCCGGTGCCCGCGTCCCGCGCGCTCGTGCCGCCGGCGCCCGCATTGCCCTCGCCCTCGCCGTTGCCGTCGCCGTTGCCCGGAGTGGACATCAGCGCCCCCAGCGCAGCGCCGGCGTCTCGACCGGGGCGTCCCACAGGCGGGTCAGCGTGTCGTCGAGCCGGCAGACCGTGACGGAAAACCCCTGCATATCCAGACTTGTCACGTAATTGCCGACCAGCGACCGCGCCACCCGCGCGCCCTTCCCCTTGACGAACGACTCCACCTCGGCGAACACCACGTACAGCTCCATCAGCGGCGTCCCGCCCATGCCGTTCACCATGACCAGCAGGTCGCCGCTCAGCGGCAGATCCCCGTGGACCGCCTCCATCGCCACCCCGGCCAGCTCGCGCGCCGACACCATGGGCGCACGGGCCCGCCCCGGCTCGCCGTGGATGCCGATGCCCAGCTCCACCTGGTCGTCCGGCAGGTCGAAGGTCGGCTTGCCGGCGTGCGGCGTCGTACACGAGGTGAGCGCGATGCCGAACGAGCGGCTGCGCTCGTCCACCTCGCGCGCCACCGCCGCCACCTCGGCCAGCGGCGCGCCCTCCTCCGCCAGCGCCCCGGCGATCTTCTCCACGAACAGAGTGGCGCCGGTGCCCCGGCGGCCGGCCGTGTAGAGGGAGTCCTGTACGGCCACGTCGTCGTTCACCAGGACGCTCGCCACCTCGACGCCCTCGGTCAGCTCGGCGGCCATCTCGAAGTTGAGCACGTCGCCGGTGTAGTTCTTGACGATGTGCAGCACGCCCGCGCCGCCGTCCACGGCCTTCGTGGCGTCGATGATCTGGTCGGGGACCGGCGAGGTGAAGACCTCGCCGGGGCAGGCCGCGTCGAGCATGCCGTACCCGACGAACCCGGCGTGCAGCGGCTCGTGCCCCGAGCCGCCGCCCGAGACCAGGCCGACCTTGCCCTGGCGCGGCCCCTCGGCGCGGTAGACCACCTGGTCACGCACCCGCAGTGACGGATGGGCTGCGGCCATGCCGTTGAGCGCGTCCGCGACGACGGAGTTCGCCGAGTTGATGAGCTTTTTCATCCGATCTCCCACTGTCGGCACGTGAGGCGAGCCTACAAGGGCCGCCTCCGCCCGACCCCCGAGCGGATCGTCGGATCTGCCCCGTTCCCAGCGAGGCGCGGGCGTCGTAGCGTGGACGGGGTGGATGTCAGCTACAACCCCTACGACCCGTCGATCAACGACGATCCGTACCCCGTCTACGCCCGTTTACGCCGCGAGGCCCCGCTCTACCACAACCCGGAGCTCGGCTTCTGGGCCCTGTCGCGGCACGCCGACGTGGCGCCCGCGCTCGTGGACAGCGCGCGCTACTCCAGTGACCACGGCCCCATGATCGACCCCGGAGCCTGGACGCCTCAGGCGCGGGCGTACCTGTCGTTCGTGGCCATGGACCCGCCCGACCACACCCGGATGCGGGCCGTCGTGTCCCGGGCGTTCACGCCCCGCCGGATCGCCGCGCTCGAACCCATGATCCGCGAGATCGCCCGCGCCTACATCGAGGAAGGGCTGGCGAAGGGCACGTTCGACTTCGCCGCCGACCTCGCCGCGAAGCTGCCGCTCGACGTGATCTCCGAGCTGATGGGAGTGCCGTCGTCACGGCGGCACAAGGTACGGCGCACCGAGAGCGTCCTGCTCAAGAACGACCTCGCCACCTCCCTGACCGAATCGGGGCTCCGCAGCCTGCTGACCCTCGGCGACTACTACGCCTCCATCGTCGCCCAGCGCCGCGCCGAGCCGCGCGACGACCTCGTCTCCGCGCTCGTCGCCGACGGCGACCTCACCGACGAGGAGATCGTCGCGTTCCTGTTCCTGCTGATCGGGGCGGGCTCGGAGACCACGACCCACCTGCTCTGCGCGGCCTGGTACTGGGCCTGGCGCAACCCCGGGCAGCGCGACATCGCCTTCGACGGCGGCGTGCCGCAGTGGGTGGAGGAGTCGCTGCGCTACGACACGCCGGCGCACGTGACCGCCCGCCGTCTCACCGGACCCACCGAGCTGCACGGCGTGCTCGTGCCGCCCGACGCCAAGATGTGGCTGCTCATCGGCTCGGCCAACCGCGACGAGGAGATTTTCCCCGACCCCGACGTCTACGACCTCGGCCGTGACACCTCCCGCGCCATCAGCTTCGGCGTCGGCCGCCACTACTGCCTCGGGGCCGCCCTCGCCCGCCTGGAGGGGCGGATCGCGCTGGAGGAGCTCACCAAGGCGGTCGCACGCGACTACCAGATCCACGAGGAGGGCATCGAACGGACCACGCACGGCAACGTCCGGGGCATGGTCAGTCTCCCGACGACCGTCCGACCTGCCTGATCCGGCTGCTACCTTCTGGACATGGCTGAGATCGTGTACCCGCCGGTGATCGCCGCCGCGCGGACCTTCTTTCGCGCGCTCGACATCCGCTTCCACCTGGAGGGGGCCGAGAACGTGCCGCGGAGCGGCGGAGCGGTGCTGGTGAGCAACCACATCAGCTACCTGGACTTCATCTTCGCCGGCTGGGCCGCGCACCCGTCCCGGCGGCTGGTGCGCTTCATGGCCAAACACGACGTCTTCGAGCACCGGATCTCCGGGCCGCTCATGCGCGGCATGCACCACATCCCGGTCGACCGGGGGGCGGGGGCGGGCTCGTACGCGACCGCGCTGCGCATGCTCAAGGCCGGCGAGGTGGTCGGCGTGTTCGCCGAGGCCACGATCAGCCGCTCGTTCACGGTCAAGGAGATCAAGAACGGCGCCATCCGCATGGCCCAGGCGACGAACGTGCCGGTCATCCCGGTGGCCCTCTGGGGCAGCCAGCGCTTCTGGACCAAGGGCCGTCCCCGCAAACTGCTCCAGCGCCACATCCCGCTGACCATCCTCGTGGGGGAGCCGATGTACCCCAAGCGCGGCGAGGACGTCAGCAAGCACACGCTCGACCTGCACGAGCGCATCTCGACGCTGGTGGACCGGGCGCAGCGGACGTACCCGGAGATCACGCCGGGCGTGTGGTGGCAACCCGCCCACCTGGGCGGCACCGCCCCGACCCCGGAAGAGGCCGCCGCTATGGACGCCGCCGAAGCCGCCGCCCGCGCGCAGAAGGACTGACCGACGCCACGCCCGCGCCGCCCAGCGGCACGGGGGCAGCAAGTCGGCAAGCCGGTGGGGCGGTGGGCAGGGCGCGCGCTCGCCGGTTCCAGCCCGTCGGGGGCGAGTCGTGCCCGCCAGCACCATCCCGCCGAAGGGTGAGGCGCGCCCGCCAGCTCCGAGTCGTGGGTGGGTGAGGCGCGCCCGCCGACTCCACACACCGCCCGAGGGCGAGGCGTGCCTACTGGCACTATCCCGCTGGTGGGTGAAGCGCGCCCGCCAACTCCATGTCGTTGGTGTGAGGCGCCCCCTGACTCCACACCGCCCGGTGGCGAGGCGGGCTCGCCGGCTCCACAACGTTGGTGGGCGAGGCGTGCCCCGCCACCTTCATGCCGTCAGTGGGCGAGGCGCGCCCGCCACTCCCATGCCGGGGCCGTACGAAGCGCACCTCGCCAGCGGCATCCTGTCGTGCACGTGAGGTCCACCCGCCGACTCTCCACTCCGTCGGCGGGTGCGTCAGGTGGTGCCGGCGGTCAGATGGCCGCCTGGTAGGCGCTGGCGCGCATGCCCGCCAGGAGCCCCGCCGTCTGTTCGGGGGTGAACCGGCGTACGGGGTCGTGGTGCAGCAGCCCTTCGAGCAGGGGACGCATCACGCCGGCGCGGCGCGGCGGCGGGTAGGGCCCGCTGCGTGCCATGCCGAGGACCGTGGCCGCGTCCTGCCCCGGGTAAGGAGGCTGCCCCTCGACCGCGCTGTAGAGCGTGGCGCCGAAGGACCACATGTCGGCCTCCTTGCTGGCCGGGCCGCCGTGCAGGCGCTCGGGCGCCATGAAGGCGGGTGTGCCGCGCAGCCGCCGCGACGTCGTCATGCGGATGTCGCCCTCGGCCGTGGCGATGCCGAAGTCGGTCAGCACCACCCGGTCGCCGGTCAGCATGACGTTCGCGGGCTTCACGTCGCGGTGCAGCACCCCGGCCTGGTGCGCGGTGCGCAGCGCGGCGAGCAGGTGTTGCCCGATGGCCGCGACCGACTGCGCCGGGAGCGTGCCGACCTGCGACAGCAGCTGGTGCAACGAGAGCCCGTCGAGGTACTCCATCACGATCCAGAGCTTGCCGCCCTCCTCCATGAGGTCGTGGACCGTGACGATGTTGGGATGCGTCAGCCCAGCAGCCATCCTGGCCTCACGCAGCACCCGGCGGCGTACCATCTCGACCTCACCGGCCAAGGTCAGCTCCTTGAGCGCCACTGTTCGGTGGAGGAGCTGATCGAACGCACGCCAGACGACTCCCATACCCCCACGACCGGCCTCCTCGTGCAGGAGGTACCGTCCGCCGATCTTCCGCATACCATCCCCTCAGACTCGGGGATAATCATGTCACTTCAACACAGTCCATAGGGTGCCTACAGTGATCTGGTTATGTCAGGAAGTGCGGCGTCGCTGGTCAAGGGCCTAGAAATTCGATCCCGCAGGGCGTGCCGCACCAGTCCGACACCGAGCAGACACACGCCGATCGACCCCAGCAGGACGGCCGGGAGCCCCGCGAACTCCGCCACGACGCCCCCGAGAGCCGCCCCCAGCGGCATGCCGCCCATGCCGATGAGCCGGTAGGCGGAGTTGACCCGGCCGAGCAGCTCCGGCGGGATCAGCCGTTGCCGGGTGGAGATCACCAGCACGTTCGCGGCGCCTCCCAAGACGCCCCAGAGCACGGCGGTCGGGTAGAGCGCCCACGGGGACGGCGCGACGACCGGCGCCAGGAGCAGCACGCTGCTGGCCAGCCAGCAGGCCGTCAGCGCGCGGAACTCCCCGAAGGCTCGGGCGATGCGCTCGGCCAGCAGCGAGCCGAGCACCGCGCCGGCGGCGAGGGCCGTCATCATCAGGCCGTATCCCTCCGGCGGCAGGCCGATCGCCGAGCCGTCGCCCACCGCCCACAGGACGAAGACGGCGAAGTAGGCGGAGTTGGCGAGATTGAGCAGGCCCGCGGTGATCGCCAGGCTGCGCAGCACCCGATGGGCCAGCAGGTAGCGCAGCGCCTCGCGGATCTCCTGCAGCAGCGGCCCTGACACCGACCTCCCGTCCGCCTGCGTGGTGTTCCTGGCCGGATGGTACGTGCCCCGCATGCCGAGCAGGAGCGCCGCCGCGGCGGCGTACAGCAGGGCCGGGGCGCCGAAGACGGCGGCGGGCAGCAGGCCGACCAGGAGCCCGGCCACGGGCGCGCCGGCGAACTCGTTGCCGATCTGCTGGGCGCTGAACACCCGGCCGTTGGCCCGCGTGATCTGGGAGGCGGGCACCGTCATCGGCAGAACGGACTGCGCCGAGGTGTCGGCGAAGACCTCGGCCACCCCGGCCGCCAGCACGGCCGCGAGCAGCACCCACAGATCGAGCGCCCCTGACGCCGCCAGCACCGCCGCGACCGCCAGCGCCACGGCCCTGACGGCCCCCGCCGTCGCCATGATGCGGCGGCGGTCGGCGCGGTCGGCGATCGCGCCGGCGGGCAGCGCGAGCAGCAGCCAGGGCAGGGTGGCCGCCGCGCCCACGAGGGAGACCAGGGTGGGGGAGCGGGTCATCGACACGGCCAGCAGCGGCGCGCCGGTCTTGAGCACGCCGTCGGCGAGGTTGGACAGCGCGGTGGAGGACCACAGGAAGGCGAAGGACCGCCCGAGGCCATGGCCGGTCATGGCTCACTCCAGTAGGGTGGGAAGCGTACAGGGAAAAGTGTGCACAGGTTTCTTTGCAAAGATAGGCTTGCACGTGACGAAGAGCAAGGGCTTTTCCGCTCATACGCTTGACGCGAACGCGCTGAAGTCGTTCGCGCACCCGCTGCGACTGCGCATCTACGAGCTGCTCGACGAGCGCGGCCCGGCGACCGCGACCGGCCTCGCCGTGCTGCTCGGGGAGAACACCGGAGCGACGAGCTACCACCTCAGGGAGCTCGCCAGGCACGGCATGATCGAGGTCGCGGCCGGGATGGGGCGGGGCAAGGAGAAATACTGGCGGGTCGTGCCGGGCGGCTTCAGCTACGGCGACCCGCCGCCCGACGCCGAGGCGGCCAGCGCCCTGGAGGTCCTGCTGGACGACCTCGTACGCCAGCGGGGCGCCGAGCTGGCGAGATGGCGGCAGGGGGCGTCACGGGCGCCGGCGGAGTGGGTGGAGGCGAGCGGGTTCGGGCGGCGGTCGCTGCGGCTCACCGTGGAGGAGACCGCCGAGCTGCGCGATCAGGTGCTGGAGGTGCTGGAGCGATACCGGACGGTCTCGGACGCCAGGCAGGCCCAGCCGGCGGAGGGACGTGAGCCGCCGGCCGGGCACGTGGTGATCCACTTCGACGTGCTGCCGCTGGGCGCCGTTCCCGAGGACGATCCGGCCTGAGCCGCCCCGAACGCGGGGAGGCTCAGACGATGAGCTGGAGGGCGCGGTCGGCGAGGCCCGCCGGCGCCGTACGCGGCGAGCCCGCGTCGAACGGCGGCCGCGGGTCGTACTCGATGGCGAGCTGCACCGTCTGCGCCGTCTCCTCGTCCGTGGCCCGCGCCAGCAGCGTCAGCGCCATGTCGATGCCCGCCGACACCCCGGCCGCCGTCACCACCTTGCCCTGGACGACCGTGCGCTCGCTCGCCGGCTCCGCGCCGTACTCCCGCAGCAGCTCCAGCGCCGCCCAGTGGGTGGTGGCCCGCAGGCCGTCGAGCAGGCCGGCCGCGCCGAGCAGCAGGGAGCCGCTGCACACGGACGTCGTCCAGCTCGTACGCCCGTGCGCCCGCCGGATCCAGCCGAGCAGGGCCTCGTCGGCGAGCGCGTCGAAGGTGCCGGGGCCGCCGGGCACCACGATCACGTCGGGATCGGGCACGTCGTCGTAGGAGGCGGTGGCGGCGAGGCTGAGCGAGCCCCGGTCGTCGGTCACCGGGCCCGGCTCGGCCGCGACGAACGTCACCCGCCAGCCGGGCGCGAAGGCGAGCACCGTGTACGGCCCGACCGCGTCCAGCGCCGTGAACCGGGGGTAGAGAGGGATGGCCACATGCATCGTCAACGCTCCTTAGGTGGTGAGAACCGGCGGCGGTGGTCGCCGGGCGAGACCCGCCAGTGGCGGCGGAAGACGCGGTAGAGCGTCTCGGCCGTCCCGAGCCCGCACCGCCTGGCCACCGTCTCCAGCGGATGGTCGGTGGTCTCCAGGAGCCGCCTGGCGGCGTCGGCGCGGCTGCGCTCGACGTACCGGCCGGGGGAGAGCCCGGTCTGGCGGGTGAAGACGCGCGAGAAGTGCCGCTCGCTCATGCCCGCCCGCGCGGCGAGCGCGGGCACGCTGAGGTCGGCGCGGGGGTGGGCGTCGATGTAGGCCTGCAGCTCACGCAGCGGCTCGCTGCGCGGTGTCAGCGCCGCCATCGGCAAACTGAACTGGCTCTGCCCGCCGGGCCTGTGCAGGTAGACGACGAGCCCGCGGGCGACCCGCCCGGCCGTCTCGTGCCCGAGGTCCCTGCCCACGAGCGCCAGCGCGAGATCGACCCCGGACAGCACCCCGGCCGAGGTCCACACGCGGCCGTCCTCGATGTAGAGCGGGTCGGCGTCCACCTCGACGTCCGGGTAACGCTCGCGCAGCTCGCCGGCGCTCAGCCAGTGGGTGGTGGCCCGGCGGCGCTCCAGCAGACCGGCCTCGGCCAGCAGGAACGCCCCGTTGCACACCGACGCGGTACGCCGCGCCGCCCCGGCCAGCGCCGCGATGCCGCCGACCAGCCCGGCGTCCGCCAGGTGCTGCGGCACCGACAGGCCGCCCGCCACCATCAGCGTGTCGATCGGCCCCTCGACCTCGTCCAGCGCGCCCGCCGCGACCGTGACGCCGTTGCCCGCGGGCACGAGACCGGCGCGCGGCGCGACCACCTCGACCCGGTAGGAGCCGGGCACGACCAGCTCGGCCGTGCCGAACACGTCGGCGGGCCCGGCCAGGTCGAGGAGCTGGAAGCCGGGGAAGACGACGACCACGATCCTCCGCTGCATGCCTTTCATGCTGGTCGCGGGGGCGGCGTGGCGTCAACGACACGACCGTTGCACATTACGCCACGAGCCCCCGGGGAACACCCCGGGGGCTCGGTGACGCGGAACGGTCAGGGACTCAGCCCATGTGCGGGTAACGGTGGTCCGTGGGCGGGACGAACAGCTCCTTGATCGTGCGGGCGTTCACCCAGCGGATCAGGTTGAAGATCGACCCGGCCTTGTCGTTGGTGCCGGAGGCCCGCGCGCCGCCGAACGGCTGCTGCCCCACGACCGCGCCCGTCGGCTTGTCGTTGACGTAGAAGTTGCCCGCCGCGAAGCGCAGCCGCTCCGAGGCCGAGGCGATGGCGTACCGGTCCTGCGCGATGATCGAGCCGGTCAGCGCGTACGGCGCCACGCCCTCCATCTGGTCGAGCACCCGGTCGAAGTCGCCGTCGTCGTAGACGTGCACGCCGAGGATCGGCCCGAAGTACTCCTTGACGAAGATCTCGTCCGTCGGGTCGGCGCACTCCAGCACCGTCGGCCGGACGAACCAGCCCGTGCTGTCGTCGTAGGAGCCGGTGAGCAGGTCGATGTCCGCGGACTCGCGGGCCCGGTCGATCGCCGCCTTGTGCTTGGCGAAGGCCCGCCCGTCGATGACCGCCCCCATGAACGTCGACAGGTCGCCGGTCACGTCCCCGACGGTCAGCGACTCGGCCGTGGCGACGAAGTCGTCACGCATCCGGTTCCAGATCGAGCGCGGCACGTACGCCCGCGACGCCGCCGAGCACTTCTGCCCCTGGTACTCGAACGCGCCCCTGATCAGCGCCGTGGACAGCACGGCCGGGTCGGCGGACGGATGGGCGAGCACGAAGTCCTTGCCGCCGGTCTCGCCGACCAGACGCGGGTAGGCGTGGTAGGAGGCGATGTTCTGGCCCACGGTGGCCCACAGGTGCTGGAACGTCGCGGTGGAGCCGGTGAAGTGGATGCCCGCGAGCGCCGGGTGGGTGAGCGCGGCCTCGGAGACGCCCTGGCCGTTGCCGGTGACCATGTTGATGACGCCGGGCGGCAGCCCGGCCGCCTCCAGCAGCCGCATCGTGAAGTGCGCGGCGAACTGCTGCGTCGGCGACGGCTTCCAGACCACGACGTTGCCCATCAGCGCGGCCGAGGCCGGCAGGTTGCCGGCGATGGCCGTGAAGTTGAACGGCGTGATCGCCAGCACGAACCCCTCAAGGGGCCGGTACTCCATCCGGTTCCACACGCCGGGCGAGGAGATCGGCTGGTCGGCGTAGAGCTGCCGGGCGTAGGACACGTTGAAGCGCAGGAAGTCGATCAGCTCGCAGGCCGAGTCGATTTCCGCCTGCTGCACCGACTTCGACTGGCCGAGCATCGTGGCGGCGTTCAGCGTGGCCCGCCACGGCCCGGAGAGCAGGTCGGCGGCCTTGAGGAAGATCGCCGCCCGCTCGTCGAACGACAGCGCCCGCCAGGCGGGGGCCGCCTGGAGCGCGTTGTCGATCGCGTCCCGCACGTCCTGGGCCGTAGCGTCGTTGGTACGGCCCAGGACGGAGGCATGGTTGTGCGGCTGCACCACGTCGATGGGCGCGCCGCCGCCGAGCCGCTGCTCGCCGCCGATGGTCATGGTGAGGTCGAGCGAGGTCCCGGAGAGCTCCTTGATGCGGTCCTCCAGCGCGGCCCGCTCGGCGCTGCCCGGCGCGTAGCCGTGGATCGGCTCGTTCACGGGCGCGGGGACGTTGCTGATGGCATCCATTTACTACTTACCCCCAAGGGCGCGAAGGAAGAAGGCGACGTTGGCCGGGCGCTCCGCCAGGCGGCGCATGAAGTAGCCGTACCAGTCGTCGCCGTACGGGACGTAGACGCGGACCGTGTGTCCGGCGCCCGCCAGGGACTCCTGCCGGTCGGTCCGGATTCCGTAGAGCATCTGGAACTCGTGGTCGCCGATCGAGCGCCCGAAACGGTCGGCGAGCAGCTCCGTGATCGCGATCAGGCGGTCGTCGTGCGTCGCCACCATGGGGTAACCCTTCCCCGCCATGAGGATCCGCAGGCATCGCACGTACGCCTTGTCGACCTCGGCCTTGCCCTGGTGGGCGACCGAGGCGGGCTCGCGGTAGGCGCCCTTCACCAGCCGGACGCGGGAGCCCTCGGCGGACAGCTCGCGGCAGTCCGCCTCGCTGCGGAACAGGTACGCCTGGATGGCCACGCCCGTCTCCGGGTAGTCCTCGCGCAGCTTGCGCAGGATGCCGAGGGTGGAGTCGACGGTGGTGTGGTCCTCCATGTCGAGGGTCACGGTCGAGCCGTTGAGCGCGGCGGCCGCGCAGATCTCGCGGGCGTGCTCCAGCGCCATGGCGTCGTCGAGCCGCTGCCCGACGGCCGACAGCTTGACCGACACCTCGCCGCGCGTGCCCAGCCCCAGCGGGCGCAGCGCCTCCAGCAGCGTGATGTACGCGCCGGCGGTGGCCTTGGCGGCGCCCGCGTCGAGCGTCTCCTCGCCGAGGTGGTCGATGGTCACGGCCAGGTTGGCGTCACGGAGGCGTTCGACGGCGACGCGGGCCTCCTCGACGCTCTCGCCCGCGACGAACCGCTCGACCACCTTGTTGGTGAGCGGGAAGCCTGACACGGAGCGGCGGACGAGGCCACTCCTGGAAGCGGCGAGCAACAGTTGACCGAGCATGTGTTCAAGTTTAGAAATCGCAGGTCAGAGGGGTCCATTGACGGGCGTAACGCCTCATGTGGCAGGCTGTCATACAAATGTATGACGCGGCAGACCTACAAGAGACCGTGGACGAGATCGCCGCCCGGCTGGGCGCCTCCGCCACGCTGGAGGACCGCTCGTTCCGGCTGCTCGCCTACGGCGCTCAGCACGGCGACATCGACACGGTCCGCCAGGAGTCGATCCTGCGCAGGCGGGCCAGCGGCGAGGTGCGCGACTACTTCGAACGCTACGGCATCGCCCGCGCCGGCGGCCCCGTGCGGATCCCCGCCGACGCCGCGCTCGGGGTCCTCGCCCGGGTGTGCTGGCCGCTGCGGCACGGCGAGGTCACCTACGGCTACCTGTGGCTGCTCGACTCCGGCGCGCTCACCGACGAACGCCTGGCCGCGGTCGCGCCGCTCGTGGCGAGGGCCGCCGCCGCGCTCGCCCAGGAGGCCAGGAGCCGCAGCGACCTCGGGCGGGGACTGCTCGCGCTGTTCTCGGCCGACCCGGAGGAGCGCGCGGGAGCCGCCATCGAGGCGGCAGGCCCGGTCACGGCCATCGCGGTACGCGAGTCGCAGGAGCGGGTCGCCGCCCTGTGGACGCTGCCGCGCGGGGTGCTGGCCCGCCCCGGCTCGCCGGTCGCCCTGCTCGCCCCCGCGCACCTGGCGGGGGAGGTGGCGCAGACGGTGCGGAGCGCGTACGGCACCGCCGCCGGCGTCGGCGCGCCCCGCACGGACCTGGCCGACGCCTGGCTGAGCTGGCGCGAGGCCCGCCAGGCATTGCGCATCGCCGAGCACTTCCCCCGGTACGCCCCCGTCGCCCGCTGGGAGGACCTGGGCGTGCACCGCCTGCTGGCCCGGCTCGGCCTGCCGGACCTGCGCGAGCTGGCGGCCGAGGTCGCGGCGCTGGACGACGAGCTGGCCCAGACCGTGGAGGTCTACCTCGACCAGGGCGGCCACGCCCAGAAGGCCGCCGCCGAGCTGGGCATCCACCGCCAGACCCTCTACTACCGGCTGGGCAAGGCCGAGCGCCTGGCCGGCCGCGACCTGTCGGACGGTGACGACCGCCTGGCCGTCCACCTGGGGCTCAAGGCCGCGCGCCTGTGCCGCCAGGAGGGCCGCCCGTAGCCTCCTGGGCAAGCGAACGGCTCCGGCAGGAAAGCCCTGCCGGAGCCGGAGAGACGTTCGTCAGGCGCAGGCGGCCTCGTACACCCGGACGAGCTCCTGGCTGACCCGCTCCCAGGAGTAGCGCGAGCGCGCCCGGTCGGCGCCCGCGTAGCCGAGCGCGGTGCGCAGCGTCGGGTCCTGGAGCAGCTCGCGGGCCAGCCGCGCGGTGCGGGCGGGGCGGTCCGGCGGCACCAGCAGGCCGGTCACGCCGTCGATGACGGAGTCGAGGTGGGCACCGACGGCGGAGGCGATGACCGGCACGCCGCAGGCCATGGCCTCCAGCGCGACGATCCCGCTCGCGGCCTCGCGCGGCACCGACACCACGGCGTCCGCGCTGCGCATGAGCTTCGGCACGGCCGCGCGCTTGACCTGGCCCAGCAGCGTCACGCGGTCGGCGACGCCGAGCTGCTCGGCCAGCACGCGCAGGCGGCGGGCGTCGCGGTCGGCGTCCAGGTCCTCGGGCTCGGGGCCGCCGGCGATGACCAGCTCGACGTCCTGCAGGCCCTGCAGCGCCCGCACGATGGTGTGCGCGCCGCGATCGGGGGTGAGCGGGCCGACGTGCAGCAGCCGCTTGTGGGAGCCGCGCGTGGCGACCGGCCCGCGCCGCTGGAAACGCTCGGTGTCGACGCCCGGGGGGACGATCGCGATGTTGTTGCGCGGCACGCCGAGCCGGATCAGCGCGGACTCCTCGTCCCCCGAGCCGGCGATGACGGCGCGGGCGCGGCGGCCGAGCGCGCGCTCGACGTCCTTGTGCGCGGTGTCCACGGTGTGGAACGTCTGCGTCACCGGCACCGACAGCCCCTGCGCGCCGGCCACGGCGGCCAGGCCCCAGGTCCAGGAGTGGGCGTGGATCACGTCGGGACGGTCGTGGTTCCACCGCTTGGAGAGGTGGTCGCCGAGGTCGTTCAGGTAGGGCAGCACGTCGTCGGCGGGCAGGTCCCTGGCCGGGCCCACGTCCAGCTGCTCCAGCGTGACACCCGGGGCCACCCTCGTCTTGGGCTTGCCTTCGGTGTTGTCACGGCGGGAGTAGATGGTGACGTGGTGCTCGCGGCCCAGCTCGCGGGCGACGGCGAGAAGGCGGTGGCGCTGGCTGCCTCCGGCGGAAGCGACAATCGCGATATTCATGGCACACCTCAGCAACGAGAAAAGCGTCAGAAGGTGTGCCTGCGTCTTAGGCACGGAAAGGCTGTGCCCTAGAGAATACCCAGCTTTGCCGCGATCGCAAACCCCCACAACTCAGACACCCCGCAGCGCGAACACCACGATCTCGTCCCAAACCTGGCCACCGGAGAACAGGTTGCGATCCTCCTCGACCGCCTTCACCACCGCGCTGGGCTCCTGACCTGCGCATCTGGCCAGCACGTCGGCCAGGCGCTCCTCGCCGTACGGCTCGCCCCGGTCGTTCCTGGAGGAGATCAGGCCCTCCGAATAGAGCACCAGCGTCTCCCCGGGAGCCACCGTCAGCGTCTCCACGCTCGTCTCCGCCTCGGGCGAGATGCCCAGCGGCACGCCGCCGCCGGCCGCGTAACGCACGCCGCCGTCGGGCTGCAGCAGCACCGCGGGATGGTGCCCCGCCGACGACATCCGCAGCGTGCGTCCCTTGACGAACCCGGCCACGGCCATCACGAACATGCCCGTGCCCTGCGCCACCAGCGCCTCGTTGACCTTGCGCATCACCAGGTCGGGATCGGACTCCCAGGCGCTCAGCACCCGCAGGCCGCCGCGCACCATGGCGCTGACCGAGGCCGCCTCCTCGCCCTTGCCCGCCGCGCCGCCCAGCGCGAAACCCCAGCCCTTCGAGACCGGGAACACGTCGTAGAACTCCGCGCCCACCGACGAGCCCGGGTGGTAGACGGCCGCCGCCTCGTAACCGGGCACGTCGGGCAGGTTGCGCGGCGCGACGCTCGCCGACAGCGCGTCCGCCGCCCGCGAACGGCTCTGGTAGCTGCTCTGGGCGCGTACCGCGAGGCCGAGCTGGAGCCCGACCTCCTGCAGCACCGCGAGGTCCGCCAGCGTGAACGGCGAGCGGTCGTGCCCGCGCACCAGCGTCAGCGCGCCGTCGCCGTTGCCGATCGGCACGCACACCAGCGAGCCCGCGCCCATCGCCGTGAGCAGCGGCCCCTCGGCGGAGAAGCCCAGCAGCGTCTCGTCGTCCACCATCTCCTGGACCACGCCCGTGCGCCGCTCCAGCACCTGCAGCACCACCTGGCTGCCCATCGGGTCGCTCGCCTCGACCTGGCGTACCAGCCCTGCCACCGGCAGGTTCTTCGGCCCCATCACGGCCGAGCGGCGCGCCAGCCCGTCGCGTACGAGGTCGGCGATCACCCAGTCGGCCCACTCGGCCGCCAGCAGGCGGGTGGCCCGCGCCACCGCCACCGGGCGCAGCAGCGCCTGCTCGTCCAGCAGCAGCTTGCCCATCTTGACCAGCAGGTCCTGCCGCTTGGCCGCGGCGATGAGCAGCGCGCCGTCGGACTGCTCGGGCCGCCGCGCGCCAGGCTCGGGAAGCTGCACCTCCGTCGGCAGCGCCACGGCCGCCACCATCTGCTGCGGCTCTCCCGGCATCGTCAGCCTGGTCAGCGCCACCTGCACGGTGTGGGTGCGCCCCTGGTGCGCCAGCCGGGTCTCGAACGCCGACGGCTGCCCGGTCTGCAGCACCGACGTCAGGTGCGAGCGGAACGCCGCCCGCCGCGACACGTCCACCAGCAGCGGGAACGAGCGGCCCACCAGGTAGCCGTCCGGGCTGCCCAGCATCCGTGAGGTCTCGGGGTTGATCCGCCTGACCACGCCGCCGCCGTCGAGCACGATCACCGGCACGGGGAACGCGCGGAACACCTGCCGCAGCAGCTTCAGCTCGCGCTGCGCGCCGTCCTTCCTGCCCGCCGTGCGTTTGGGGGCCTTGCGCAGCTGCTCGCGCGCCTCGGCCAGCAGCTCGACGGCGGTGTCGAGCTCGGCGAGGGTCGCGTCGAGTGTGGGCGCCAGGTCGTTGGGGTAGGCGGTCCTCGCCTCACGCAGTGACGTGACGCGCCCGGCCAGCGCGTCCAGCGCATGTTCGAGGTCCGGCATGGTCATCCTCTGACGCTACGCTACTCGGGATATTGGTTGCCATATGGGGTAGAGGCTTATCGCTATGGAATCGACCGCCCTGATCACCCCCGGTCTCGCCCGTGACCTCGCCGCACTCGGCCGGCTCGGCGAGGACACCTCGATGGAGAGCGTACTGAGGGGTCTCACCACGGCGCTGGCGGCCGGGGTGCCGGGCTGCGCGGGCGCCTCCGCCGAGCACTGGCGCGACCAGCGGGTGCTCGTCTCCGGCTCGCACAGCGAGCTGATCATGCTCGTCGAGGGCGAACGCGAGGTCGGCGAGGGACCGTCCGTGGAGGCCAGGAAGAGCGGTGCCCGCGCGTCCGTCGCCGACGTGCTCACCGACGGCCGCTGGCCCCGCTACGACGCCCTCGCCACCCGCTGGGGCATCCGCTCGGCGCTGGCCGTGCCCATCGACGTGGCCCAGGCCCAGCTCGTCGTCGGTCTCTACTCCGTACGGCCGGGCGCGTTCTCGCCGCAGGGCGCCCACTCCCTCACCGACATGCTGACCGAGCAGCTCGGCGTCGCCATGGCCAACATGTGGGACTTCGAGGAGGTGCGCACCGACGCCGCGCAGCTCCAGGAGGCGCTCGCCGGTCGCGCGCTCATCGACCAGGCCAAGGGCATCATCATGCAGACCAGCGGGTGCTCCGCCGAGGACGCCTTCGAGGAGCTGCGCAGGATCTCGCAGCACCACCAGGTCAAGGTGGCCGACCTCGCCAGGCTCCTCGTGGAGGAGCACCAGCGCAAGTCGCGCCGCTGACCCGCCGCCCCGCCCTCCGATCAACCGAGGGCGGCGAGGGCGTCGTCGAGCGTGTCGTAGAGCGGCAGGCGCTGCGCCAGGCCCGTGATCCACATCACCTTCGACTTGGAGTACTCCACGCCGACCAGCGCGAACCTGGACCCGGAGGCCAGGCTCGTCTGCCAGTGGTGCACGATCAGGCCGAGGGCGCGTGAGTCCATGAACGTCACGCCGGCGAGATCGAGGATCACGTCGGCACCCGCCATCGACAGGTAATCGGCGAACTGCTCGCGCGTGGTCGCGTCGAGCACGCCGTCGACGCGGATCACACTGATCCCGTCGACGGTAGACGACGTCAGGCTCAGGGCCGCCGCGGTCCCTTCGCCGTTCTCCGGCATTGTCACGCAGCAACCCTACTGTCACCGCGGGAGGGAGGAATACTTCCGGCGCCAGGGGGGACACTGGAGCCGAAGTCCAGCAGAGGGCTTTCGTCTCGAGAGTAGAGCGAGGTGTGCCTCTGCATGGGCTTTTTCACATTGCTCCCGCGGAGGCCGCCCTGCATCCATATGAGGAGCAGCGATGGCTGTGCAGGAATACGTCCTCGAGGAGATGACCGCCGAAGAACTCCTGGCCGAGATGTCCCGGGAGGACACCCCCGCAAGCCTCAGGGAGCGGCTGCGCGAGCGCATCGTCGAGATGCACCGGCCGCTCGCCATGGAGATCGCACGGCGCTACCGCTACCGGGGCGAGCCGTTGGAGGATCTCCTCCAGGCCGCGTATGTTGGCCTGATGAAGGCCGTCAACGGCTTCGACGCGAGCCTCGGACACGCGTTCAGGGGCTACGCCGTCGTCACGATGACAGGGGAGGTCAAGCGTCATTTCCGCGACCGCACCTGGGCCATCCGGGTGCCGCGCCTGTACCAGGAGCGCCGCTCCGAGCTCAACAGGCTCGTCGCCGACCTCAGCCAGGACCTCGGCCGGTCGCCGACCGTCGCCGAGCTCGCCGCGAAGATGAACATCACCGAGGAGGACGTCCTGCTCACGCTCGACGCCTCCGCCGCCTACAGCACGCTCTCGCTCGACGCGCCGCTCGGCACCGACGACGACGCCGCCTCGCTCGGCGACGTCATCCCGGAGGACGACGACACGCTGAGCACGATGGTCGACAGGGAAGCGGTCAAACCACTCATCGACGCGCTCCCGTCGCGCGAGAAACACATTCTGCTGCTACGGTTCTTCGGCAACATGACGCAGGCGGAGATAGCCGCTGAGTTCGGGATCTCCCAGATGCACGTCTCGCGCATTCTCAGGAAAGTGCTGGACCAGCTGCGTACCGAGCTGGTGGGTTGAGAAGAGAGTCGCCGGGTGAACGAGGACGTCGAGCCTCAGTCGGGCCACGCGGGCCCGCCACCCGGCGCGCCCGTGAAACGGCTCCGGTTCCGGCTGCCGGACCTGCCACAGGTCCGGCAGTTCGCTGAGGACGGAGCCCGCGACGCCGGCATGCCCGAGGAATCCATCGGCGACTTCGTGATCGCCGTCAACGAGGTCGCCACCAACGCCGTCACCCACGGCGCCGACCAGGCCACCATGCGCACCTGGGTCGCGAGCGGCGAGCTGGTCGTCGAGGTGCACGACGAAGGCACCTGGAAGCCGGGGCCGATGCCCGGCGCCGTGGGCGGCATGGGGCTGTGGGTCGCCCGGCTGCTGTCGTCCGACCTGACGCTGCGCGTCGGTGACGGCGGCAGCACCGTGATCATGCGCTTCCCCGGTAAGTGACCGCCGCGGGGGCGCACGTGGAACGGCCCCCCGCCTCTGGATCACACGGAGGGCCGTTCGGTCTCGGGGTGGGGCCGGCGGGTCAGCGCCGGGCGCGGCCCCGCCAGTTGCTGTAACCGCTGCGGATGCCGGCCGTGCCGACGCCCGCCTGGTGCAGGGCCAGCAGGCACAGGCCCAGCAGCGCGAAGGTCATGCCGGAGAACCCGCCGGGGATCTTCGCGCCGACCAGGTCGAGCAGGAAGCCCAGGCCGAAGATGATCGCTGCGACTATCGCGAGCATGTCATCTCACCTCATCCCTGATGGTGTTCGGGTTGTGGGAGCCGTACGTGGACGTGTGCGCGCCGATCGTCCCTGCTGCCGTCTGCGGCGTCGTGTTGGGCGTCGCGTTCGTCGTCGGGGTCGAGGAGAGCGCCAGGAGACGCTCCAGGACGCTCCTGTACTCGCGCAGCGCCTGCCGGAGCTGCTCGGTGTCCGGGGTCCCGGCGTCCTTCCAGCGCTCGCGCAGGGCGGACGTACGGCTGTTGAGGCTGGCGGTCACCGACTCCACGACCTCGCTCAGCAGGCCGTCGGCGCGCTGCACGGCGTCGCCGGGGTCGTCCACGAACGCGGCCTGCAGGTCGCGCCAGCGGGACTGCACCTCGGCCGGGTCCTGGTCGAACAGGGCCACCTCGGCGGGGGCGGCGTGCGCCGGGGTCTCGGCCGGGACGGCCCCCGTGGTGGTGCCGGGGTGCGGGGGAGGGGACGGCATCGTGGTCTGCTCGCTGCGGGCGAACTCGTCGTCGCCGTCGTCCAGGAGGTCGTCGTCCAGGCGGTCCTTGCCCAGGCGGTCCTTGCCCAGGGGGTCCTTGCCCAGGGGGTCGCGCGTCTCCGCCGAGTGGACCCTCTCGTCCTCGCGCACCTCGCGCCGATCGGGGTCGTCGAAGCCGCCGGCGTGATCGGGATCGAGGTGATCGGGCCCTGTGCGATCGAGGCCGGTGCGGTCGGCGCCCGTCTGATCGGGGCCGGTCTGATCGGGGCCGGTCTGATCGGGGTGGTCGTCCAGGACGTCCCGCCCGGTCCCGGTCCCGGCCACCCGCACGTCCCGGGTCTCGGCCTTGGTCTCGTCCTCGTACCCGCGCTCGTACGCGTCGCGAGCCCGTACGTCGTCGTCCCGCTCGTCGGGACGCTTGGCCGGAACCTTCAGCTCATCGCTGCCGCTGCTCATGTCTCCCTCACCGTCCTCGGGTGGTTTCCTGGAGCAGCTCCTCGAACAGCGCGCGGTAGTGCACCATGGCCTGGCGGAGCTCCTCGGTGGAGGCTTCCTTCCTGGCCGCGCGCCCGCTGATCTCGTGAGCCGTCCGGTAATGGTCCAGGGTGGACGCGTGCCGTACCGACAGGTCGGACAGGCGCTGCTCGAAGTCCTCAGTGGGGTAGCCCCGCTCGGCCATGACGGACGTGACCAGCTGGTCGGCCTCCGTCACCGCGAACATCGGAGCGTCCACGAAGCGCTCCTGCACCTCGGTCCACCGGTTCGCGTACGAGTCGCGGGTCTCCGGGGGGAGGGGGCGGATGTCGAGCTCCTTGAGCCGCTCCTCGCGGGCCCGCAGCTCCTCCTCGGCCTCGCGCCGGTTGTCGCTCTCGGCTACCACGCGTTCGTACTCGGGGCCGAAACGCTCACGGAGATGACTGCTGCGCTTCTGCCGCTGACCGACGAAATATGCCACAGCGGCGAGTGCCACCACCGCGACCACGACGACGGCCACCCACGCAAAGGTGGTCATGATCTTCGCCTCCGGTCTCTCAACTTGAGACCAGCGACTTCCCTCGAATGGGTAGGTAAAACTCGCCCAACCCCACTAAAAGGGCCGGATCGGCCTTGCCCGGCGCCGATCCTCCCGCCCGTGATCGGCCCTTTCGCGGCCTCCGGCTACCGCCTCTCACCCAGCGCCTGGAGCGCCTCCTCCAGCACCACTGCCACGTGCGATCCGCCCGCCGCCACAGGAACCTCGCTGAACCCCTCGGCGGCGTCGTACCGGACGTCCAGCCCGGCGTCCACCAGCCGCTGCGCCCACCGCAGCGCCGTGTTCAGCCGCTCGGCCGCCGGCGGCCTCCCCTGCGCCGCCGCCGACAGATTGCGCAGATTGGTCGCCGGCCCCGACTGGGCGTGGGCCCGCGCCAGCTTCCACGGCAGGGCGCGGCTGTGGTCCATCATCGGCTTGGCCAGCCCCGCGGCCCGCTTGGCCTGCAGCACCCCCGACTCGCTGACCCCGAAGTGCCCCGCCAGCTCCTGCACGCTCATGCCCTGGGCGACCAGCCGTGCCAGCTCCTCCCGATCGATGGTCGGCTTCCGCCCCACCTGCCACCTCCACTACCGCTTCACGTGTGCGCGTGTACCTCCGATGTGCGCTAAGGTTATGACGTCCCGCCCCGCAGGGGGCGGCCGACAAACCGGGACGTAGCGCAGCTTGGTAGCGCACTTGACTGGGGGTCAAGGGGTCGCAGGTTCAAATCCTGTCGTCCCGACCAGATTTTCGCTGGTCGAGCAGGGTGTCATCCATCAGGATGGCACCCTTTCGCATTGGTGAGTAACTACTGGGCGAAGAGGGTGTCCAGCGCCGCCGCTTCCTGCCGGAGTACGGGGCGGATCTGCCTGCGGTAGACGGCTTCGGTGACCGCTGTCCAGCTGTGACCGACAAGCCGGGCGACGTCCTCCAGGGGACACCGGAGTCGGAGAGCAGCGAGACGAAGCTGTGCGCATCTCGCGAGGTAGACGGGCATCCCGGCGTGAGCGCCCGCAGTTCCTCCGTACGGGCACCGATCAGCAGCGACAGGACGGCGTAGGCGTACAGGCGTCAGTTCTCGGCCGGGTCGAGGAGGGCGGCCGCCTGCTCGAGGGTGAGGGACTTCGGGTACTGGCGCCGCCTGCGCACCAGTAACCCGATCGAGTCGCCCTTCGCCACCGTCCGGCACCGCACCAAGGTCACCAAGGGCCCCGGCTCCCGCGCCGCCGGCCTGGCCATGGCCTTCAAGCTCATCGAATCCGCCCAACGGCGTTGGCGCGCACTCTGGCACCGAGGTGGGGGGATCACCTCGCACACCACAACACATGACCGAGGAACGGCGATCGGCGAACGTACACGCGAAGCCGAGCTCGACGCTCCGTCCCCGACCCGCTGCCGCTGAGGGACACGCGCTGACTTGCGGCACGTCACAGGTCTTCCTGTCGGTGAGGGCGTCTCTGGCGCACATGACAGGCCCCTGAGGCCCTATTACGGCCCAACATCGTGGTCGCGGCCGTGGCACGTGATAACCGGCTCTGGTCCGCTTCGCGCGCCTCTTAGTCCACATTTGGATAGTTCGACTTGCGCGGCATCCACCACCAGCCGTCCCCGAGGCGGGTGCACTCATGGAAATCGTCGAACGTGGTTTCGGTGAGATCGCAGGGACTTGTCCGCGCGGCGTCAGGCCGGCCGTAGATGTAGAGGAACATGTTCTCCGGCACTTCCCCGTCTGACAGGGCCATCATCAGAACGCGTCCGGGATAGGGCTCGATCGGCACATCCTGCGTATTGAGATGACCATAGTGCAGGACATCGAACTCAACAGGCAGGTCCACCCAGCCGCCCGATGACACGTCCGTCGGCAGCTTCCTCTCCTTGGCCAGTTGGGCCAGTGCGGTGAACTTGCCGTGATGGATCGCGAACCACGTACGCCCGAATACGCCGTTCCAGGGCAGCAGCACGACGGCGGCACACAGGCCGACCACCGCGCCGACCGCGAGGCGGCCGCGAATGTCACGACGACGGCGTTCGAGTCGCTTCGCCCACCCCCAGGTGGAGAGCAGAGCCACGATGAACGCGGCTCCCAGAACCAGTTGTTCGATGATGCGGTCGTCGTACTCCAGCCACAGCAGATATCGCCCCATCACGACCACGAGCCAGCTCACCACCATGGTCGCGCTCAACGCATACGATCGCTTCTCGATCACGCCTCCAGACCGTTTGGCGAGCACCGCTCCATGTGAGGACAGCCTCCCGCCAACCTACGAATTTCCCGGCACTGCACCCGCCTCATAGAACGGGCCCCGCGTAACCCTCCCTCATCCGCGACGTACCGGACCTCGAACTCCCGTCCCGGAGAGGCGCGTCCATCCCGATGGTCGGCGCACGCAAAGCCGTCATGGCTGAGTATTCTTCACCACCGTGAGCAGGCCCGGATCGGTGAGGACTTCGATGAGCCTCGAGAGCGTGATCACGAAGTGGCGTCACGGGTCAGCGGCGTCAGGTCGTAGGAGAGCGAGGCGAACCGTGGGCGTCCGATCAGGGCCAGGTAGAGCAGGTCATGAGCGGCGGGTGCGCCGGCGGCGGCCTCCAGGGACGCTTCCCTGACGCTGCGCACCGGGCGGCAGAACAGGCCCTGTACGGCCGCAGCCGTACAGGCGTGCTGTGCCAGCGCTCCGGCGGCCTGCAGGAGAGCGGGGTAGGCCGGGGGTCCCTCCTCCCGCACCGCGCGCCCGACGTCGGCGGTGATGAGAACGGCCAGGTTCATGCCGCCTACGTGGATCTGCTCGGGCGGGTAGGTGAAGGCGGCCTGGACCGCCGCCATCGCGGCGCCCGGTTGTCGCATTTCCAGGAGGGACGGCGGGTGGCGGTCGTCGCACCTTCGCGGCTCCGAGGGAGACAACGCGTACCAGCCGTCCGGCAAGCCGGTCACGTTCCTGAGCGCCAGCCGTACTCTCAGGCGCGAGGTCGCGGCAGGTGAGCCCGGCGGCGGATCCGTGAGCGCCTCGGCGACCGCCCGGGCAGCCGACTCCGGCAAGGGCCTGGGGTCGGCCGACACGCCGCGCGGCCCCAGACCGGCGCTGCGCCAGGAGGGCAAGGGCGGCAAGGGGACGGCGGCCGAGGCGCCGGGGGTGATCGTGACGCCCGCGGGATCCGGGACGAGGGTGAGCCCGTAGCCGGGCGCACGTTCGGCCAGAGCTCCCATGAGATGCCCGGCTTCCAGCTCGGCCAGGGCCTCGGCGAGCGAGCCGTAGCCGGCGGGCAGCCGGTCCGGACGGCGCCGCAGATCCAGCCTGACCCTCCGGGCGGGGCGCGGCGAGCCGGGACCGGCCAGGGTGCGCCGGACCAGGTCGACGCGCCAGGCACTGATGCCGATCCGCAGCCAGGGCTCGATCAGGTAGGCGGCGCGCGGCGAGGGGTAGGCGCGGTGGTCGTTGAAGGGGTTGTGCGGCTCCCAGCGGGTCGGGGTGAGCACGTCCGTCAGGAGCCTGGCCAGGGCGGCGCCGAAGTCACCCCAGGCCGCGAGCGAGCTCAGCGGGGTGCCTGGAACGGCGGGCGGCTCGGGCCGTACCGGGCCCTCGGAGTGCGGGCCCTTGCCCGGCCCGTGCTCGTGGACGGTGGCCAGGACGGCGGCGATGCTGTCGGCCGACGGGGCAGGGGAGTCCGTCATGAGAGGCTCCGTCACGGGAATGGGTGGGGTGGCAGGCGGTCGGGTCCACGTGTGGGGCGGCGGCCCAGGAGGGCGGGGACGCTCCAGAGCCGGTCCAGGCCGCGCAGGCGCCGGTTGGCGTGGCCGAAGGTCATCGGCAGCGTGCCCGGCACGATCACCTTCGCCGCACGCAGGCCCAGACGGTCGCGGATGACGGGATGGCTCTGGTCCACGGCGACGAGCTCCAGGCCGAGCCCACGCAGATGGCCGACGTAGTGGTCGAGAACCGCCCACAGGTCGCCGCCGGGCGGAGCGGGGGCGGGCACCGGTTCCGGAGCGTCCTCCAGGAGGAACGCGTACTTCCCTGCCGCCTCCGGCAGGCCGTACACGGCGACGTGGTCCTCCATGGTGCGGATCCGGTCCGGGTCGTCGAGCAGGCGCAGCAGCCGCTCCCTCGTGTAGTCGCCCGGCGCCCGCCTGGCCCGGTCGGCGGCGGATTCGACGTCCACGGCGATCTCCGCGGCGGCCGAGACCATCGCGGCCACCGGATCGGGATGCGCTCCTGCGGCGAAGAAGGCCGCGGGCTGCCTGCCGTCCCTCCGCCGGGCCATCGCCAGGGCGACGGGGACGCCGAGATCGTTCGTGGCGTCGAGGAATTCCAGGACGTACCCACGGTGGTCGAGGCGATCGACCAGGTGGGGCAGCAGGAGATGATCGTCCGGTACGGCGAGACGGGGCAGCGGGGTGCCCGCGTACCAGGCCATCAGGAACGCGTCGCGCTCCGCGACCTCGAAGAAGCCGTGCAGCACCGCCTCGGCCAGGCTGTTGCCCAGCCCGCAGCCGCTGGAGGTCTCAGCCACGAACCTGGCCGCGTCGCTTCGTGGCAGCCCCCAGTAGGCGACGTGCTCGGGGACGAGAAGGGGAGTGGAGCGGGTGAAGGACCAGCCTTGCGCCCAGGTGGTCGGCACGTCGGGGGTGTAGGGGACCAGGGTGCGGTGGGGGTCGGTCCGGTACCGGTCGGGCTCGTGCAGGCCCAGCGTGGCGGGATCGACCGCGCGGTCCGGGCCCAGGTCGGCGAAGGCCGCCCACACCGCACCGCCTGCGCCACCCGCCCGCGCCACCCTGCCCGCGCCACCCGCGCCACCCGTGCCGGCCGCGCCGGCCGGGCCGCCGTGCGGGCGCATGCCGCTGAGTCGCTCGACCGCCTCGAACAGGGCCACCCGCTCCGACTGCGCGAAGTCCCCCGTCCGGCCGAACCCGGCCACCTGCCCGTCCGGGTCACCGGCCAGCATCGCGGCCACCGTGGGCAGGGCCAGGGAGCCACTGCGTCTGAGACCTGCCACTGGGCCGTAACGCGAGTCGACGAGCGTGTCGTGCAGGCGTGAGCCCTCGGTCCTCGGGTTGTGGGTACGCAAGGTGCCCGCGACGGCCGGCAGCGGTGCTCGGGCAGCGGGTTCTGCGGCGGGGGACGACGTCTGTGCGACGGCCGTCGCAGCCGGGGGCGATGGCTGGGCGACGGGCTCCTCCGCCGGCCGCGGTGCGCACGTCGGGCATCCCTCGGTGCTGGGCATGACGGTGTGGCGGGTCATGGAGCCGTGGTCGGTCCGCAGGGCGTAGACGACGTCCGCGTGCTGCTCGGCGTCGGCGAGCATCGTGGCCGCCAGCTCCAGCAGAGCGGGCTGGAAGGCGGGCGACGCCACACCTCGCAGGGTGAGCCGCGGGTCGCCCACCGGGACGGCGGTCCCGAACGCGGCCAGCCGCTGGGTCTCGGCGCAGGCCAGGCAGACGCCGCCTCCGGGGCCCTGGACCGGGCCGATCAGGACCAGTGCGCCCTCATGACAGATCGGCAGTAACGGATGCCGTCTGCTCTTGCTGCGGGCGGCGAGCTCCTCCAGCTCGGCCAGGCGGTACCGGGTCAGGAAGAGCGCCTCGGCGTCCGTGTCGCGTAGCTCTGTCACGCAGGAGCGGATCTTCATCGGGCGCGTCCGAGGACGAGCGGCCGCGCCGCGCGGGCAGGGGGTATCCGGACCGCGACCAGACCCGAAACCGCCCGCAGTCCGCCGGCCCCGGCTTCGTCTGCTACGAGTGCAGCCGGCCTGAGCGCGGTGGCCTCAGCTCCACAGATCTCATGCTCGCCGGCCAGGGCTGCGAGGGCCTGCTGAAGGCGGGCCTCGCCTTCGCGGGAGCCAGACGGCCAAGCATGGTCCCGGTACCCCCAGGGAAGCGGCTGGGGCGAGGGCTGCCATGCCGGGGTCGCGCCGCAGACCGGTGGACCTTCGGCGATCGACCGGCCCGCTCGGTGCGCCTGTTCCCTCGCCGTCGCCGCGAGCAGGGCGAAGGCCGCCGCCTCGCCTGCTTCGGCTTCCACCGCCCAGCCGAGGACGCACCCGCGTGCACTCACCTGGGCATGCACCACGCCGGCCGCGAGCCGTACCACCTCGATGCTCGCCGGTACGGCCAGGCGTAGGGTCAGCGCTTTCCACCAGCGGCGCGCCGCGGGATCGTCGGCCCACTCCGCCTCCTCCACGAGCTCCACGGCCTCCACCGGTTCCAGCCGGTCGCGATGGGTGGCCAGGCGCAGGGCCAGGCCGCGGGCGTGCAGGTGATCCACGCCGATGGCCATGTCGGAGGGCCGGGCGACCGCGGACAGGGCGGCGTGCAGGTGGGCGGCGTCCAGCGTGGTGCCGTAGCCCACCACCTCGCCACAGGCGGCCAGGTTGACGGGGAGCTGGGGCAGATCCTGCGCCTGTGGGGCGGGCACCAGGCCCAGCTCAGGATCGGCGAGGACGTCGAGTGCCGCCACGGCCTCCTCCCAGGAGAGCGCCTCGCGGGGTGGTTCGGCCTCGGGCCAGGGGTGATAGGCCATCCTGAGCGGGTCGAGGCGGGCGACCAGGACCGCGTGGTGCGGTGCGGGGGTCTCGCGCCCTTCCCGGGAGGGGTCGGGCAGCCCGGCCGCCGCGCACAGCAACCGGTGCACCGCAGCCCCGGCCACCAGTGCGCAAAGGACCTCGGGCGGCTCCGCGGTGGGCCCGTTCGACAGGCGGGGGGCCGCGTCGGCGGATGCCTCATCCGTCGAGGTCTCGGTTGACCCGCCCGACAGGCGGTGGGCCACGGAGGCGGCCAGCGCTGCCGCCGTGTCGGCGGAGCCCGGGGGTACGGCGTAGCCGACCTCTCCCAGGCACCCGGCCACCACGGCGAGCCGGTCCGACGCCTCCAGCGTCAGCGTGGAGGCCGGCCCCGGTACGCGGCGGTAGCGCATCCCCGCTGCGGCCAGGGCGCGCTCGGCGGCGGCGGCCGGCGCCCCCGCGCCGCGGACCGTGAACACCGTCCCGGCGAGCCGGTGCCACGCGGCGGCGGGATCGGCCGCCGAGGACTCAAGCCAGGCGGCCACCGCGATCGGCGGCAGGCCGGGGCCCGGTTCTCCCCACCCCTGCGGCACGGCCACGAGCATGTCGTGCTCGCGCAGCTGGCCGATGATCAGCTCGACGGCGCGGGCGACCGGTTCCGGGGCGCCGGGCGGGGCGGCCAGCTCGGGGGCGGGTACGCCGCCCGCCAGGGCCGCGGCGAGCTGCTCCCACAGCCGCCACAGCCCGGTCCCGCCCTTGACGGTGAAGCTCGACGTCCACCCGCGTACGTGCACCCCGTCGGCGGTGGGGGCGGCGTGGACGACCGGGCGCAGCCGGAGCACCTCCGTCATCGCGCCACCGACCCGAGGGGCGCCCCGAGCTGTTCGCGCCAGCTGGTGCCCGTCACCTGCTGGACCGCGCGGGCCATCATCGAGGCGGCCAGGTACCGCTCCATGGGGGTGACGTCGCAGACGGCCAGCAGCTGGTAGAGCATGTTCGTGCCGAACCGGTAGACGGTGAAGCTGCGGCCGAGCGGAGGCCGGGTGAAGTCCACCGAGCGCAGCGCCCGATGGTATTCACTGACCTCGCGCGGGGCGCCCGGGTCCCAGCGCCGGGCGGTGCGCGGATCGTCGAGCAGGGCGGCGCGTGCGGCGTAGCCGGGTCCGAGCTCCATCACCAGGACGCCGTCGTCGTAGGCCTGCCCGGCCTCGGCGCGGGCCGCCGCGCTCCAGGCCCGCCAGGCCGACACGGCGGCGGAGGGCCGGTGTCCTTCGGCGATGCGTGCCACGAGGTCGACGGTCGCCTCGCGGTTGCGTTCCCAGGCGGTGTCGAGACCACGCCGGACCCGCCCGTCCGGGTCGTGCCAGGTGAGGAAATCCTCCACGTGCGACAGGAAGGAGTGGTAGCCGTGCCGCAGGCCGTGCGGGTACTCGTCGGCGTGCACGGTCATCGCGGTGATCGCCAGGGCGATTCGGCCGGGCGCGCTGTCGCCGTCCGACGCGAGCTGGTCCAGGGCGGTACGGCACGGCGGCATGCCCCGTTCGAGCACGCGCGAGCGCAGCCGTACCAGCTCGGCCGAGCCCAGCAGCCCGGCCGCCGAGGCGTGGTCGGCGGGGGTGGTGGTGACGGTGTTGTCGGGAAAAATGGGCTCGTACGGCCCGGCGACCAGCTCCAGGCGCCCGGCCTCGCGCGAGTGGGCGAGTAGTTCGGCGGAGGTCTGCCGATGGGTCGAGGGGTGGCGGCTCAGGTGGCCGCGCAACCGATCGGCCACCAGTTCCGCGGCAGCGGCCAGCTCCGCCGGGGCGGCCGCTCCGGGCGCGGAGACCGGGTTCGCGGCGCTCCTCGTGCCTGGGCCGAGTCGGAGGCGGACGCGCACGTGGGGGCCGTGGAGCCAGTGGCGCTCGACGTGCCCGCGCACGCCCGCCGCGACCGCCTCCTCCAGCGCGGGGAAGACGGCCTGCCTGAGCAGCCCCGCCTTGACCGGCTCGTAGTAGTAGCAGACGACGTCCAACTCGCTCATGAGGCTCTCCAGCAGGATTCGACGATGAGCTCGGTCACCGGTTCGTCCACGGTCCCCGGCACCGGCAGGGCCTCCACCAGGGCGATGTCCTCGGGGTACCGCTCCAGGTGGGCGGGCAGGCAGCGCAGGTGCAGCGCGTTGCCCAGATCGACGTACTGCGGCTTGGCCGCCCGCAGCTTGCGTAGGAACCCAGCCAGCGAGTCCACGGCCGTGGACGCCTCGGCGAACAGGTGCTCGGGCAGCCCGTGGCGGGCCCGGAGGCGGGCGGCGGCGACGGCGGGATGCTCGCTCCTGAAGGCTTCGCGCAGCGCGGTGGCGGCGTCGTCGGCGAACTTCCACTTGCGGCGCTGCAGCACGATCCCGTCGTGGGTCAGCCGTCCCAGCTCCGTCACCCCGCCCGTCTCGCGCCTGCCCGCGAGGCCGGACAGCGCCGGATGCCCGCACACCAGGTCCGCGGTGAGGGGCGCGGTGCGGTCCGGCAGCGAGTAGGGCACGAGGAAGCCGAGGTAGAGCACGCTCAGGGGGCGTCCGGTGGCGCGGTCGACGACCCGGACGAGCTCGGTGTCCTCGTCGTGGAGGAGGTCGAGCTCCTCGGGCGGGAGGTCGGCCCAGCGCGGGTCCTCGCCCACCTCGCGGGCGGTGACCATGGGGTGCAGGTTGGCGTTGAAGCCCAGCACCGGCCGGTATTGCACGGTGTCGGGGCCCAGGACGCGGTGCAGCCATTCCGTCACGGCCGCCGTGGCCGAGGGGTCGAGCTGGGGCAGGAAGCGGCTGGTGAACCTGGCGAACCCGGCGTAGACGTGGTTGACCGCGAGCCCGCCGCCGGGGACGGGCTGGACGAAGTAGGAGTAGGAGACCGGCCGGGCGTGCACCCAGGCGGGCAGCAGGTCCGCGGCGGCGTCGACGGCTTCCCTGGGGATCTCGCGGTCGAGCGAGTGCGGGTCGCCGGCGGCGGAGATCAGCTCGCGCACCTGCTCGCGGGCGGCCTCGATGCCGGGGTCGCGCTGCCTGTTGCCGAGCACCTGGCTCCAGACCTGCGACATCAGCTCCGTGCAGGCGGACAGGGGCACGCGGGCGCCGCTGCCGTACAGGTCGACGAACCGCTCGGTGACCAGGCGGCGGACGAACAGGTGGTGGTCGAAGAGCATGGTCAGCGGGGTGAGCCGGGCCAGCGCGGGAAGGTCGGCGCGGCCGTGCCCGGCGCCCAGGGCCAGGGGGCGGGGGAGGGTGACGTCCTCCATGAGAACCGGCACCCCGGCCAGGTCGGCGCCCACGAGCTCGCCCGTCTCCCGCCAGTCGTCGGCCAGCGCGGCGAGCGCGGCCGGGCGGGCGGCGGCGGGCAGGCTGGAGAAGGCCGCGGTGCGCTCTCGCAGGCTCGCCAGCCGCCCGGCCAGCGAGTCGCCCGCGACCAGAAGATCAGCGACCACGCCGTCTGAGACCACGCCGCCGGCGGTCGGGGCGGTCTCCAGCCAGCGGGCCAGGGAGCCCAGCACGTCCGGGTCCTGCGGGTCGACCGGCCACACCGGCACGATGAGCCCGACGTCGATCATCTGTCCCACGTACGCGCCCGCCGCCTGCGCGGCCGCCGGGCTGGCGATGTTGCGCGCCAGCAGTTCGGCCAGTTCCCGAGGGGTGCGTTCCCCTTGGCGCAGGTGCCGGAGGAGGAAGGCGACCGGCCCGGTGAGGGCGAGCTCGACCCGTTCCTCCCGGGCCGCGTGCACGTGGGTGGCGTCGGCCTGGGGGATGTCGCGCTGGTACACCACCCGCCCATCGCGTTCGCGCAGGGCGGGTGCGAGCCGGTGCGGCAGGTTCACGCGTCTGCCCGGGTCCCCGAGGAGGGCGTTCAGCAGCCGGGTGACCAGGACGTGGTTGACCTGCGAGCAGGCGCGCGGCGGGGGGTCGCAGCCAGGGCGCCCGTCCCACCAGCCGAGGCCGACCGAGGTGTACCAGGACAGCGGGCTGGTCTTGGAGGTGGCGCGCAGCGCGTAGCGCAGCACGGTGGGCTCGGCCTGGCGGGCGCGCTTGTCGGGGCGCCCGGCACACGCCGCCGTACGGTCCACGCCGTACAGCAGGTCGCGCCCGGTGAGGGTGACGGCCTGGCGCAGCGGCTCGGCCGTACAGATGCCGGCCAGGACCTCGCGTTCCGCCGTCAGCGCGTCGCCCCATCCGGCCGCGAGCTCCTGCTCCAGCCGGGCGCGTGCGCGGGCGGCGGCCAGCCACCCGGCCAGTCCGGGCACCCTTTCCGGCAGGTCGCCGAGCCGGGCCACGAGGGACTCGCGCGGCACCCGGCCGTTGTGGACGTCGCGCCGCAGCGGCAGCACCACGGCGCGGTGGAAGTCGAGGGAGTGGCGGGCGGCACTGGCGGCGAGCGCGTCGGACAGGCCGGGCGCGGCCGCCTCCATCCGGCGCAGCAGCCCGGACAGCTCACGCAGGGCCGCACGCCACGGCTCGGCCCGCTGGGGACGTTCGGGGTACGGCAGGGCCGCGCGCCTGACCACCGCGAAGGGCGCCAGTTCGGCGCTCGCCGTACCGCTGCCTGACGGCCTGTCCAATGTGCTGGTCATCACGCATCCTCTGTGGGTGGTCCCCCGGCCACCCGTGAGCGGCCGGGGGATGGGAGCGGCTTCCTAGATCGGGTCGATGGAGCAGCAGGAGCTGCACGACATCGACAGGTTGGAGCAGCTGATGCCGGAGGCGCCGGTCTCGGGAAGCGCGACGCTGTCACGCATTGCCGTCACCGACAGCTCCTCCAGAGCCAGCTCGTCGACCTGGAAGGCGAAACTGGGCATGGCACCTTCTCTCACTCAGGTGGGTTGGATGCACGAGCAGCACGAGGAGGTGGTGAGGCACCCGGAGGCGGCGGTCTCGGGGAGGGCGACGCTGTCGCGCATCGCCGTCACCGACAGCTCCTCCAGGTTCAGATCCGTCACCTCGAAGGGGAAATCGGTCATCGCACGCTCCCTACTGGATGACGATGCAGCAGCAGGACGAGGACGTGGCGATCGAGGTGAACGCGCTGCAGGCGGAGGCGCCGGTCTCGGGAAGCGCGACGCCGTCGCGCATCGTGGTGACCGACAGCTCCTCCAGAGCCAGGTCCTCCAGGTTGAAGGTCAGGTTCGGCATGGGGTTTCATTCCTTTCCGTACACGTGCGAGTGCGGCTGGCGGGTGGAAGGGAAGCGGCGGGCACCTCCTTCAGTCCAGGGCGCGGCGGCCGAAACCGAGCGCGCCCGCGACCGCGAACCCCGCGCCGGCCACCGCCATGACCAGCAGGCAGAGCCAGAACGCGAGGTGCGGGATCTGGGGGACCATGACCGCGCGCATGGCCTCGCTGACGTAGGTGAGCGGGTTGAGCGCGCAGACGACCTGGAACCACGGCAGCCGCTCCAGCTCCGGCCAGGGGAACTGGGTGGCCCCGGTGAACATCAGCGGCGTCAGCACCGCCGCGAAGACGGTGTTGATGCCCCGGGGCGAGACCGCGGTGCCCAGGGTCATCCCGATCGCCGAGCCCACGAAGGCCCCCAGGGCCATGACGAGCAGGGCGGGCGGCACGGAGGCGAGGGCGATCTCGGTGCCCGGCAGGACGAGCAGGCCCAGCGGGATCATGACCGCTCCGGCGAGCAGGCCGCGAACCGTGCCGAAGAGCATCTTCTCGACGGCCACCAGCCAGATCGGCAGCGGGGCCAGCAGCCGGTCCTCGATCTCCCTGCTGTAGGAGAAGTCAAGCGTCAGCGGCAGCGCGGTGTTCTGCAGCCCTCCGACGAAGGCGTTGAGCGCGATGACTCCAGGCAGCAGCACCGCGCCGAAGTCGCCGCCGACGTAGCCCAGGTCGCCCAGGACCGTGCCGAAGACGAACAGGATGAACAGCGGCTGCAGCACCACCTGGGTCAGGAAGGCGGGCAGCTCGCGCCAGGTGACGACGAGGTCGCGCGTGAGGATGGCGGCGAAGGAGCGCGCCACGGGCGGCCTGGGGGTCGCGGCCCTGGCCTCGTCGATGGTGGTCATCGCAGCTCCCGTCCGGTGAGGCGGAGGAAGACGTCCTCCAGGCCGAGGCGGGCGAACTCCACCCCGGCGAGCGTGAGGTCGTGGCCGGCCAGCGCCTTGACCACGGTGGGCAGCACCTCACCGGGATCGTGCGAGGTGTACAGGCGTACGCGCCCGCCCGGCAGCTCCTCCACGCGTTCGACGGTCTCGACGGCGGCGAGCGCCGCGGCCGCCGCGCCCTCGGCCGAGTCCAGCGCGAGCGTGAGGGTGTTGCTGCCCGGCAGCTCCCTGACCAGGGCGCCGGGAGTGTCCAGCGCCAGCACCTTGCCGTGGTCCAGGATGGCGACCCGGTCGCAGAGCTTGGCCGCCTCGTCCATCTGGTGCGTCGTCAGCACCACGGTCACGCCGCGCTCGCGCAGCTCGGCGATGCGCTCGTGCACGAACAGCCGTGACTGCGGGTCCAGCCCGCCGGACGGCTCGTCCAGGAACAGCACGCGCGGCTCGTGCATGAGCGCCCTGGCGATCATCACGCGCTGCGCCTGACCCCCGGAGAGCCGGTCGGTGCGGTCGCCCGCGCGGTCGGCCAGGCCCATGCGCTCCAGCAGCTCGTCGGCCCTCCTGCGCCGCTCGGCGCGGGGCACCGCGTGGTAGGCGGCGTGGCACTGCAGGACCTGCCGGATGCTCAGCGAGCGGTCCAGGTTGGTCCGTTGCGGCACCACGGCCAGCACCTGCCTGGCCCGCGTCGGTTCCCGCAGCACGTCGACGCCCTCGACGACCACCCGGCCGCCGCTGGGACGCACCCGCGTGGTCAGCACGCCGACCGTGGTGGTCTTGCCGGCCCCGTTCGGGCCGAGCATGCCGAAGACCTCTCCGTGGCGTACCTCGAAGCTGATCCCGTCGACCGCGGCACGGGGATTTCCCCGGTAATTCTTGGTGAGATTCTCGACCTCGACAGCGTTCATTTCTTCACCGATACCGATCGCGTCGTGGAAACGGGCGAAGCGTATTCACGTGGGCTCGCGACAGTCAAGGTCCGAAAAATTGGCCGACCGCTGTCAGTACACCTTTCCGACAGCATGGTCAAGACAGCAGAAAAGCTGTCAGGTGATCGCGGCGGGACGCGGCCCATACTCCGGGAGTCGAACTCCAGCACCTGGGAGGTGAATCATGTCCCCTGCGATCACTACCGCCGACTTCGGCCTCGCCGACCTGGATCTGTCCAGTCTGCAGGTGACGGCCATGCGTGACGCCGTCGCCCTGCCCGAGACCGGCGCCTCGTCAGGATCGTCGAGCTGCGGCGGTTGCTCCACCTGCGGCTCGTCGTCCTGCTGCGGCGGTACCGAGATCGAGTGATCCACCGGCCGGGACGCCGCTTCCGCCGGAACTGCGCCCCGGCCATTCAAGAACCCATTTGCGCGCTTGGACGGGTACGTATGATCGACGTTGTCTGCCATTATTACGAGGACTTCAAGGCGCCGTTGCTGCGGCAATTCCTCATTCCGCTCGCGCGGTCTTTTCCCGGCAGCGTCCACCTCGATCGGCATTGGTTGCGCGGGCCGCACGTCCTGCTCCGCTTCCACGGTCCTGGCGATCACGCCCGGGCCGCGGAGGAGGCCGCCGACGCCTGCCGACGCCACCTGGCGGCCTTCCCCTCCACCGCCGTGGTGGATCCGGCCGAGCTGGTACGGCAGGCGGAACTGGCCGGGCGGGCCGAGCTCGTGCCCGGGCCGTACGCACCCCTCCACCCTGACAACTCGGTGCTGGTGCGCCCTGCCGACCTGGCTCCCCTGGTCGACCTGCTGGGCTCGCGGGCCGCCGTGCTCGAGCGGTGCGAGCTGCTGGCCCTCGGCCTGGGTGCGGTGGAGCGGTCACTCGAGCTGGCCGGCGACCCCGGCTCCCGCGTCACCCTCGCCCTGGTCGCGATCACCGCTCATGCCGCCGGCTATCCGGCCGGGCTGGGAGCGGGCTACCAGTCCTTCCTGTCGCACGTGGCCGACCATCTGGCCTACGAGGATCCCGACGGCAGCCTGGAGGCGGCCTTCGAGCGCCAGTGGGCCGAGCGCGGCGCGGGGGTGACCGAGCTGGTCCGCACCGTCGCGGAAGGCGGGGTGCTGCCCGGCCGGCTGGAGGGCGTCGCGGCGGCCTGGCGCGCCTGGTCGCGTGACGCGTCCGCGCACGCCGACGCCGCTCTCGACACCGCCGCCCTGGTCGGTGGCCGTAACGGGCACGCCGCCGTCGCCGCCCGTTTCGGCGGCGACACCGAGATCCGGTGGGACTTCACCCGCCGCCACTACAGCGAATACCACCAGCTGCTCAACCGGTCCGGGTTCGAGAAGGTGGCGCTGAGCAGACCCTTCGGGCTCTACCGTTTCGGCACCAACGTGCTCTACCGCCTGCTGGCGCTGTGCGACCTGCGGCCTGTGGAGCGTTACCTGGCCGCCTACCTGTTCAGCGAGGCGGTCGAGCGCATCACCGGGCGGACGTGGCGCGAGCGGCTGAGCGGAGCTCCGGCGTGAGCGCGGAGGCGGTCCTGCGGCTGCGCCCTGTGGTGCGGGCCGGTCGCCTGCCCGCGGGTGTGCACCTGCGGTCGTGGAGCGGCGCGGTCAGCCTGGAGGGGGCGGCCGGGCTGTGGCCGCTGTGGCAGCGGCTGGCGCCGTTGCTCGCCGAGGGGGTGAGCGAGCGCGATCTCGACGCGCTGTGCCCGGAGCCCGCTCTGCGGGAGGCCGTGCGGATGCTGCTCGATCGGCTGCGGGAGCACGACCTGCTGGTGGCGGTACGGCCCGGCGACGGCATGCCGCCGGCCGTACGGGGATGGCTGGAATCTGCGGCGCCCGACCCGGACGCGGCGTGGCGCTCGCTGGGCGCGGCCACCGTGACGGTGCGGGGCGAGGGGCGGCTGGCGGAGGCGGCGCGTGAGGCGCTGGCCCGCTGCCATGTCGGCGCCCGCACGGCGCCCGCCTCGGACGGCCTCACGCTCATCGCGGGCGTACTGGTGGTCCGCGCCGCCGGCCTGGGCCCGACGGGGTTCGTCACACCCGCCCTGCCCCCCGCCCAGGCCGCCGCCCTGGCCGACGCCCTGACCACCCGCCTCGCGGGCCCCCCGGCCACCCCTCACCTGCCCGGCGCCCCGGCCACCCGCCTCGCGGGCCCCCCGACCGCCACTCGCCTCGCCGACCCCCCGACCATCCCTCACCTGCCCGGTGCGGGCCATGGGCTCGCGCCCGATGCGATGCTGGCGGAGCTGCTGGGAGCCGCGGCGGCCGACCGGATGGTGAGGGCGATCGCCGGATGGCCCGCCAGGTCCGGCGAGGTCCTGCTCGCCAAGGCCGACCCGCTGGAGGCCTCCTACCGCCCCTGGCCGCCGGCCGCCCCGGTCCCGCCCGCCCGCCGCGTCACGCTGGAGGAGGCGCTCCGGCGGGCCGCGCTGCTCACCGACCCCGACCTCGGGGCGCTGCCCCCCGCCGTCCCGGACGGCCACCCCCAGCTCCCCCTCGGCCTGGTCGTCTGCCCGCTGCCCGGCCGCGAGGTCACCGGAGCCGGTCCCACGACCGACACCGCCCATCTGGCGGCCGTTCAGGCCGCTGCCCAGGCGCTCATCGGCGAGGACCCGGCGCGCGCGGCCGTGGGCGCGGACGAGCTGCACGCCTGCGGCGTCCTCCTGCGCCGCCTGGCCGACCGCCTGGCCGCCGGGCTCTCCCCGTGGCGCGGCCCGGTCCCCGGCAGCCACTGGTGGCGCGTCCTGACCCGCCGTCTGGGCCGCGCCGTGCGGCTGTGCCTGCGCGACCTGGACGGCGCCTGGCACGCCGAGATCGTCGACGGCGGCGGCTCCCGCCTGGGCTGGGCGGTCGAGCGCGACCGTGACGAGGCGGCGGCCATGGCCGCCATGGCCGCAGTCGGCACGCTCCTGGCACCGGGGCCGGTCACGCCGGTCTGCGGAGCCGTACCCTGCCCCGATCTCACCCCCGAGGAGCGCGACGGCGATCTGGGCCGGTGGTTGTGGCCCGCCGCGCTCTCCGCGTACGAGGAGGAGCTGCAGGCCCGCCTGCGCGAGCTGACCGGCTGCCTGCCTCACCGCGACGAACGGCCCTGCGCGGTGAGCGCGGCGGGCTTCCAGATCTGGCGGAGCTGAGCATGGACTTCGACGTCGTCGTCCTCGACACCTGGACCCTGGAATCGGTCACCGAGCTGGCCGCCCGCGCCGTGGACGGCGGGCCCGCCGTCCTTCCGGTGCGCTGCGACGGCGGCCTGGTGCTGGTCGGCCCGCTCACCGGACCGGGAACGAGCGCGTGCGTGGCCTGCGCCGAGCACGCCAGGATCCACGCCCTGCCCGGCCACACCCCGCACACCGGCCAGGTCATGGGCGGCTCGGTCCCGCCGACGGTCGCCGCCCTGGTCGAGCGCCTGGTCGAGCGCCTGGCGGAGCGACCGCAGGACGGCGTCATGTGGGCGATCAGGGGCGAGAGCCTGGAGGTCTCCACCCACCGGGTGCGGCCCTTCGGCGGCTGCCGGGTCTGCGCACCGCTGCCCGACGACTCCCCGCGCCCGATCACGATCGCCTCGCACCCGGTCACCGGCACCGGCCTGCGCGAGGCCAACCCCCGCACGGCCGGCGCGGACGGGCTGCGTGAGGTCCTGCTGGACTGGCGGGTCGGCCCGGTGCTGCGGCTGTTCCGCTGGGGCTCGCGCAGCCTGCCCCTGGCCAGCGCCGAGTTGCCGGGCGCCGCCGACTCCTCCGAGGCGGGGTACGGCAGGGCGGAGGACTTCGCCGACGCCGAGCGGGTGGCGTTGTTCGAGGCGCTGGAGCGGCTGACCGGCATGACGCCGCGCGGCAGCCGTACCGTCGTGCGCGCCGCCCACGCCGAGCTCGACCCGCACGTCGCGGTCGATCCGGCCACCCTCGGCCTGCACGAGCCGGAGTTGACGGACCATCCGGCCTTCCGCCTGACGCCCTACGCTCCCGGCCTGCCGCTCGCCTGGGTCCACGGCTGGTCGCTGACCCACGGGCGCGACCGGCTGGTGCCCGAGGAGCTGGTGTACTGGCGGCTGCGCGGCAGGCGCTCGATCTACGACTCCTCCAACGGCTGCGGGCTCGGCTCCAGCCTGGCCGAGGCGATTCTGTACGGACTGTTCGAGGTCGCCGAGCGCGACGCCTTCCTGATGGCCTGGTACGCCCGCACGCCGCTGCGGCGGATCGCCACCCCGACGGAGGACCCGCAGATCTGCCGCCTGGCCGACCGGCTCGGCTCGCTCGGGCACGATCTGCTGCTGTTCGACGCCACCAACGACTTCGGCGTGCCGGCCGTCCTCAGCATGATCCGCCGGCGCGTGCCGGATCCGCGGCGGCCGAACGCCCTGTTCGCGGCCGGGGCCCACCATGACCCGCTCACCGCCGTCAGGTCGGCCGTCGTCGAGGTCTACATCAACGCCAGGAACGCCGCGGATCCGCGCATCGTCTCCTTCGACCCCGACCGGCTGCGGCCCATGCTGGAGGACCCCACGCTGGTCCGCACGGTCGACGACCACGTCTTCGTCAACGCTCTGGCCGAGGCCGCCCCCTGGCACTCCTTCCTGAGCGGCGAGGAGACCCCCGTGTCCTGGCGCGAGGTGTGGCCCCGCCGCCCCGCCGTACCCGACCTGGGCGAGCACCTGTCGGAGTGGGTGGCGCAGCTGGCGGCGCGGGGCTTGGAGGTGATAGCGGTCGACCAGAGCGAGCCGGTCACCCGCGAGCGGCTCGGGCTGCACGCCGCCAAGGTGATCGTGCCGGGGTCGCTGCCGATGACCTTCGGCCACGTCTACCGCCGCACCCGCGGCCTGCCCCGGCTGCTGGAGGTGCCCGCGAGGCTGGGCCGCCTGCCCGCACCGCCGCGCTACGACGACCTGCCCTTCCACCCCCACCCCTTCCCCTGACGTGAGGACTGCCGTGGACACCTGGACGAGCCTGCATTGCTTCGTGCACTGGTCCGTGGAGCGGACCGACGACTTCCTCACCGGCGTCCTGGGCCCGCTCATGGCCGCCCGCCGCACGTCCGGTTGGTTCTTCATCAGGTACTGGGAGGGCGGGCCGCACCTGCGCGTGCGCGCCCTCGGCGCCCGCGACCCGGCGGAGCTGGAGCGGGCGGTGGCGGACGCGCTGGCGGACGCGGTGGCGGGCGATCTGCCCCCCGACCTGCCCGCCGACGCCGGCTGGACGCCGCACGGGATCGTGAAGTCGATCGCCTACGAGCCGGAGACCGGCAGGTACGGCGGAGCCGAGGGCATCGGCGTGGCCGAGCGGGTCTTCTGCCGCTCCACCGAGACCGCCGTGGAGGCGCTGTCAGGGCGCTTCCCGCAAGGACGGTTGAGCGCCGCCATCCACCTCGTCCGCGCCACCACGCTGGGACTCGGCCTGGACGAGCGGGCCGCGGCGGCCTGGCTGCGCAGGCACGCGGCGAGCTGGCGGCACACCGGCGAGGTCGAGCTCCTGCCGCCCGCCGTGCCCCTGGCGCGCACCGCCAGGCTCGTGGCCGGCCAGGGCGAGGCGCTGCGCCACCTGCTGGCCGCCGCCGAGGATGACGATCTGTGCGTCCGCTGGCGCCGTACGGTGGCCGAGGCGGACGGCGAGCTGGCCGCGCGCGGGCTCGACGAGGTGCGCCGGCTGTGGATCTGGGCGTCGCAGTTGCACATGCTCTGCAACCGTCTGGGCGTCCGGCCCGACGAGGAGCGCGCGGTGTGCTGGCTGGTCGCCGCGCTGCTGGCCGCCGACGCGGGAGCCGACCAGCGCTACCTGGAGGAGTCGAAGTACCCGCCGGGGATCCTGCCGTCGCTGCCCGACGACTCCCACGGCGTGCCCTCCCAGGACCGGCCGCCGATGCCCGGACTGCCCGAGGTGCGCCTGCCGGAGGGCCCGCCGCTCAGCCTGCCGCTGGGCGAGGCCCTGGACCGCCGGGCCTCCTGCCGTACCCTTACCGGCCCGGTGGGCGCCGCGGAGCTGGGCTCGCTGCTGGGCCTGGCGTTCGGCGCCAGGGCCGACCGCACGCTGCGCTTCGGCGACGGCCCCGCCCATGCCTACCGGCGCCGCCCGTTCCCCGGCGCGGGAGCCAGGTACGGCACGCGCCTGCGTCTGGTCGTGCGCGAGGTCGAAGGGCTGGACCCGGGCACCTACCACGTCGGCGAGGACGGCCGCGCCCTGCGACGGCTCGGAGCGCCGCCGGCGGACGACGAACTGGCGGCCACCTCGATGTGGCTGACCTCGGCGCGGGTGGACGAGCGGCTCGGCCTGATCGACGTCACCCGCGTGCCCGCCGTCCTGCTGCTGACCGCCAACCTCGACACCCACCGCCCCAGGTACGGCACGCGGGCCCTGCGCTTCGCCCTGCTGGAGGCAGGCCACGTCGCGCAGAACCTGACCCTGGCGGCGACCGCGCTGGGGCTGGGCACGATCACCCTCGGCGGTTTCTACGACGACCTGGTGCACGAGCTGTTCGGGCTCGACGGGGTCGCCGAGAGCGCGCTGTACCTGCTGCCGGTCGGCCTTCCCGGCTGAGCCGTCAGCCGAGCAGGCCGTCCTCACGGGCGCAGCGAGCCAGGTCCACCTTGGTGTAGGCGCTGCGCCCGCAGTCGGCGTACTTGCGTTTGATACGTTCCAGGTACTTCTTGGCCGTGGACGGCTGGATGCCCGCCCGGCGCGCGGCGGTCTCCAGCGTGAGCCCGGAGGCGTAGCCGAGCAGCACCGCCCGTTCCTGGCCCGACAACTGCGGGCCGACCCCCAGCAAGGCGCGGATGGCGGGCGCGAGCCGGCCGGGCGCGAGAGCGGACTGCGCGGGCGCCTCCACGAGGGCGGCGTCCTCGCCGAGCGCGAAGGCGCGGTGGCCCGCGGCGCGCAGGAGCCGGAGGGTCTCGGCGCCGTCGGGCGGCCCGGCCAGGGCGGCGTCCACGACGATCACGTCCGCCCGGTCCCCCTGCCGCTCGGTCAGCTCGGGGAGGCTGCCGGCTCTGGCCAGAAGCCTGCAGCCGGGGTCGGCCGCCAGTGAGGCGGTGGCGATGACCAGCAGATCGGGATTGTCGATGATCAGGGACACGGAGATCATGGGCGCTCCAGGCGGGGAGGGGTGCGGTCCCGATGGCGGATCCGGCGGTGGATCCGCCACGGAGGCTAGACCACCCGAATGGATCACGACTGGACGCCGAATGGATCATCGTCAGCCGGTGGCTCCGGCGACGAGCGTCTCGATCTCTTCCATCTCATGCCGGTTGCCGATCCTCCCGTACAGTCCCCTGGCCTCCTCCCACGCCGCCAGGGCCTGCGCGTTCTCGCCCAGCATGACGTGGGCGATGCCGAGGGCCTTCAGCACCATGGCCTGAAGGTGCAGCACCCCCAGCTCGCGGAAGACCCGCAGGGAGAACAGCAGACGCTCGCGCGCCTGCTCGAAGCGGCCGTTCACCAGGTCCCTGGTGGCCAGGCTCCGCGAGACGATGGCGCGGGTGATCTCGCCGGCCATCTCCTCGCTGAGCTCCTCGGCCGTGTCGAGGAAGGAGTCGGCGTCCGGCTGCTTGGTGAGCACCCCGCTCTCGCCGAGCACGACCAGCGCCAGCAGCTCCTTCAGCCGCACTCCGAGGCTCCTGCTGAGCCGCAGGCCCTGCAGCAGCGCCTCGCGGCTCTCGTCGTAACGGCCCTGGTAGTGGCGGACCATGCCGAGCGAGCGGAGCGCCGTCAGGTGCAGCCGGTTCACCTTGCGATCCCTGGCCCGCTCGACCACCCGCTCGAGGTGCGCCGAGGCGAGTTCCAGCTCGCCGCGCTCACGGTAGGTGAAACCCAGGCCCGCGTGGACGAAGTCGAAGCCGGCATCGTGGCCGTGCTCCCCGGTCAGCCGTTGCGCCAGGTGCATCAACTCCAGACCCTCCTCGCCGTGCCCCTCGGCGAGCACCGCGGTGCCCAGCATCGCGAGCGCATGGATTTCGCCGCGGATGTCTCCCACCGAGCGGAACAGGTCGAGCGCGATCTGGGCGTGCTCGTGCATCGCGAGCGGCTGGATCATCGGCACGCTGAACAGGTAGGCGAGGTTGCGGGCCATCACCGCCCGCCCCCGCGGAACGTCCTCGCCACACGCCGCCATCGCGACCGCGTGCACCGCCTGGCTCTCCTCCAGCAGGTCGCGCATCTCGTGGAAGCCCACGCACGCCTCGGCCAGGTTCCACGCCAGGTCGGCTCGTCCCTCGCGAGCGCTCTGCGTGATCACGACCGCCAGGTTCGCCCGCTCGCTCTGGAACCATTTCACCGGATCGTCCAGCAGCAGGCCGGTGTGCTCCGCCGGCAGCCTCCTGCGGGGCGCCGGACCGCGCAGCGCGGGCAGGGTCCGGTAGGCCAGCTCCGTGTCCGCCTGCTCGGCGAGCGAGAGCCAGGTCGCGTAGGCCCTGACCCTGGCCTCCTCCCGCGCGGCCTCGTCGTCCTCCAGCGCCGCCCGCTCCGCCGCGTACAGCTTGATCAGGTCGTGCATGCGGTAACGCGGCTCGCCCGTCTCGTCCTGGTCGGCGACCGACACCAGCTGCACGTCGATGAGCTGGTCGAGCAGGCGCTCCGCCTGCTCCTGCGGCTCGTCCAGGAGGGCCGCCAGGGTCCAGTCGGCGAAGTCGGCGACGTCCAGCAGCCCCAGGACGCGGAAGGCCCGCCGTACGGCCGGCGGCAGCGCGTCGTAGCTCAGCCCGAAGGTCGCTCGCACCGCCAGGTCACCGGCCGACAGGTGGTCCAGCCTGCGGCGCTCGTCGCTCAGCTGCCTGCGGAAACGTTCCAGGCTCAGGTGGGGCTGGGCGGCCAGGCGGGCGCCCGCCACGCGGACGGCCAGCGGGATGTGGCCGCACGCCTCCAGGATCGCGCGGGCGGCGTCGCCCTCACCCCTCACCCGCTGCTCGCCGATCAGGTGCACGAGCACGTCCATCGCCTCGTCGGCGGTGAAGACGCCGAGGTCGAGCCGGTGCGCGCCGCTCAATCCCATGAGCCGCGACCGGCTGGTGACCACCGTGGCGCAGGTGGCGGCGCCGGGCAGCAACGGGCGCACCTGGCTCTCCTCCACGGCGTTGTCCAGCACCAGCAGCACCCGGCGGCCCGCCATCCTGCTGCGGTACAGCGCCACCCGGTCGTCGAGCTCCTTGGGGATGACAGACCCGTTCACGCCCATGGACATCAGCAGCCGGTGCAGCACCGCCGCGGGATCGGCGGCGGGCCGGTCGGTGCCGTGCAGGTCGACGAAGAGCTGCCCGTCGGGGAAGTTCTCCCGTAACAGATGCCCCAGATGCACGGCCAGGGTGGTCTTGCCGACGCCGCCCAGCCCGGTGACCACCGCCGTCGGCATCGCCGTACGACCGTCGGCCGGGGAGCCGAGGATGCGCGACAGCGCCGAGAGCTGGCCGAGCCGGCCCGAGAAGTCGCTGATGTCGGGAGGGAGCTGGGCGGGGACGGGTAATCTTCCCCACCCCGGCGCGGCCGGCTGCCCGCCCGCCTGCGGCTTGGCGGCCTGCTGCTTGCCCGGCTGGAGCGTGTCGGCGTGCAGGGCGAGTTCGTGGGCGGCAGCGAGCTGCGCGCCCGGCCGCACGCCGAGTTCCTCGTCGAGCCTGCGGCTGATGTCGCGGTAGTGCATCAGCGCCTCGGCCCGCCTGCCGGTGGCCAGGTAGAGCTCAATGAGGACGCTGTGAACGCGCTCGTCCAGCGGCGCCATGCGGCCCATCTCCTCGGCCAGGGGCAGCACGTCGACCGCGTGCCCGTTCAGGACGGCCGATTCGGCAAAGGTCTCCAGGGCGACGATCAGCTCCTGAGCCAGCCCCGCCAGCAGCGGATGCCCCGCCAGGGGGCGCAGCTCGGCCAGCGGCTGGCCGCGCCAGAGCGCCACCGCCCGCCGCACCCGATCGTGACCGCCACCCTGCCTGGCCAGGGCGCGAAACTCCCAGAGGTCCACCTCGACCTCGTCGGTGCTGAGCAGGTAGCCGTCGCCGACGCGCGGGAGCAGGCGGCTGGCCACGCGGCTGGGGCGATCGGGTTCGAGGATGCGCCGCAGCCGTTTGACGTAGGTGTGCAGGACGTTGACGGCCGTGGCGGGCGATCTCTCGCCCCACAGGATGTCGACCAGCTCTGACATCGGCGCGCAGCGGCCCTCGGCCAGGGCCAGCACGGCCAGGACGCTTCGCTGCTGGGCCGGCCCGAGGTCGAGTTCCGCCTGCCCACGATAAGCACGGAGGGAGCCGAGGATCTCTATCCGCAACGTCACCCACGGCAGTATGGAGGCAACCGCGACCAAGATCCAGGGCCCCCGGGGCGTGGGGTGCCCGGGTCCGGAATCTTGGCAGAGCCGTTCCATGTGCAGTCCCTTCCGGAACACGCTTCATGGCGAGGCATCGGAAGGCCCCGCCAGGAACTGCACGAGTGAGGCGACGAACCCGCCCGCTGAGAACCATGGGCGTGAGCGTCCGAGGTGGGTTGCTCACATCTGTGGATCTACGCTGTAAAGGAGTGCGCCCTCCACATTGCCTGGAGTCCCTGGAGGTGAGATGCAGATCTTGACCCTCGGTCGGTCGGCCAAGGTTCATAAGGATGCCTAATCCCAATTCTCCCACCGTAGCCAGCGGTGCTTGTCGAACAGCCAGTCGTGGGTCAGGCGGACGCCCGTCATCCGCTCGGCCAGCGCCAGCGCGAACGCCTGGAAGTCCGTGGCCCGCTTGCCGGAGAAGTCTCCGACGAGATCGTCCAGCAGGTATGGCTGCTCGCCCTGCCGGTGGAAAGGCTCCTCCCCCCACTCCATGAATTGCAGAACGGTCAGCGGCTGCGCATTCACGTAGTAGTCGAGGCTGTGGCTGTTGACGCCTGAGTAGACGTTGAGGGCCTTGCCTTTCGCGGACAGCGCACGGAGGGTTTCATGATCGGAGCCGGTGTCGCCGTAATCGGGCTCCACGACGACCAACCAGGAGCCGAGTTGCCCGGCGATCGCGCTGCAGGCGACGCCGCCGGCCTCCTCTCGCGCTTCGTGGCCGGCGTTCTCCGCCTCGACCAGGTCGTATCGCAGGCCGGTGTCCGGGCCGCTGCCGAAGACAACGGCCACCTCGTCGAGGGTGAGTCCCTCACACCAGGTGATGCACAGAGTTTCGGAGAAGTAGCCGGCGATGTCCGAGTAATGCTCTTTCATGTCGTTCAACGGCATCCCCTGTTCGTGAGCGAGCGCCTACCAGCCCGTCCTGGTCGGCGCCTTGTCGAGCATCACTCTGGCCGCCGGTTCCGGCTCGGTCGATGGTCACAGTTCAGGACGGTCGCGTTCGGGCCTGGCAGAGGAGTGATGAATGGTGATCATCGCGGGGCATGTCGTCGTCGAGCCGCAACAGCGTGAGCGCTATCTGGCGGACTGCGTGGGCGTCATCGAGTTGGCCCGCCAGGCACCCGGCTGCCTGGACTTCGCCGTCAGCGCGGACCTGGTGGATGCCGGTCGCGTGGGGTCTTTGGAGAGGGAGCTCGCGTCGGCGCGGGCGTGGGCGTTCAGCATCGCCTTCGTCCTCGCCGCCGAGGCGGCCTTCCTCGATGCCCTGGACGGCTGGCTGAACCGCCGTCCCAGTGTCGCCCGGATCGTGCCGCGCGCGGTCGTGGGCGTCGGTTATCTGCTGACTCTCGCCCTCGCCATCGAGGCCAACCCCACGAGCTCGCTGTGGGAGCTCAACGACGACAGCGCTCTCGACCGCCTCGTCCCCGCGCGGCACTTTCCCGCGCTGGTCGCCGTCGGGGTGGTGACCCTGATGGCGGTGATCGGCTGGTTGGCCGGCGCGAGCCGGGACGGTCCTGACAGAGCGGTGGTTTCTGATTGATCGTGTCTTGTTGTCCGTTATGGGAATGGGGAGGTTGTAGGGGAGCCGGCCGGTGGAGGCGAGGGATGATGGGTGGACCTGTCGTGGTCGGTACGGATGGCTCCCCGTCATCGGCGCCGGCCGTGGAGTGGGCCGCCGCCGACGCCCGCAGGCGGGGGTTGCCGCTGCGGATCGTGCACGTCTGTGAGCAGTGGTCGCATGGCGTGGACACGTCGAGGTACTGCGAGGGCGCGCTGGAGGCGGCGGCGGACAGAGCTCGCGCGCTGAGCACGGATGTCCAGGTCAGTACGGTGATGCTGGCCGGCAACGTGATCGACGTGCTGGTGGCCGAGTCGGCGTCCGCCGACAGCGTGGTGCTCGGCAGCAGGGGCGCGGGCGGGTTCGCCGGGATGCTGCTCGGCTCCGTGGGGCTGGCCGTGGCCGGTCACGCCGCCGGCCCCGTGGTGATCGTCCACGGCGACGTCGGCGGCGAGCACGGTCTGGTCGTGGCCGGTGACGACGGCTCGCCGCACGCCCGGGAGGCCGTGGCGTACGCGATCGAACAGGCCCGCGCCCGCCAGGCCCGCCTGCGGGTGATCTACGCCTGGCGGGTGCCGGTGGTGGAGTCCTCCTGGCCGGTTCAGGGCCCTCAGCTCGCGGCCTACTTCGAGGAGGACGCGCGGGCGGCCCACGAGCGGGCGGACCGCTGGCGGGAGGCCAACCCCGACATCGTGATCGACGACGAGCAACGGCGCGACCATCCCGTGGCCGCGCTCTCCGACGCCACGGACACGGCGGATCTCGTCGTCGTCGGCTCACGCGGGCTGGGCGGGTTCTCCTCCGCGGTGCTCGGCTCGGTCAGCCACGGCGTGCTGCACCACGCCAAGTGCCCGGTGGCCGTGGTACGGCCACGCGAAACCACCGGACAGGAGGGACCGTGACCGGCCTGATCGTCGCGGGCGTGGACGGTTCGGCGCCGAGCACCACGGCCGTCGAGTGGGCCGCCGACGACGCGGCCAGGGCCGGCGCGGAGTTGCGGATCGTGCACGTCCTGGACCTGCGGCCGTACGAGATCTTCGCAGGCCAGCACGAACCCCTGCGGAGGGCGGCGGGCAGGGTGCTGGCGACCGCGGAGGAGGCCGCCCGCGCCCGGCAGCCGGCCGTGGAGGTGAGCACCCGCCTGGTGGAGGGCGTTCCCGCGGCCGTGCTGCGCGAGCAGGAGGCGAGCGAGGTGGTCGTCGGCAATCGCGGCGTGGGCGGGTTCGCCGGCGCCCTGCTCGGCTCGGTCACCATGGAGGTGGCCGCGCAGGCGCGCTGCCCCGTGGTCGTCGTACGCGCCGAGCCCCGGGAGGAGACCGGCGTCATCGGGGTCGGCGTCGACGAGTCCGACACCTGCGAGCCGGCCCTCGGCTACGCCTTCGAGCGGGCCAGGTCGTACGGCGCCACGCTGCGTCCGATCCACGCCTGGCAGGTGCCCGTGCACGCCTTCGCCCCCGAGATCTCCTACGACCTGGACGAGGTACGCGCCTCCCGGCACCGGCTCGTCAGCACCCGGCTCGCGCCCTGGCGGGCGAAATTTCCGGACGTGGAGGTCGTCGAGGACGTCCAGAACGCGCACCCGATCGACGCGCTCACCGGCGTCGCCTGCGACCTGATCGTGGTCGGTTCGCACGGGCGCGGCGCGCTCGGCTCGCTGTTCCTCGGGTCGGTCAGCCGAGGGGTGCTCCACCACGCGCGCTGCCCGGTCGCGGTGGTACGCCCGCAGGAGTGAACCGAAGGCTCGCACCTGCTCCGCGCGCAGGGCCCCGGCCGAACCCCTCTGACCTGGGAGAATGGTGCGACGCCTACGAGGGGGAGCAGGAGAGATGGGCGCTTCGGAGACCGGCCGCCGGTCGGGGTTGTCCTCGCGGGAGGCGGACGCCCGGCTCCGCAGGGACGGCCCGAACCTCCTGCCTTCCCGCCCCCCGGTGGCGCTGTGGCGGCGGGTCGCCGGGCAGCTCCGTGACCCGCTGATCATCGTGCTGCTGGTGGCCGCCGCGCTGACCGCGATCACCGGCGACTGGGCGGACATGGCCGTGATCATGCTGGTGATCGTGGTCAACACCGGCGTCGGCGTGACGCAGGAGGTCCGCGCGGACCGCGCCATCACCGCCCTGACCGAGCTCACCGCGCCCGTCGCCCGCGTCGTACGTGACGGGGCGCAGCGGCAGATCCCCGCGGCCGACGTCGTGACCGGCGACCTGCTGGTGCTGGCCGAAGGGGACATCGTGCCGGCCGACGCCCGCGTGGAGGAGGCCGCGGCGCTGCTGGTGGACGAGTCGGCGCTGACCGGCGAGTCCGTCCCCGTGGACAAGGAGCCGGGCGAGCAGGTGTCGGCGGGCACGGTCGTGGCACGCGGGCGGGGCCGGGCCGAGGTCACGGCCACCGGCTCGGCCAGCGCGGCCGGGCGCATCGCCGCGCTGATGGCGAAGGGCTCCGGCCTGACGCCGCTGCAGCATCGCCTGATGGCGGTGGGACGGCTGCTGGCCGGGGTCACCGTGTTCCTGTGCGTGGTGGTCGGGGCGCTCGGCCTGATGCGGGGGCAGCCGGTCGAGCTGATGGTGGTGACCGCGATCAGCCTGGTGGTGGCGGCCGTGCCCGAGTCGCTGCCGGCCGTGGTCACGCTGAGCCTGGCGCTGGGCGCGCGGCGGATGGCCGGGCGGCAGGCTCTCGTACGCCGCCTGCACGCCGTCGAGACGCTCGGCTCCGTCACGGTCCTCGCCACCGACAAGACCGGCACCCTCACCGAGGGCCGCATGGTCGTCCGCCACCTGTGGACCCCCACGGCCGAGGCCACGCTCACCGGCACCGGCTACGATCCCGCGGGGCGGTTCGAGGGCGACCCGCCCGCCGCGTTCGCGGACCTGCTCACCGCCGCCGCCCTCTGCAACGACGCCCGCCTTCTCAAGGACGAGGACGGCCGATGGCAGGCGCTCGGCGACCCCACCGAGGCCGCGCTGCTGGCCGCCGCCGCCAAGGCCGGTCTCGACCGCGCCGACCTGCACGCGCGCCACGACCGCCTGGCAGAACGCCCCTTCGACAGCGCGTGCAAGCGCATGAGCACCCTGCACGCGCGGCCCGGCGGTGGCGGGGTCACGGTGATCTGCAAGGGCGCCCCGGAGGCCCTGCTGCGCCCGCCGGTGCTCACCGGCGACCCCGAATCCCACCTCCGGGCCGCCGAACAGGCCGAACGCTACGCCCGCGCGGGCTACCGCGTGCTGGCCGTCGCCCGCGCCGACCTCGCGACCGCGCCCCGCGAGGTGCCCGAGGAGGGGCTGGACCTGCTCGGGCTGGTCGCCATCGTCGATCCGCCCCGCCAGGCCGCGGCTGGCGCGGTCGCCGACTGCCGCCGGGCCGGGATCCGGCCGGTGCTCATCACCGGCGACCATCCGGGCACGGCGCGCGCCATCGCCACCGAGCTCGGCATCATCGGCCCCGGCGACCCGGTCGCCGACTGCCGCGACCTGCCCGTTCCGGACGGCGTGGCCGTCTACGCCCGCGCCACCCCCGAGCAGAAGCTCGACCTCATCGAAGGCATGCGCGCGGGCGGCGACGTGGTGGCGATGACCGGCGACGGCGTCAACGACGGGCCCGCGCTGCGCCGCGCCGACATCGGCGTGGCCATGGGCCGGCGCGGCACCGAGGTCGCCCGGCAGGCCGCCGACCTGGTGCTGGCCGACGACGACCTGGACACGGTGGTGGCCGCCGCCGAGGAGGGCCGGCGCGTCTACGCCAACATCCGCCGCTTCCTCGTCTACGGCCTGTCCGGCGGCGCGGCCGAGATCGCCGTCATGCTGCTGGGGCCGCTCTTCGGGCTGGCGCTGCCGCTGCTGCCCGCCCAGATCCTGTGGATCAACCTGCTCACCCATGGCCTGCCGGGCGTCGCGCTCGGGGGCGAGCCCGCCGACCCCGCCGCGATGAACCGCCCGCCCCGCCCGCCCGACCAGAGCATCCTGCGCGCCGGTCTGTGGCAGCGCGTCGTCCGCCTCGCCGTCGTGCTGACCGCCGTCACGCTCGGCGTCGCCGTCTGGGCCCTGCACACCGGCCGTCCCTGGCAGAGCATGGCCTTCTTCGCCCTCGGCGCCACCCAGCTCGGCGTGGCGCTCGGCTCGCGCGCCCGCCCCGGCTCGACGGCCAACCTCATGCTGCCGCTCGCCGTGGCGGGGGCCCTCGTGCTGCAGCTCGCGGGCCTGTACGTGCCGCTGCTGCGCGAGCTCCTCGGCACCGAGCCCCTGGCCGCCGGCGACCTGGTCGTCGTGGCCGTCCTGTCGCTCCTCGGCTACGCCGCCGCCCGCCTGGACCGGATCCTGCACCGCGAGCCCGTTCCACCGGCCCGGCCGGCAAGAAATGCAGCGGAATAAACATCGCATAAACATATTCGCTTATCGCATGCTTAACGGCGGCTCGCTATAAATCCGGCATGAAGACATTGAATTGGCTCGGTGCCGCCTTTTTGCTGGCGGGCGTGGCCGCCTGCGGCGGCGGACCGGCCGCACCCGGCGCGGCGGGGACGCAGGGCGACGGGGTGAAGTACGCGCAATGCATGCGCGAGCACGGCGTCGAGATGGACGACCCCGGCGTCGAGGGAGGCATCCGCCTGAAAATGCCCTCGGGCGGCAAAGCGGTGCTGGAAAAGGCTCAGGAGGCCTGCAAAAAGTACGCGCCCGTCACGGCCGGAAAGGGCGCGGGCGAAGTCCCCGCGGCCGATCAGGCGAAATTCATCGCGTACGCGAAATGCATGCGCGAGCACGGCGTCGACATGCCGGACCCGAAATTCGAGGGCGGTCAGGCCCGGATGGGCCTGTCCGGGCAGAAGGGGATGACTCCCGACTCGCCGGTGATGAAGAACGCCGACAAGGCGTGCCGGCCGCTGCTGCCGCGGGGTGGCGAGCAGTGAGAAGGCGCGCCCGCCTGCCGGTCGCCGTGGTGGCCGGCGGCGCCGTCGTGGCCGCCGTCGTGGCCGCCGGCGCCGCCCGCGACGGCGAGCCGCCCGAGGCCGCCGCGCCCACGAGGACGGCCCCCGTCACCCGGTCCGACCTCGTGGACGAGCTCACCGTGCCAGGCACCCTGGGCTACGCCGCCCGCCGCGCCCTGCCCAACCAGGCCCGCGGCGTGATCACCGACACCCGGCCCGAGGGCGGCGTAGTCCGCAGGGGCGAATGGCTCTACGAGGTCGCCGGCAGGCCCGTGCTGCTCATGTACGGCGAGACGCCCGTCTACCGGCGGCTGTCCCGGGGGTCCCGAGGCAAGGACGTCAAGCAGCTGGAACGCAACCTCAAGGCCCTCGGCCAGGACCCCGGCACGATCGACGACGTCTTCACCGCCGAGACGGAGAAGGCGGTCGAAGCCTGGCAGGGCGCGAGCGGCCTGCCCAGGACCGGCCGGGTGGACGGCGCGCAGGTGATCGTGGCGCCCGGCCCTGTCCGCGTCGCCGAGGTGACCGGCGCCAAGGGCGCGCCGGCCGGCGCGACGGCCGTCACCGTGACCGACACGACGCTGATCGTGCACATCGACCTGCCGGTCACCGACCGGCGGCTGGTGACGCCACGGGCGGAGGTCGGCCTGGAGAGCCCGTCGGGCGAGCGCGCCACCGGCCGCGTCACGTCGATCGGCGGCGTCGCCCGCCGGCCGCGGGAGCAGGGCGGCGTGCCGACCCTCGACGTCGAGGTGACCCTGGACGGCGAGCTCGACGGCTACGACCAGGCGCCGGTCGCGGTGGCGATGCGCGGCGAGACGCGGGCCGGCGTGCTGTCTGTCCCGGTCGAGGCGCTGCTCGCGGTTCGCGAAGGAGGGTACGCCGTGCGCGTCGTCGAGGGCGCGGGCCGGCGCCTCGTCAAGGTGACGACGGGCCTGTTCGCCGCAGGGCGGGTGGAGATCACCGGCGCCGGGCTCCGGGCCGGGATGAACGTCGAGGTGCCCGGTGATTGAGCTGATCGGCGCGGAGAAGACGTACCCGGGCGGGGTCCGCGCGCTGCGCGGCGTGGATCTGCGGGTGGCGGCGGGCGAGCTGGTCGCCATCGTGGGCCCGTCCGGCTCGGGCAAGTCGACCATGCTGCACCTCATCGGCACCCTGGACCGCCCGTCGGCGGGGACCGTGCGCATCGCCGGGCACGACGTCGCCGGCCTCGACGACGCGGGCCTGGCCGAGCTGCGCGCCCGCCACATCGGCTTCGTCTTCCAGTCCTTCCACCTGTCGGAGCACCTGAGCGCGCTCGGCAACGTGGCCGACGGCCTGCTCTACGCGGGCGTACGGCGCGGCGAGCGCACCCGGCGGGCGGCCGAGGCGCTGCGGCGCGTGGGGCTCGGCCATCGCCTGGATCACCGGCCCGGCCAGCTGTCCGGCGGCGAGAAGCAGCGGGTCGCCGTGGCCAGGGCGATCGTGGGGGAGCCCGCGCTGCTCCTGGCGGACGAGCCCACAGGCAACCTGGACAGCGCCGCGGGGGCCGAGGTCCTGGCGATCCTGCGCCGGCTGCACGGCGACGGCACCACGGTCGCCGTCATCACCCATGACAGCGAGGTCGCCGTCGCCGCTCCCCGGCGGGTCCGGCTGCGGGACGGGCGGATCGTATGAGGCTCGCGGCGTCCGACGTCATCCTGGTCGGCGTGGAAGGGCTGCGCTCGCGCCCCGCCCGCGCGCTGCTGTCGGCCCTGGGGGTCGCGATCGGCATCGCCACCATGGTGGCCGTCGTCGGCATCTCCGCCAGCAGCAGGGCGGACCTGCTGGACCAGCTCGACCGGCTCGGCACCGGCCTGCTGCGGGCCGGGCCCGGCGACACCGTGTTCGGCGGGGCCGCCCGGTTGCCGAAGACCGCCACCAGGATGGTCAGGGCCGTCGAAGCGGTGGAGTCGGTGGCGTCCACCGGGCTGACCGGTGTGCCCGCCTACCGCACCGCTCACATCCCCCGGGCCAGAACCGCCGGGCTCCTGGTCCAGGCCGCCACGGCCGACCTGCTCACGACGCTCAAGACCTCGCTGAGGCGGGGGCTGTGGCTGAACGCGGCGACCGAGCGGCAGCGGGCCGTCGTCCTCGGGGCGCTGGCCGCCGGGCGGCTCGGCGCGGGGCCCGGGGACCAGGTGTGGATCGGCGGGCAGTGGTGGACGGTCGTCGGCGTCCTGGACGGCTCCACGCTGGCGCCGGAGATCGACCGGTCGGTGCTGATCGGCTTTCCGGCGGCGGAGCGTTACCTGGCGTTCGACGGCCACCCGACGACCGTCTACACGCGGGCCGCCGACGAGCAGGTCGCCGGCGTCCGGGACGTGCTGGCCAGGACGGTGAGTCCGGAGCATCCGGAGGAGGTCAAGGTCAGCCGCCCCTCGGACGCCCTGGCCGCGCGGGCCGCGGCCACGGACGCCTTCACCGGCGTCCTGCTCGGCGTCGGGGCGGTCGCGCTGCTGGTCGGCGGCGTAGGAGTGGCCAACACCATGGTCATCTCGGTGCTCGAACGGCGGCGGGAGATCGGCCTCCGGCGGGCCCTGGGAGCCACCCGCGGCCAGGTGCGCACGCAGTTCCTGACCGAGTCGCTGCTGCTGTCCTGCCTGGGCGGCGCGGCCGGCGCGGTCTGCGGCGCGGCGGTCACGCTCGGGTTCGCGGCCTGGCGGGACCTCCAGGCCGTGATCCCCTTGTGGGCCCTGGGCGGCGGCCTGGCGGCGACGCTCCTCGTGGGGGCCGTGGCGGGGATCCTGCCCGCGATGCGGGCGGCCAGGCTTCCGCCCACGCTGGCCCTCGCGACCGCTTAGCCACCTCTTACGCGGCGGGGGAGATCATGTCCGGTATGCGGGTGCTCATTGCCGAGGACGAGCGCGTCCTCGCCGAGGTCGTGGCGAGCGGGCTGCGGAAGGAGGCGATGGCGGTGGACGTCGTCCATGACGGCTCCGCCGCCGTCGACCGGGCCATGACGCACGACTACGACGTGATCGTCCTGGACCGGGACCTGCCGGCCGTGCACGGCGACGACGTGTGCCGCGCGCTCGCCGCCGGGCGGGTCCCGGCCCGGATCATCATGCTGACGGCGGCGAGCGACCTGCGCTCCAAGGTCGAGGGGCTGGGCCTGGGCGCCGACGACTACCTGACGAAGCCGTTCGACTTCCCGGAGCTCGTGGCCCGGCTGCGCGCGCTCGCCCGCCGCGTCCCGCAGGCCGTGCCGCCCGTCCTGGCGCGGGCCGGGGTCACCCTGGACCCGGCCCGCCGCCAGGTGTTCCGCGACTCCCGGTACGTCGCGCTCAGCCCGAAGGAGTTCGCCGTGCTGGAGGTCCTCATGCGGGCCGAGGGCACCGTCGTGAGCGCCGAGGTCCTGCTGGAGAAGGCATGGGACGAGAACGTCAACTACTTCACGAACTCCGTGCGGATGACCGTGATGACCCTGCGGAAGAAGCTCGGCCAGCCGCCCGTGATCGAGACCGTGCCCGGCGCGGGCTACCGGCTCTGACCGTGGGGCGGATGCCGATTCGCCGGCGGCTGACCCTCACCTACGGAAGCGTGTTCTTCCTCGCCGCCGCCATCCTGGTGGCGATCAACTACGTCGTGGTCGACCAGATCGTCAACCAGCAGGTCCTCGCCGAGGGGGCGATGATCCAGCAGGCCGGGGAGGCCGTCCCGCGGCCGGTCCCGCCGCCGGGCGGGAGCCGCGCGCTCCTGGCCTCGTCCGTGAACGACCAGATCGGCCGCTACCGGGAGCTGGTGATGAGCTGGCTGCTGCGCTGGTCCCTGCTGGCGACCGCCATCGTGGGGCTGGCCGGGCTGGCGACCGGATGGCTCGTCGCCCGCAGGGCGCTGAGGCCGCTGCAGACCGTCACCGAGACGGCCAGGAAACTGTCGGAGGAGACGCTGCACCGGCGCATCTCGCTGGGTGGCCCGCAGGACGAGGTCAGGGAGCTCGCCGACACCTTCGACTCGATGCTGGAACGGCTGGACCGCGCCTTCGACGGCCAGCGCCGGTTCGTCGCCAACGTCTCCCACGAGCTCAGGACGCCTCTCGCGATCAACCGGGCGCTGCTGCAGGTCTCCCTCGCCGACGACGCGCTCCCGCGGCCGCTGCGCCCCGTCAGGGACGAACTGCTCGCCGCGAACGGCCGGCAGGAGCGCCTGATCGAGGGGCTGCTCCTGCTGGCCCAGAGCGAGCGGGAGGTGACCGTCCGGGAGCCGGTGGACCTGCGCGACCTCGCCGACCGGCCCGATCTGCCGCCGGCCCCCACGGCCGGCGACCCCGTCCTGCTGGAGCGGATGGTCGCCAACCTGCTGGACAACGCGGCCAAGTACAACGACGAGCGCGGCCTCATCGAGGTCCGCACCGCCGCCTCCGCCGACCAGGTCGCCATCACCGTCGAGAACACGGGGCCCGTGGTGCCGGCCGCGCAGGTCGCCCTGCTGTTCGAGCCCTTCAGCCGGCTCGAACGCGACCGCGTCGGTTCGGCCTCGGGCGCCGGACTGGGGCTGTCGATCGTCCGGGCGATCGTCCGGGCGCACGGCGGCACGGTCGCCGCCGCGCCGCGCGAGGACGGCGGCCTGGCCGTGACCGTCAGGCTCTCTCGCGCGGCGCCCGGCGGAGTTACCGTCTGAAGCGGGTGCGGTGAGGCCCGGTCGGCACGGTCGTGGTGAGGTCGGCTTCGAGGAGATGCGCGATGCAACTGGTCTGGCTGTCCGACGTCGACGCTTCGATGATCGACGTCGTCGGAGGCAAGGGCGCCGGTCTCGGAGAGATGATCAGGGCAGGTGAGCGCGTCCCCGACGGCTTCTGCCTGACCGTCGAGTCCTACCGGTCGGGGGAGGTCCCGGAGCGGGAGCTCGTCGACGCCTACGAGCGGCTGGGCGGCGGGCGGGTGGCGGTCCGCTCCAGCGCCACCGCCGAGGACCTGCCGGAGGCCAGCTTCGCCGGCCAGCAGGACACCTACCTCGGCGTCGAGGGCGCCGGCGAGCTGGTCGACGCGGTACGCCGCTGCTGGGACTCCCTGTTCACCGAGCGGGCGGTCGCCTACCGCGCCGCCGCCGGAGTGGACGACGCCGCCATGGCCGTGGTGGTGCAGCGCATGGTCGAGCCGGTCGCGGCGGGCGTGCTGTTCACCGCCAACCCGATCACGGGCTGCCGTACGGAGATGGTCCTCGACGCCGCCCCCGGACTGGGCACCGCCATCGTCGAGGGCAGCGTCGTGCCGGACCACTACGTGCTGCGCGAGGGGACGCCGGCCGCCGCGAACCCCGGCGGCTGCCTGCGCGCGGACCACCTCGAACGGCTGCGCGCGGCCGGCCTGCGGCTGCAGGAGCACTTCGGCTCGCCGCAGGACGTCGAGTGGGCGATCGACGCCGACGACACGGTGTGGCTGCTGCAGTCGCGCCCGGTCACCACGCTCTTCCCGCTGCCGCCCGACACCGGCGACACCCGGCTCTACCTGGAGTTCGGTCACATGCAGGGCATGCTGCGCCCGTGTACGCCGATGGGCGTCTCACTGCTCAAGACGGGCGCGAGCCTGTGGTTCGCGGGCGTCGGGGCCACGATCGACCGGCGTGACCCGCTGCCTCGGCTGGTGCCCATCGGCGGCCGGATCTTCTATGACATGACGGACTTCCTGCGCAGCAAGGCCAAGCGCCGGCGGCTCGGACCCGCTCTGGAGGTCTACGGGCCGCGGGTGCAGACGGCCGTGCTGCGGATGATGGACGATCCGCGGTTCGCGCCGCGGCCCGGCCTGCCGTTCCGCGCCGGCAGCGTGCTCAAGGGCACGGCGCGGCTGCTGCCGCGTACGCTCGCCGGAGTGGTGTCGAGCCTGGCCGACCCGGTACGGGCCCGCGCCCGCGCCCGCCGGGGGCTCGCCGAGATCAGGCGGCTGATCACGCCGCCCGGCCCGTCGGCGACCGCCGCCGAGCGGCTGCGCTGGGTGATCGAGGACTCGCACCGGCCGATCATGAGCCCCGACCTGCACGGCATCCTCGGGCCGCTGGTGGCCGGGATGCTCGCCGGTACGCTCCCGGCCGGGCTGCTCGGCGGCGTTGCCACCCGCGAGGAGCTCGACACCGTGCTCGGCGGCATGCCGCACAACGTGACCACGGAGATGGACCTCGCGCTCTGGGGCCTGGCCGTACGGGCGCGCGAGCACCGCGAGCTGTTCCTGGACACGCCGCCGGAGGCGCTGGCCGCCGCGTACGCCGCGGGTGAGCTCCCGGACATCGGCCTGGCGGGCTTCCTGGCGAGATACGGCATGCGCGCGGCGGCCGAGATCGACGTCGGCGTCCCCCGCTGGGAGGAGGACCCGGCGCCGCTGTTCGCCACGATCGCCAACTACCTGCGCGTGGACGATCCCGGGCAGGCGCCCGACGTGCGGTTCGAGGCGGCGGCGGCCAGGGCCGAGCGGATGATCGGGACGCTGGCGCGGCGCGCGCGGGCCAGGCGGCCGGTGCGCGGACGGCTCGCGGTGTTCCTCATGCGCCGCTCGCGTGAGCTGACCGGGCTGCGGGAGATCGGCAAGTTCGCCTGGCTGCCGACCCTCCAGGCGGCCCGGCGCCAGCTTCTCCTCGTCGGCGCGGACCTGGTCGGGGAGGGCCGGCTGGAGCAGGCCGGCGACATCATGTTCCTGACGCTCCAGGAGGCCCAGGCGGCCGTGGACGGGCTCGACGTCCGGGCGACGGTCGCGACCCGGCGCGCCGAACACGAGCGGGAGGCGAGGCGCCGTACCGTTCCCGGAGCGCTGCTGTCCGACGGGACCGACGTGGAGACGCTCGCCCCCGCGCCACCGGCCAGGGACGGCGTGCTGACCGGCATGTCGGGGGCCGCCGGCCAGGCGACCGGCCCGGCGCGGGTGATCCGCGACCCGATGGGCGCGCATCTCGAACCGGGCGAGATCCTGGTGGCGCCGACCACGGATCCGGGCTGGACGCCGCTGTTCATGACCGCGGCCGGGCTGGTGACCGAGACCGGCTCGCCGGTGGCGCACGGCCCCACCGTCGCCCGCGAGTACGGCATCCCCGCCGTCATCTGCGTCCGCGACGCCACCTCCGCGATCAGGACGGGCCAGGTGATCACGGTGGACGGCACGGCGGGGACGGTGCGCGTGGAACCCGGATGATCAGGGCGGGAAGGGGATCGTGGCGGCCGCGCCGCGCGGCAGGGTGAGGCCGTCCACGCGCGTGCGCTCGTGGTCGGCCTCGACGAGGAGCCGGCGGCCCCGGAACTCGATCGGCATCGACAGCGACCCGAGCCGTTCCGGCAGGCACGGGTCGAGCCGCAGGCCGTCGGGGCGCGGCTCCAGGCCCAGGTAGCAGCGTTGCAGCATGTCGAGGGTGCCGCCCATGGCGCCCAGGTGGATGCCCTCGGCCGTGGTGCCGCCTTGCACGTCCTTGATGTCGCTGAGCGCCGCCTCGGCGAAGAACTGCCAGGAGCGGGCCCGGTCGGCGCGGGCCAGGACCCAGGCGTGGACGACGGCGCTGAGCGTGGAGCCGTGGCTGGTCCGGTCCAGGTAGTAGGAGATCGTGCGGGGGATCAGCTCGGGATCGGCGGGGTAGCCGAGCCGGCGCAGCAGGTCCAGCAGCTCGTCGGCGGTGAGCAGGTAGCACAGCATCAGCGTGTCGGCCTGCTTGGACGCCTTGTAGCGGTTGACGTCGTCGCCGTCCGCCTCCAGCGCCCGGTCCAGCCGCCGTACGCCCCGGTAGCGGCCCCAGTCGAGCTCGGCCAGGCCGGCGTAGCCGGTGAACTGGCTGATGACGCCGTCGTGGAAGTCGACCCGCATGCGCCGGGTGATGTCCGCCCAGCGGGCGCTCTCCCCGGGCCGGGCGAGGCCGAGCTCCAGGGCGCGGGCCAGCAGCCACACGGTCATGACGTTGGTGTAGGCGTTGTTGTCCAGGCCGGGGGCGGCGGCGCCGGGAATGGCGGTGTGGTATTCGTCCGGTCCCATGACGCCGCGGATCTCGTACCTGCCTGAGACCGGGTCGAGCACGGCGAGCGAGGCGAAGAAGCGGGCGATGTCCGTCAGCAGCTCCGCGCACCACGACGCCATGGAGCCGGTCGCCAGGTGGTGCTGCCACACGTTGTAGGCGATGGCCAGGCCGACGTGGCGTTGCAGGTGGGAGACGTCCGGCAGCCAGCGGCCCGAAACGGGGTTGAGGTGGAAGGTCTGGGTCTCCTCGCGGCCGTCACTGCCGCTCTGCCAGGGGAACATCGCGCCGTCGAGCCCGGCCGCCCGCGCGGCGGCCCGCGCCTCCGGCAGCCGCCGCCAGCGGTAGCGCAGCAGGCCGAGCGAGATGTCGGGGAAGCGCAGGTTCAGCCACGGCAGCACGAACAGCTCGTCCCAGAACACGTGACCGCGGTACGCCTCGCCGTGCAGGCCGCGGGCGGGCACGCCGGTGTCCAGGTCGAAGGTGTGCGGGCTGAGCGTCTGCAGGAGGTGGAAGACGTGCAGGTGCACGAGCTGCGCCAGCTCGGGGCCGCCCACCTCCAGCCGGGCCCGCTCCCACAGCCGCTCCCATGCGGTCTCGTGCGCGGCCAGCAGCTCCCCGAAGCCGGGAGCCTGCCCGGCCCGGCGCAGCGCGGCCGAGCGCGGGTCGTGGACGGCGGGGTCGCGGGACGTCACCAGCGCCACGATCTTCGTGACCGTCACCGGCACGCCCTCCTCCAGGCGCGGCACGTGCTCGGTGCCGATCCGGCTGCCCTCGCGCTCGGGCCGGCCGGGAACCGGGGCGTCGATCCGCGCGGCGAGCGCGGCGGTGATCCGGGAGGAGCGGGTCGTCGCCGTCAGCCAGGTCAGCCCGGCCTCGTCCCCGGCCGCGTGGTCGGTCAGGTGGTCGCCGCGCAGGTCGCGGTAGCGGGCGACGCCGTGGTTGGTGACCGTCCCGTCCAGCGTGGCGCGGACGCGGAGCGGACCCGACCAGTTCTCGGCGGTGAAGGTGGTCTCCAGGGCGGCCAGGGCCGGGTCGGCCATGGACACCAGGCGGCGCTGCCGTACGCGGGTGACCCGGCCGGCGTCGTCGCGCCAGGCCAGCTCCCGCAGCAGCACCCCGCGCCGCAGGTCGAGCTCCTGGCGGTAGTCCAGCAGCTCGGCCGCGTCCGGGTGGAACCAGTCCGACCCCGGCGTGGCGAAGGTCAGCGGCAGCCAGTCGGGCAGGTTGACCAGGTCCTCGTTGACGACCGTACGGCCCGCGACCCGCGAGGCGAGCCGGTCGTAACAGCCCGCCCGGTAGGTGCCGGGCGTGCGGTGCAGGCCGTCGGGCGTGGCGCCCCGGGTGGCGAAGCGGCCGTTGCCGAGCGTGCACAACGCCTCCCGCAGCCCCTCGGCGGCGGGGTCGTAGCCCTCGTAGACGAGCGTCCAGGGGTTGGCCGGAGCGAGAGTGGCCATGGCGGTGACGCTACCCAGGCGCCGCCGGCCCAGACAGGGGACCCGTACGACGGTGGTGGTAGGGCCACCCTGACGTGGGCAGGCGTACGGACAGGAGGCAGTGGCATGAAGCACATCGTTCTCGGCTACGACGGATCGGCCTTCTCGATGCAGGCGCTGGACTGGGCGCTGGACGAGGCCGAGCTCCGCGGACTGTCCCTGACCGTCGCCCACGCCTGGCAGTGGCCGTACGGCGAGGCCCCCGAGGAGGCCAGGTCCCACCTGCGCAAGGCGGCCGAGCACGTGCTGTGGCACGGCGCCGACTGCGCCCGCCACACCAGCTCCGGCCTGACCGTGGAGACGGACCTGCACGAGGGCCCCGCGGCCGAGCGCCTGGTCGAGCTCTCCCACGAGGCCGCGCTCGTCGTGGTCGGCTCGCGCGGGCTCAGCGCGCTGCCGCGAGCGGTCGTGGGCTCGGTGGCCGGGTACGTCGCCACGCACGCCCACTGCCCCGTCATCGTGGTGCGGGGGCCGGGGCCGCTGCCCGCGGCGTCGCAGCCGGGGCCGGTCGTCGTGGCCGACCGCGACCCGGACGGCGTCGTCCTGGACTTCGCGTTCGAGGAGGCCGCCCTGCGCCGGCTGCCCCTCGCGGTCCCCGCGGACCTGAGCGCGGACGTGAGCGGGCGGGCGGCCCGCCATCCCGGCGTGCCGCTCCAGCAGGCCGCCGACTTCGGGACCGCGACCCTCGTGGTCGTCGGCCGCCGGCGGGCCGCGCCCGCCGGCGTCGCCGCCTCGCTCCTCCAGCACGCGCCCTGCCCCGTGGCGGTGGTGGGAGGCTGAGGTCCACCAGAGCTCCAGCTCGGCCTCTCCGGCGAACCGTCACAATGGGGCCGGTACGAACGAGTGAAGGGAGCCCATGATGCGCTGGGACGACATGTCGGGCAAGCGGCGGGGCGTCGTGATCGCGCTGGCGTCCGTGGAGATCGCGCTCACCGCCGCCGCCGCGGTCGACCTCTGCCGGCGGCCCGCGGCGGACGTGCGGGGCCGCAAGGGACTGTGGTGGCCGGCGATCTTCGTCCAGCCGGTGGGGCCCGTCGCGTACCTGCTGTGGGGACGGCGGGGCTGACCGGAACAATTGTGCCGTGATTCCACCGTCCTCCCGCAATGTGAGAGGACGGTGGAATCGTGCGGCATTGGAGGTTTTGATCCCTCCGACCGCAGGAAAGGGGCAAACCGATCCCACGGCCCCCCTCCAGTGTTCCGCAGGTCCCGCTTGCCACCCTTTCCCCCTCTACCGTGGCCGATGGACTCGGGAAAGCGGAAGGATCAATTGTTCCTAGGAATTCTTTTCCCCGGAAGTTCGGCCGCTCGGATGCCATCATCGGATGATATGGATGCGCACAGCCCGTCCTTCGACCTCGCCTCGCCGAAAGGACCGCTGGCCGATTTCCTGATCGCCCGGCGTGCCGCGGTCACCGCGGCCGAACACGGCCTGCCGGAACCGGCCTACCCGCGCCGGGTCCCGGGGCTGCGCCGGGAGGAGGTGGCCCAGCTGGCCGGCATCAGCACCGACTACTACACCCGGCTGGAACAGGGCCGGGTCCGCACCGCCTCCCGTTCGGTGCTGACCGCCATCGGCCGGGCGCTGCGACTCGACGACGACCAGCAGCGGCATCTGTGCCAGCTCGCCGACCCGTACACGGGGGAGCAGTCGGACGAGGGCGAGCAGCGGGTCACTTCGCAGACCGTGCGGTTGCTCACCAACCTGGTCGACACGCCCGCTCTGGTGCTGGGCCGTTATCAGGACATCCTTGCCTGGAACAGGCTCGCCGCCGCCCTGCTCGGCGACCTGGCCGCCATGCCGCCCGCGCACCGCAACTACGTCCGCATGATCTTCCTGGACCCGCAGGTCCGGGCCATGCAGGACGACTGGCCGGAACGGGCCCGCGAAGCGGTCTCCAGCCTGCGCATGGCGGCCGGCACCTACCCCGGCCAGCCGCGGCTGCAGGAGCTCGTGGGCGAGCTGCTGCGCCGCGACGACGACTTCCGCGTCTGGTGGAACCAGCATCTGGTCACCATGCACCCGTTCGGGCACAACCGCGTGCACCACCCCGTCGCCGGGTCCTTCGACCTCGACTGGCAGGCCCTGAACACGGTGGACGACCAGGAGCAGATCATCATCCTCGTCACCGCGCCGCCCGGCAGCCCCGGCCACTTCGCCCTCCGCCGGCTGGCCTCATGGGCGCAGCGGCAGGCCCTGCAGCCCAGTCACCTGGCCCCCGGCCCAGGAGAATCTGAGCCGGGGAGCGCGCGGTTCAGCCGCAGTGCACGTTGTTGAGCTTGACGGTCACCCAGTCCGGGACCGTTCCCTGGACGTCGATGCACTGGCCGGGCGCGGAGACGTAGACGGGGCCGGCGTAGTACGTGAACGTCCCGGAGTTGGAGTCCTTGCCGCTGCCGTCGCCCCGGGAGATCACGACGCTCTTCCAGCTCGGGGTGTTGGCGTAGGCGCCGTAGCCGTAGGTCAGGGCGCAGTTCTTGCCGGCGCTGGAGCTGTAGTGGACCTCCAGGGTGCCCGTACGGGTCCCGTCTCCTCGCTTGATGGGGTAGACGCCGACGCGGGTGTAGCTGCTGCCGCAGGGTCCGGCCGCGGCGGCGGGGGCGGCACTCGCCACCATGGTGGTGGAGGCGGCCAGGGCCGCACCGGTGAGGAAAGTCGCCAGCTTGCGTGTACGCACGAATATCCTTTCGGCTTCCGACAAGTCCGATCATGGATATCACCGGCGTCAGCCCCGCCGCCCGCGAGTCGGGCGCAATGTGATCATCGACACAAAGATCCGTTATGTCCGGTAAGACCGAAGGTCAGGCCGCACCGCCGCTCATCCGCACGGGCCGCGGTGCGTGGCCGGGATCTCGAACCCATACCTCTCGGCGAGGGCGCGGACGTCCGCGAGATCCTTGTCCTTGGGCGGGTACGCCGTCTTGAACCGGAACATCCACTCGGCGGCCACGCACCGCACCTCCTGCCCGGCGATGACGCCCGTGCCCGTCAGGGAGTCCTTGGGATACTCGATGCCGTAGACGTTGTGACCCTGGTCGTCGAACTCGAACACGTGGACGTCCACCGTGGCGCCGCCGCCGGTCGCGACGACGTAGTTCCAGTCCGTCGAGTCCTGCCGTGGCCGCGGCGCGTACCCCCACTGGGCCAGCAGCTCCCCGAGACGCCGCGCGTGCTCGCGGGCGACGGCGAGGTCGAGGTCGGCGTGCTCGCGGGTCCGCCTGCCGAGCAGCGCGTCGACGCACCACCCGCCGTCGATCCAGACGGGCACGTTCTCGGCGGCGAGGCCGCGGTAGATCGCGAGGACGTCGTCGGCGTTCACGGGACGCAGCGTAACGGCCCCGCCTCTGTTGCTCTGAGCGCAACCGTAGACATGGACGCTGTGGCCAGCATGTTCGCCGGGAAAGGGAGTAAATCATCTCCCCTGGGGACGTCGAGGATGGCACGATAGGAATCACGCGGAGTCCTTTGAAATCGCTCATCGTAGTCAAACCCGCTTCTGGCGAGGACCCCACGCTGGCCAACACTTCCGCGGATGCGAGGAGGCCACGATGAAGAACAGACTGTGCTATTCCGACGCGGTGAAGCTTCTGGGAGGGGCCGACAACCAACTGGTCGCCGCCCTGGACCGGATCACCGGTGGCGTGCTGCTCGGTGCGACGGGCTTCGGCGCGGAGTTCGTGCTCAGCCTTTTCGACGCCAAGGGAGAGCTGGCCAGGCTCAGCGGCGAGTCGGTCAGCTTATTGGCGGAGCGGCTGCGCGGGCTCGGCCGCTTCGACCGGACGCAGCGGCTCATCGCCGCACACAAGGTGATCGTGCTCACCGCCTTCTTCGAGGCCGTGCACGAGGTCACCCCGCGATCAGAGGTGAAGGAGCTGCTGCGTGGCAGGCTGACGCAGGTGAGCCTGGCCACAGGCGAGCGTCCCGCCTCGGGGCGGCTCGCCGACCTCGTCGCCGTGCTCCACGACAGTGCCCTGCCCGGGGATCCCATACCTCCCGGCGCCGAGACCATGCCGGAATCCTTGCTCGCCTGCTACGCCTCGCTGAGCGGACGCCTGGTCGCCTACCTGGCCGAAGCCTTGCCTGGTCTCTCCGGCGAGCTCGTGCGAGCGCTGGAGGAGGAGGTGCCGCAAGCCGCGCTGCGCCGTTACGAGGAGCATCTGCGGCGCTTGACCACCGACTTTCCCGAGGTGGCGTTCTGGGCGAATCGTCTCGACCATCTCACGACGCACGACCGGCTGTTGCGCCTGCAGGCAGGGCTCGAAGGTCTGGGCCGCGTGCTTGACGCCATCGCCTCGAACACCGCAATGGCCGACGAGCGGCGCGCGGCCCTGGCCCGGCGCTACCGGCGCGCGCTCGACCGCCCCGTCGTGACCTCGAACGACATCCCCGAGGGGCTGACGATGCCGCTGCTGGCGCATGTGTACGTCAACCCATGTTTCCGGGTCGCGAAGGTCACCTACCGCGATCGGATGGACCACGAGCAGTGGTGGGGCCAATGGGACGTGCGCGACGACCTGCAGGAGTTCCTCATCGGCCATCTGACCTCGCCCGAGGCCACGCGGAGCCCGCTGATCGTGCTCGGTCAGCCGGGATCGGGCAAGTCGGTGCTCACCCAAGTCCTGGCGGCTCGCCTTCCCGTGACCGACTTCCTGACCGTGCGCGTGGTGCTGCGGGACGTCCCCGCGGACACGGACCTGCAGTCCCAGATCGAGTACGCGATCAGGGACGCCACTGGGGAGAGCCTGTCGTGGCCGGTCTTGGCCAGGACGGCGGGAGGCGCGCTGCCGGTGATCCTGCTCGACGGCTTCGACGAGCTGCTCCAGGCGACGGGCATCGGTCAGACCGACTATCTAGAGCAGATCGTGCGATTTCAGGAGCGTGAGGCCGACCAGGGACGTCCGGTGGCAGTCCTGGTCACGAGCCGCATCGCGGTCGCCGACAGAGGACGCATCCCGCGCGACGGCGCGACCGCGCTACGGCTCGAACCGTTCACCGAGGGACAGGTCGAGCAGTGGCTGAGCGTCTGGGACGCGGCGAACGCCGACCACCTGGTCTCGCGCGGGCTGCGGCCCTTGCCCGTCGCGACGGCGCTGCGTCAGGCCGAGCTGGCATCGCAACCGCTCCTGCTGCTGATGCTGGTCCTGTACGACGCGGCCGACAACGCTCTGCAGCGGGACGAGCACTCCCTCGACCACGCTGACCTGTACGAGCGGATCCTGCGACGCTTCGCCGAGCGCGAGATCGTCAAGTCGCAGCCGGGGCTGGCGGCGGAGCCGCTGGAGGCGGCGGTCAATGAGGAGCTGCTGCGCCTGTCGGTGGCGGCGTTCGCGATGTTCAACCGCGGCCGGCAATGGGTCACCGACGACGAGTTGTCGGGTGACCTCACCGAACTGCTCGGCGACCGGACGCCCGGTCCGTCCTCGCGCGATTTCCACGCCGCGGCGAGTCTCGCCCAGCAGATCGTGGGCCGGTTCTTCTTCATCCACCAGGCGCAGGCGCTGCGCAAGGACCAGCTCCTGACCACGTGCGAGTTCCTGCACGCGACGTTCGGGGAGTTCCTGGTCGCCCGGCTGATCTTGCGGGAGTTGCACGAACTGGCCGAAGTCGCGGCGGCGAGCCTCCGGCGGGTGCCTGACGACGGCTTCATCCGCGCGTTGCTGTCCTTCGCTCCGCTGACCACCCGTACCCAGATCCTCGACTTTCTCAGTGCCCTCGCCGAGCGGCTTCCCGACGAGCGGCGGCGGAAGTTCCGGGAGCTGCTCCTGACGGCCTTCCAGCACGCCATGGAACCCGACGAGAACGGTCACTACGCCACCTACCGTCCGGTCGATCTCGGAGCGCCCGCGCGCCACGCCGCCTATGCGGCGAACCTGCTCCTTGCGATGGTCCGGGTGGGCGGCCCGGTCTCCGGACGGGAGCTGTTCCCGGAGGCGCCCTCTCCCGTGGCCGAGTGGCGCAAGCACGCGCTGCTGTGGAGGTCGCAGTTCGGCGAGGAGCCTTGGGAGTACCTCATCCACGAGCTGTCGCTGCGCCGCGACTGGGAGGACGGCGAACGCGAGGTTCATGTGGACCTGCGGAGCGACGAGCCTTACGAACTGCCGCATCTGGACATCTTCTGGACCTTCAACGTGCCGCCCGGCCATGAGGAGAGAGAATATGCGGGCTGGTGCTACTACCGCGGACACGAACTGGCTCAGGTGAGTCATTTCACCTGCGATCTCGTCGGTGACATCGCCTGGCACGCGCTCGCCGAGGTCAACCGCGTCCTGGACCAAGGCGACCTGTCGGGGGACGAGGAGGAAGGGGCGACCCCGGCGTTCGGCATCCTGAGTCCCGACCGGGCGGTCTCCGTCACGAACGCCCTGACGCGGGTCTGGCTGGCCTCCAGCGCCCCTGGGGGTGACGAGAACCTTCAGCAGGCGTACGAGGAGTGCCTGACGGTCATCGCGGGCAGCCGCGCCCCCGACCATCAGGTGGCGCGATACGCCTACCTGAGCCGGGTGCTGCGGATGCTCGCCGCCGACCGCGACCGTCTCCCCTCCGGGTTCCGCGCGGCTGTCCTCGACCGTCTCAGGAAGACGATCCTCCAGGAGTCGTACCTGGCCACGGCTCCGCTGGTCCGGCGATGGGCGGAGGAGGCGTTCGGCGACCTCGGACGGCCCACGCCATGACAGTCAGCAGGTAGGACAGGGTGTCTGTTCGGGCGGGTTGAGCTCGTCATCACTGTGCCGGGCCGGAACGTGGCCCCGGTGACCAGTGAGATGAGGAGTTCGCGGTGGGCACTATCAGCGTTTTCGTCAGCGTCAGCCTGGACGGCGTCATGCAGGGGCCGGGCCGGGCGGACGAGGACACGAGGGGCGGGTTCCGGCACGGCGGGTGGGCCGCCGGGTACGCCGACCAGGTGACCGGGAAGTACGTCGCCGAGCAGGGCGGGGCGGCGGCCATGCTGTTCGGGCGGCGGACGTACGACGACGTGCTGGGCTACTGGACCTCCGTGGGCGAGGCCAACCCGTTCACCGAGATCCTGGTGAACACGCCCAAGTACGTCGCCTCCCGCCGGGCGGACACCGCGCTCGCCCACCCCAACTCCACGCTGCTGGCGGGGGAGGCGGCCGGCGCGGTCGCGGGGCTGAAGGAACGGTGGACGGCGTGATCAGGGTGCTCGGCAGCGGCGAGCTGGTGCGCTCCCTGCACGCGGCGGGCCTGGTCGAGGAGTACGTCCTGCTGATCCACCCGATCGTGCTCGGCTCGGGCACGCGGCTGTTCGGCGAGGGGGAGCGTGCCGGCCTGACGCTTCAGGAGGCGATCACCACCACGACCGGTGTCGTGATCACGCGCTACCGGACCAAGTGAGGAGAGAGGATCGGGACATGCGTTACATGTTGTTGTTCCATCACGCCGAGGCGACCGAGGAGACGGCCGGGGCCGAGGCGATGGCCGACGGGATGCGGGCCATGGCCAGTTACGCCGCGACGCTGGAGCAGGCCGGCATCCTGGTGAGCGGCCAGGTGCTGCGGCCCTCCTCGATCCCCGCACCTATTCCCTCCGCCCACCCGGGTATGACGAATCGCTTGAGGACGCCGGCCGGAGCTCGGCCATCACCCGGCGCATGTCGGAGACGGCGCGGAGCGTGCCGCGCAGCGTGCCGGTGACCTTGGAACGCCCGGTCCGCGGCAGGTAGTCCACCTCCACCTCGGCGATCCGCCAGCCGGCCGCGTCGGCGCGCAGCACCATCTCCAGCGGGTAGCCGAAGCGGCGGTCGGTCAGCCCCAGCTCCAGGAGGGCCGCGCGCCTGGCCGCGCGCATCGGGCCGAGGTCGCGGAGCGGCGCACCCGTACGGCGGCGCAGCACACCGGCGAGCACCGCGTTGCCCAGCCGCGCGTGCCACGGCCAGGCGCCCGCCGTCCGCGGCAGCCTCCGCCCCAGGACCAGATCGCCGTGCCCGCCGAGCACGGCGGCGCTCACCCGGGGGAGCTGGCGTGGGTCGAGCGAGGCGTCGGCGTCCATGAAGCAGACCACCTCGGCGGTGGCGGCGCGCAGCCCGGCGTGGCAGGCCGCGCCGAAGCCGCGTACGGGCTCGTGGACCACCCGCGCGCCGAGGCTCTCCGCGACCGCCGCCGAGCGGTCGGTGGAGCCGTTGTCGACCACGATCGGGCGGTGGCCGTCCGGCATGCGCCCGAGCACCCAGGCGAGCGCGGCCTCCTCGTTCAGGCAGGGCAGGATCACGTCGACCGTCATGACCGGGCGAACTCCTTCATCCCCGCGTCGAACTCGACGCCCGCGCGGAACCCGAGCTCGGCCCGCGCCCGCTCGGGCGAGGCCACGATGTGGCGGACGTCGCCCAGCCGGTAGTCCCCGGTGACCTTCGGGGCGGGACCGCCGCGCGCGGCGGCCAGCGCGGCCGCCATCTCGCCCACGGTGTGCGGGGTCCCCGAGGCGATGTTCCAGGCGCGCAGCTCGCCGGGACGTACGGGGGCGGACATGGCCGCGAGGTTGGCCCGGGCGACGTCGCGCACGTGCACGAAGTCACGCAGCTGGCGGCCGTCCTCGAACACCTTCGGCGCCCGGCCCGCCTCCAGCTCCGAGCGGAAGATCGCGGCGACCCCGGCGTACGGGGTGTCGCGCGGCATGCGGGGACCGTAGACGTTGTGGTACCGGAGCGCCGCCGCGCGGCCGCCCGTCTCCCTGGCCCAGTTGGCGGCCAGATGTTCCTGCGCGAGCTTGCTGGTGGCGTAGGCGTTGCGCGGATCGGGCTGGGCGTCCTCGCCGATGGGCGCGCAGGCCAGGGCCGCGCCGCAGCGCGGGCAGAGCGGCTCGAACGAGCCCAGCTCCAGGTCCCGCACGGTGCGCGGGCCCGGCCTGACGTGGCCGTGCGTGGCGCACTCGTAGTGGCCTTCGCCGTAGACCACCATCGAGGACGCCAGCACCAGCCGGTCGATCTCGTGCCGCGCCATCGCGGCCAGCAGGACGGCGGTGCCGTACACGTTGACGGAGGCGTAGCCGGGCAGGTCGGCGACGTCCACACCGAGCCCCACCATCGCGGCCTGGTGCACGACCACCTCGACGCCGGGGAGCAGCGCGTCCAGCACGGCCGGGTCGCGGACGTCCGCGCCGGTCCGCAGGTCCAGGCCGACGACGTCGTGACCCGCGGCCCGCAGCGCCTCCGCCACGTGCCCGCCGATGAAACCGGCCGAGCCGGTGACCATGACTCTCACGCCGCCGACGCTAGCCCGGCTGGAGGCGCGCCCGGAGGAGACGTTCGCGGTTCGTAAGGCTTCTTACGAAGCGCGGACGGCGGGCCTCGCGGCGGCCCCGTACGGGGCCGGGGATGTCAGGCTGCGGGCTGTGAGCCGAAACCTGATCTTCACCGGGGCGGTGCTCGCCGCGCTGGGGGCCGTCGTGCTCAGGATGGTGCTCGGGCCGCCGGGCCTCGGCTGGTACCTGCTGGCCTGGGCGCTGTTCGCGGCGGCCTTGTGGCTGGCCCGGCGGGTGCAGGGGAAGTGGCTGGACGTGCTGGTCGTGGCCGGCGGGATCGCGCTGGCCGCGATCGGGCCGGCAGCGCCGCCGAGCAGCAGCACCGACTCCTTCCGTTACGCCTGGGACGGCCGGGTGCAGGCGGCGGGCGTCTCGCCCTACGCGCATCCGCCGGCCGACCCGGCGCTCGCCGGCCTCCGTGACGACTGGCTCTTCCCGGCCGGCTGCGCCGACCCGCTCCTGTGGCCGCTGCCGGAGGGCGGCTGCACCCGGATCAACCGCCCGACCGTGTCCACGATCTACCCGCCGCTCGCGCAGGGGTACTTCCTGCTGGTCGAGTGGCTGTCCCCGGAGGGGTCGCGGCACAAGGGCCTGCAACTGGGCGGCTTCGCGCTGGCCGTGCTCGCGCTGCTCACGCTGTGGCGGCTCGCGGGGGCGCGGGGGGCGGCGTACTGGGCGTGGTGCCCGGCGGTGCCGGTCGAGGCGGTGAACAACGCGCACGTCGACATGCTCGGGGTGCTGCTGGTGGTGCTGGCCTTCGGCGCGGTCCGGGGGCGCGGCGGGCGGGCGGGGGCGGGCGCGCTGCTGGGGGCGGCGGTGGCGGCCAAGCTGCTCCCGGTGACGGCGCTGCCCGGCGCCCTGTCCGGAGCGTTGGCGGGCAGTGGGAGGGTCGCGTGGCGGCGGCTGCTCGTGGTCGGGGTGCCCGCGCTGCTCGTGGTGGCGGTGTCGTACCTGCCGTACGCGCTGGTCTCGGGCAGCTCGGTGGCCGGCTACCTGCCGGGCTACCTGCGGGAGGAGCGCTACGACGGCGGCGGCAACCGGTACGCGGTCCTGCGGCTGCTGATGCCGGACTCCTGGGCCCCGTACGCCGCGATCGCGCTGCTCGCCCTGATCGTCCTGGCCGTCCTGCGCCACGGGGACGCCGAGCGGCCGTGGCAGGGCGCGCTGCTGGTCAGCGGTTCGTTCCTGCTGCTGCTCACCCCCGGATACTCCTGGTACGCCCTGCTGGTCGTGGCGCTGGCCGCCATGACCGGCTGGTGGGAGTGGCTGGGCGTGGCCGTGGCGGGCGCCGTCGCCTACACCGACGGCCCGGCCGCCCCCGACAACCTCGGCACCCCCTTCTACGCCGTGGCCGCGCTGGCCGCGCTGGCCGGCTGGGCCGCGCGCCGCTCCGCCGGCCCTCGCCGTCATCGCCCCGCCGGCGGAACACCCGTCGTCCGCAGCCCGTGAGGAACGTCTCCGTTGAGTCACCGTCTGAGTCACCGTCATCCCGATCACCTGCCGCAGCTCCTGGTCATCGCCAAGGAGCCGGTGCCGGGCCGGGTGAAGACCCGGCTGACCCCGCCGTTCAGCCCGGAGCAGGCCGCCGTCCTGGCCGAGGCCGCGCTGCGCGACAGCCTGCGGGCCGTGGCCGCCACGCCGGCCGCCCAGCGGGTGCTGGCGCTGGACGGGCTGCCGGGAAGCTGGCTGCCCCCGGGGCTGGTGGTGATCCCGCAGCGCGGCGCGGGGCTGGACGAGCGCCTGGCCGCCGCCTTCTCCGACGCCTGCCGGCTCCGGCCGGGCCCGGTCGTCCTCATCGGCATGGACACCCCGCAGGTCACCCCCGCCCTGCTGGACGAGGCCGGCGCGGCGCTGACGGAGCACGACGCGGTGTACGGCCCGGCGGCCGACGGCGGCTTCTGGCTGCTCGGCCTGCGCAGGCCCGACCCCGCGCTGCTGCTCGGGGTGCCCATGTCGCGCCCGGACACCGGCAAGCTCCAGCTCGACCGGCTCGAACGCGCCGGGCTGAGCGTGCTCCTGCTGCCCGAGCTGACCGACGTCGACACCGCCGCCGACGCCGCCACGGTCGCGGGCCAGGCGCCGGGATCCTGCTTCGCCGCGGCGCTGCGGGAGCTGGGCCGATGATCGGGGAGCTCTACGCCGACGCGCTCGCCGGGGAGAGCGCCGAACTCGAGTACGTGGACGGCACCCGCGTCCCCCTGGAGGCCGCCCGCTGGTTCGAGCCCATCGACGGCGACGAGGAGCTGCTGAGCCGCTGCGCCGGCCCCACGCTCGACATCGGCTCCGGCCCCGGACGCCTGACGGCGGCGCTGACCCGGCGCGGCGTGCGTTCGCTCGGCATCGACATCACCCCGCGCGCCGTCGCCCTGACCCGCCGCGCCGGAGGATTCGCCCTGCTCAGGGACGTCTACGACGACGTCCCCTTCAGCGGCCGCTGGGCGACGGCGCTGCTCGCCGACGGCAACATCGGCATCGGCGGCCACCCCGAGGCCCTGCTGCGGCGGGTCGGGCAGCTCATCAGGCCCGGCGGCACGGTCCTGGCCGAGGTCGCGCCGCCCGGCACGACGAGCCGGGTCGACCGGGTACGGCTGCGCCGCGGACCGGTCACCGACGCATGGTTCGCCTGGGCGACCGTCTCGGCGAGCGACCTGCGCCGGGTCGCGCTGGCCGCCGGGTTCACCGAGGCCCGCTGCTGGCCGGCGCACGGCCGCTGGCTGGCCCTGATCCGCTGAACCCCGCTCACATGAGCGCGACGGCGAGAGCGCGCCACTCGCGGCGCGGCAGGGCGTCCGCGTCGGCCGTGAGGACCTGGAGGCAGACGTGGTCGGCGCCGGCGGCGCGGTGCTCGTCCAGCCGGCGCCGGATCGCCTCCTCGTCGCCCCAGGCGATCAGGCCGTCGAACAGCCGGTCGCTCACCGACTCCACGTCCTCCTCCGTGTAGCCGAGGCGCAGCAGGTTGTTGGCGTAGTTCGGCAGCGACAGGTAGCGCCGCAGCCATTCCCCGCCGATCGCGCGCGCCTCGTCCTTGCCCGAGCAGAGGATCACCGTCTGCTCGGGGAGCAGGAGCGGGCCGTCACCCAGCGCCTCCCGCGCCTGCCGGGTGTGCTCGGGCGTGACGAGGTACGGATGCGCGCCCCGTGCCCGCTTCGCGGCGAGGTCCAGCATCTTCGGGCCGAGCGCCGCCAGCACCCGGCTGTCCTCCGGCACGGGCTGATCCGCCCGGTCCAGCGCGTCGAGGAACGCCGTCATCGCCGCCAGCGGCTTGCGGTAGCGGCCCGGCTCCTGCCGGTCGACCGCCACCGCGTGGCTCACGCCGATGCCCATGAGGAAGCGGTGGTGGTGGCCCGAGGAGAGCTCGGCGAAGGAGGCGGCGACGTCGGCGGGATCGTGCATCCACAGGTTCAGGATCCCGGTGGCCACGACGATCCGGCGGGTGGCCGTCAGGAGGTTGCCGACGGCCTCGAAGACCGGTCCTCCCGTGTCCGGCACCCACAGCGCGCTGTAGCCCAGCTCCTCCAGCTCGGTGGCCGCCTCCGCGGCCTCACCCGGGTCGCCGTAGCGCAGGTGATGGCTCCACACGCCCACACCGGAAAGATCCATGACGTCTTCTCCCTTCGTCTGGCACTGACCTGCCCAGATCGAACGCCGGTCACCCACCCGATGATCGACGTGATGATCCGCCGGCGCGCGGGCGGGGCTCGCGGCCGGGTGGCTGGTGGACCTGCTGCTCCGGTGCGGGAGGCGGCGGGTTGGGCCGGGTGACCTCCTCGCCGCCCAGGTCGAAGCGCTCGCCGTGATGGGTCAGGGTGATCGGCGGCCCCTGGAGGAGCCGGTAGGCCGTCGCCTCCCGCGTGGCGCTGACGCTCAGCAGGCTGCCGCGGTACCGCAGCCGGAAGGCGAGCCGGGTGATGCCGGCGGGCAGGGCGGGCGCGAAGCACATCCGCCCCCCGCCCGCGCGCATCCCGCCGAACCCCGCCACGAGGGCGATCCACGCCCCGGCCAGCGACGCCATGTGCACGCCGTCCACGGTGTTCTTCTCCAGGTCGGCGAGGTCCATCAGCGCCGCCTCCCCCAGGTAGCGGTAGGCCAGCTCCAGGTGTCCCACCTCGGCGGCGATGACCGCCTGGGTGCAGGCCGACAGGGACGAGTCGCGTACGGTCAGGGCCTCGTAGTAGGCGAAGTTGCGAGCTTTCTGTGCGGGGGTGAAGGCGTCGCCGCGCAGGTGCATCGCGAGTACGACGTCCGCCTGCTTGACCACCTGCCGGCGGTAGAGATCGAAGTAGGGGAAGTGCAGCAGCAGCGGGTAGCGCTCGGGACCGGTGGTGGCGAAGTTCCAGAGCGCGTGCTGGGTGAAGCCCTCGCTCTCCGGGTGCACCCCCAGCCGCTCGTCGTAGGGGACGGTCATCGCCTCCGCCGCTTCGCGCCAGCCGCGGGTCTCCTCCGTGGTGACGTCGAGCGCCGCCGCGAGCGCCGGATGGCGGGCCACGGCCTCGGCCGCCTCGCGCAGGTTCCGCTGGGCCATCAGGTTCGTGTACACGTTGTTGTCGGCGAGGGCGGTGTACTCGTCCGGCCCGGTCACCCCGTCGATGCGGAACCGCCCGGCCGCGTCGTGGTGCCCGAGGGCGAGCCACAGCCGGGCCGTCTCCACGAGCACGTGCAGGCCGGTCCGGCCGTCGAACGGCTCGTCCTGGGTGGCGTCGACGTACTGGGCGACCGCGTGCGCGATGTCGGCGTTGACGTGGAAGGCCGCGGTTCCGGCCGGCCAGTAGCCGGAGCACTCCTCGCCGTGGATGGTCCGCCAGGGGAAGGCGGCGCCGCGCAGCCCGAGCTGCCCGGCGCGGGCCCGGGCGAGGGGAAGCGTGGACCGCCGCCACGACAGCGCGTCCGCGACGGCTCGCGGATAGGTGTAGGTGAGCACGGGCAGCACGAAGATCTCGGTGTCCCAGAAGGCGTGCCCGTCGTAGCCGGACCCGGTCAGGCCCTTGGCCGGCAGGGGGCGCTCCTCCAGGCGCGCGGCGGACTGCAGCAGGTGGAACAGCCCGAAACGTACGGCCTGCTGCACCTCGGCGTCGCCCTCCACCTCCACGTCGGCGCCGTCCCAGAAGCCGTCGAGGAAACGCCGCTGGTCGGCGTACAGGCCGTCCCAGCCGACCAGACGGGCGGCCGCCAGCGCCGCGGCCACCTGATCGTGCAGGGCGGGCCGCGAACGCCTGCGCGACCATCCGTAGGAGAAGAACTTGACGATCCGCAGCGTCCCCCCGGGGGCCAGGCGCGTGGCCACGGTCACCCGGCTGACGTCGTCGCTGCCCTGCGCCTCGGTGAGGGTGCCGTCCGGCCCGTCGATCTCGTGCCACATGCCCGCCGCGACCCGCAGGCCGCTGGCCCGGGTGCGGTGCACCATGATCGACAGGCCGTCCCCGAGGACGCTCTCCTCCGCCACCAGGGGGGAGCGCAGCACCGCGGCGGCCCGCGGGTCGCCGCCCGGCGACGTCTGCGTCTCGTTGGCGACCAGCTCCGACTGCACGACGAGGTGGGTCGGCCGGTCGACGGCCTCGACCTCGTACCGGATCGCGGCGATCGCGCGATGGGTGAACGACACCAGCCGCGTGGACCTGACCCGCACCGAGGTGCCGGTCGGCGAGCTCCAGTGCGCCGTGCGTGTGAGGGTGCCGGCGCGCAGGTCGAGGACCCGTTCGTGCTGGTGCAGCGTCCCGTACCGCAGGTCGAAGGGCTCGTCGCCGACCATCAGCCGGATCAGCTTGCCGTTGGTGACGTTCACCACCGTCTGCCCCGACTCCGGATAGCCGTAGCCGCCCTCCGCGTACGGCAGCGGCCTCAGCTCGTAGAACCCGTTGAGGTAGGTGCCCGGCTCCCCGTGCGGCTCGCCTTCGTCCAGGTTGCCGCGCAGGCCGATGTGGCCGTTGGACAGCGCGAACACCGACTCGGTCTGCGCCAGCACGTCCAGGTCCAGCCGGTTCTCCCGGAGCGCCCACGGCTCGACCTCGAACGCGGGGTGCCGGATCATCCCGCGTCCCGGGGGCGCGCCCCGTGCTCCAGGAGCTCGGCCAGGTCGGTGACCACGACGTCGGCGCCGTGTCGGCGCAGCGCCTCGGCTTGTCCCGTCCGGTCGACGCCGACGACGAAGCCGAACCCGCCCGCGTGGCCGGCCGCGACCCCCGCCAGGGCGTCCTCGAACACGGCCGCCTCCGCCGGTTTCAGCGCCAGCGCCTCGGCCGCCGCGAGATACATGTCAGGGGCCGGCTTGCCCGCCAGCCGCCGCTCGCGGGCCACGACGCCGTCGATCCTGGCCCCGAACCGCGAGGCGAGCCCGGCGGCCGTCAGGACGTGAACGGTGTTGGCGCTCGACGACACCACGGCCGTACGCAGCCCCGCCTCCTGGACCGCGTCCAGGAAGCGGACGGAGCCGGGGAACACCTCCACGCCGTCCCGGTCGATGATGGCCTGCACGAGCTGGTTCTTGCGGTTGCTCAGCCCGTTGACGGTCATCGCGCCGGGCGGGTCGGTCGGTGTCCCCTCCGGCAGGCTGATGCCCCGCGCCCGCAGGAAGCTCCTCGCCCCGTCCACGCGTTTCTTGCCGTCCACGTAGCGGTCGTAGTCGGCCTTCGCGTCGAAGGGCACGAACGCGGCCCCGTCCCGCTCGCGCAGGAACTCGTCGAACATCGTCTTCCACGCCGCGGCGTGCACGGTGGCGGTGCGCGTCAGCACGCCGTCCATGTCGAACAGGCACCCGCGGATTCCGTCAGGCATCCCCAGCATTCGTCCCCCTGAGGGAGGTGAATACCCGGCTGACCTGCGAATACCCGTCAGCCGTCGGCCCGGACGGCGGGCAGGACGCCGTCCAGGCAGAGGCGGTGGCGGGCGGCGGCGATCGCCGCGGGGGTGGTGGCGAACACCTGCCCGGCCTCGTCGAGCCGCGAGATGACGCCGAGGGCGCGCAGCGGCCGGTGGTGGCCGTCGCGGATGCCGGAGACGTACACGGTGATGCCGCGCCGTTCGAGGCGGGAGATGGCGTCGCCGAGCACCAGCGCGCCGCTCGCGTCCACGGTGGTGACCCTGGACATCCGCAGGACGACCACCGAGACGTCGGCGACCTCGGACAGCTCCAGCAGGAAACGGTGCGCGGCCGCGAAGAACAGCGGTCCGTCCAGCCGGTAGGCGACGATGTGCTCGGCCAGCAGCGCGTGTTCCTCGGCGTCGTGGTCGCCGGGCAGGTCCGGGTGCAGCGGCATCGCGTCCAGCCGCACGTCGCGGGCGATGGCGCGCAACGCCAGCGCGCCGGCCACGACCAGGCCGATGATGACGGCGGCGACCAGGTCGAGCGCGAGGGTGGCGATCGCGGTCAGCGCGAGCACGAGCGCGTCGGCCCTGGTGGAGCGGAGCATGGCCGCCACCGAGCCGACCTCGACCATCCGTACGGCGGTGGCCAGCAGCACCCCCGCCAGCGCCGCCAGCGGGATGCGGGCCACGAGGTCGGCGGCGGTGAACACGATCACCCCGAGGATCGCCGCGTGGGCGAGCGCGGCCAGCCGGGAGGAGGCGCCCGAGCGTACGTTGACGGCGGTGCGGGCGATCGCGCCCGTGGCCGGCACGCCGCCGAACAGCGGCGCCACCAGGTTGGCCAGGCCCTGGCCGAACAGCTCCCTGTCGGGGTCGTGCCGGTGGCTGACGCTCATGCCGTCGGCGACGGCGGCTGACAGCAGCGACTCCAGCGCGGCGAGCGCGGCCACCGCGACGGCGGGGGCGATCAGCGAGCCCAGCGCGCTCACGTCGAGGAAGGACAACGAGGGGGCGGGCAGCCCGGAGGGCAGGGCGTCGATGCGTGTCACCGGCAGCCCGGCCAGCTCGGCGACGACGGTGGCGGCGGCCACGGCCAGCAGCGAGAACGGCACGCCCGGCCGCAGGCGTCCCCCGGCCAGCATCACCGCCGCGACCGTGACGGCCATCGTGAGCGCGATCCAGTCGGGGCGGGCGGCGAAGGCGAGCACCGCCTGCCAGGCCACGGCCAGCACCTTGTCGCCTTCGGGGGTGGGCACGCCGAGCGCGGCCGGCACCTGCTGCAGGCCGATCACGCACGCGATGCCCAGGGTGAAGCCCTCCACCACCGGCGCGGGGACGAGCGCCATGTAACGGCCCGCCCGGGCGAGGGCCAGCCCCACCAGCAGCAGCCCGGCCAGCACGCCCACCGTGAGCACGCCGGACGCGCCGTGCGCGTGCATGATCGGCACCAGCACCACCGTCATGGCCCCGGTCGGCCCGGACACCTGCAACGCGGACCCGCCGAAGACGGCGGCGAGGGCGCCGGCCACCACCGCCGTGGCGAGCCCGGCCTCGGCGCCGAGTCCGGAGGAGATGCCGAACCCGAGCGCCAGGGGCAGCGCCACGATCGCCACCGTCAGCCCGGCGAGCAGGTCGCGCCGCGGACGACGGCCCATCGCGGCCAGGTCGGCGCGGGCGGGCAGGACGGAGCGCAGGCGGCCGAGGCCCGCCGCGAGCACGGGATTCACCGGTGGTCGGTCTCTTCTTCGAGCAGTTCGCTGAGCAGCGCATGCCGGCCCGACAGCTTGGCGCTCAGCAGGGCGCGGGCCGCCCGCAGCAGCTCGGCGACGTCGCCGCCGGACAGCGCGTAGACCACGGTCGAGCCGTCGCGGCGGGCGGTCACCAGCTCGGAGCGGCGCAGCACGGCCAGGTGCTGGGACAGCCCGGTCGGCTCGACCTCGATCGCGGCCAGCAGGTCGCGGACCGGCTTCGGCCCGTCCTGCAGCAGCTCCAGGACGCGAATGCGCACCGGATGGCCCAGGAGCCTGAACAGCTCGGCCTTGGCTTCGTACAAGGGCACCGACATCACGTCCACCATTGTGCTCGCAATTGCGAAAGTTCGCAATTCGTCAGATGCGAAGCCCGCGCCCCCGACAGGCTCCCTGCGGCATAAGATGCCGGATGCCTGAGATGAACCTGCGCCATGCCGTCCGCGCGATCGTCCTCGACGACGACGACCGCATCCTGCTCTGCCGCCTGGCCTTCCGGAAGACGATCGTGTGGGCGGCCCCCGGCGGTGGCGTCGAACCGGGGGAGGCGCCGCTCGCCGCGTTGCGGCGCGAGCTGGATGAAGAGGTGGGGCTGGCGGTCGAGGCCGACCCGTCGCACGTGTGGCACCAGCGGGTGGTCGCCTCCGGGCACGCGGCGGGCTACGACGGCGTGGTCAACGACTACTTCCTCGTCCGCGTCCCGTCGTTCGCGCCCCGGGGCGCGCGGTCGGACGAGGAGCTGGCCGCCGAGCACATCGACGCCTTCCGCTGGTGGACGCTCCAGGAGATCGCCGGCTACCGCGGGCCCGGGCTGTTCTCGCCGCGTGACCTGGCGACACCGCTGGCGGCGCTCCTCGCCGGCGGCCCGCCGGCCCGGCCGGTGCCCCTCGGCCTGTAGGGCTACGGGCGGCAGGCGGCGGCGGCGAGGTCCCAGAGCCGGTCGGCGGCGCCGGGGTCCACGGACCAGGCCGCGACGCCGCCGGTCGAGTCCGGGCCGCCCGGCACCACCTCGGCCTCCTGGTTGTCGTTGGAGAAGTAGCGGCCGGTCACGCCGTCCAGCAGCGGGGACGCGGCGAGCAGCACCGAGGTGGCGGCCCCCTGCTCGGGCGTCTTGAAGTAGCCGGGGGTCAGCAGGTTCCCGTCGTCGTCCATCGCGCCCATCGCCCGCATGGTGGCCTGGTCGACGTGCCGCTGCAGGTTGGTGTGGACGTAGCCGGGCTCGTGGGCGTTCGCGGTGATGCCGTCGGCGGCCCAGCGCCGGGCGACGGCGACCGCGAGCAGCACGTCGGCCGTCTTCGACTGCGCGTACGCGGTCCACGGATCGTACGGGCGGCGCTCGAAGTGCGGGTCGTCGAAGTCGAACGGCGCGCCCAGCTGGGCTCCCGAGCTGACCATGACCACCCGCGCGCCGCCCGCCTGCCGCAGGTGCTCGTGCAGGCCGGCGATCAGGGCGAAGTGCCCGAGAAAGTTCGTCGCGAGCTGGAGCTCCCAGCCGTAGGGGGTCGTCCGGCGGGCAGGCAGCGCCATGATCCCGGCGTTCGCCACGATCGCGTGCACCGGCCCGCTCCACTCGGCCACGAAGCGCCGTACCGACCCGAGATCGCTCAGGTCCAGCGCCCGCTGCCCGTCGGCGGGACGGCGGGTGGCCACCGTGACCTCGGCTCCGGCTCCCTTGAGGGCCCGTACGGTCTCCGCGCCGATCCCGGAGGCGCCGCCGGTCACGATGACGCGCCGCCCGGTGAGGTCGACGCCGGCCAGGATCTCCGTGGCCGTGGTCCTGGCGGTGAAAGGGGTGCTGATGCGTGTCATGTGGTCAGCCTAGGAACGCCCGGCTGGACGTGGAATGAGACAGCGTCGAGAATAGTTGCGTGAGCGTCCAGCAAGCTGATCCCCTCGAAGAGGTTCTCACCCTCGTCGGCACCACCAGCCGCCTCTCCGTCGGGCTGGCCGCCGGAGGGGAGTGGGCGCTGGCGTTCGAGCCGCCCGAGGGGGTCAAGTTCAACGCGATCCGCCGGGGGCGGTGCCTGCTCACCGTGGAGGGCGTGCCGGAGCCGATCGAGCTGGCCGAGGGCGACTGCTTCCTGCTCGTCCAGCCGCGCGCCTTCACCCTGGCCGCCGGCGCGGGCGTGCGCCCGGTCCCGGCCGGGCCGATCTTCGCGGCGGCCACGGACGGCGTGGCCCGCGTCGGCGACGGCACGGACGTGATCCTTCTCGCCGGCCGGTTCGACTTCGGCGAACGGGCCAGGGAGCTGCTGCTCGACGCCCTGCCACCGGTGATCCATGTGCCCGGCCACACCGCCGAGGCCGCCACCGTCCGCTGGGCGCTGGAGCAGATCGCCGCCGAGCTGCGCGCCCGGCCGCCCGCCTCGACCCTGGTCACCGAGCATCTCGCCCTGGTCATGCTGATCCACCTCCTGCGCCTCCACCTGGCCACCGCCGGTCCGGGCGGCACGTCGGGCTGGCCGGCCGGGCTCACCGACCCGGTCGTGGCTCCCGCGCTGCGGGCCATGCACGCCGACCCCGCCCGTGCCTGGACCGTGTCCCAGCTCGCCGGGGTCGCAGCGGTGTCCCGCTCGACGCTGGCCGCCCGGTTCAAGCAGGTCGTGGGGCAGGGGCCGCTGGAATACCTGACCGGCTGGCGCCTCGAACTGGCCGCCGCCCGGCTGCGCCGCGGCGACGAGACGCTGGAGGCGATCGCCCGCCAGGTCGGCTACGGGTCGGTGAGCGCGCTGAGCAACGCGTTCAAGCGCCGCCTCGGCCTCTCGCCCCGCGACTACCGCCGGCGCGCAGGACGGTGACCTCTTGTCTCAGCCGTTCCCGGGCCTCGGCGCCTCGGCACGAATCGGACGATCAGCGGTTCTGAGCCGTTGGACGAGTGCGGCCAGCTCGTCGCGTTCTCGTTCCACGGCCTCCAACCGGGCGCGCAAGCCGGCGATGCGCTGACGCAGCACCTGCTCGGTCTCCGGTTCGGTGCTCTTCCAGAGCCGTACGGACCTGTCGTCGGCACTGGCCAGCAGGATCCCCTCCGGGTGGAAGGCGATGGTCCTGACAGGAACGCCGTGGTCGACGACCGGACCACGCACCAGCCGCCCCGTGGAGACGTCCCACATGTGCACCCCCTCGTCACGGTCGACGCCGGCCACCAGGTGCCCATCCGGGTGGAAGGCCACTGCCACGACCCTGGCGGTCTTCGCGACGAGCGGATGACCCTCGGTCCGCCAGGTCCTCGTGTCCCACAGCCGCACGGCTCCGTCGTAGCCGGCGCTGGCCAGCAGGTGTCCGTCCGGGTGGAACGCGAGGGCCCGGATGCCCGCCGGGTGATCGGTCAGCGGCTCGCGCAGCGGCCGCCACGTCATGGCATCCCAGAGTCGGATGGTCTTGTCGTAGCCGGCGCTGGCCAGCAGATGCCCGTCCGGGTGGAAGGCCAGCGCCCACAGACCTGCGGCATGGCCGGTCAGCGGCTCGCCCAGGGGACGGCCGGTCTTCGCGTCCCACAGCCGCACCATCCTGTCGTCGCCGGCGCTGGCCAGCGCATGCCCGTCCGGGTGGAACGCCACGGCCATGACGGCGTTGGTGTGGCCCGCCAGCGGGCCGCCGACCGGCCGCCCGTTCCCGGCATCCCACAGCCTGACCGTGGTGTCGTCTCCGGCGCTGGCCAGCAGGTGTCCGTTCGGATGGAACGCCAGTGCCCGCAGAGCAGCAGTGTGGCCGGTCAGCGGATCGCCCAGTGGGAGGCCGGTCTTCGCGTCCCACAGCCGCACCATCCTGTCGTCGCCCGCGCTGGCCAGCGTGTGCCCGTCCGGGTGGAACGCGACGCCTCTCACCGGAAGCGCCTGGTGGCCCAGCTCGGCCACCAGCTGATACCGCGGCTCCTCCTCGCGCGGGACCGACGGCGCGGCCGGCGGCTCGGTCACCGTTGTGCGGGCGGCCAGCCACAGGGCGTGGAAGGTCGCGACATCGCCGTCGAGGGCTTCGACGACGAGTTCCAGGTTGCCCCACTGCGGCAGCCTCCGGCAGCGGATCACCGCGTGCGCAGTGGTGTGGCTCATCGCCCGGGTCCGGTGAGCCAGAGCACGGAAGCTGGGCTCCCCGGCATGCAGATGCAGCTCCCGCAGGCGGGAGCGCAGGATCGCCAAGGCGTCCCCGCTGCCCGGAGCAGGGGTGTGTCGGATCACCCTTCGCATCATTCCAAGACGCCAGGAGCGAAGCGTCAGGAATCGTCGAGCGCACCCGCGTGGTCATCCACGTGTACGACGCCGTACGGCTTCGTCAAGTCGCGTCAGAGTTCGGAACACATCGTCAGCGGGACTCACGCGGGGCACATCCTGGTCACACACCACCGGCACCCACATGGGGTCCCCCGCGCACTCACGGAAACGAGATCGCGATGATGCTGCACCTGACCGCGTTCGCCGCGCTCGGCACTCTGCTGCTGATCGCGCTCGCGTCGACCTATCTGTTCTCGGCCGATGCCGGCCGCCGTTCGCGGGCCCTTCGCCTGCTGAAACTCCTCCTGCGACGCTGATCTCCGGCCCTCCCGGACGGGCTGCTTCCTGCCGGGTGCGGGTCAGAGGCCCGCCTCGCGGGCGCGGAGGATCGCCTGGGCGCGGTCGGCGACCTGGAGCTTGGCGAGGACGGCCGAGACGTGGTTGCGTACGGTCTTCTGGCTCAGCCCGAGCCGGGCGGCGATCTGCGGGTTGGTCAGGTGGCCGGCGATCAGGGCGAGGATCTCCCGCTCCCTGGGGGTCAGCGCGGGCAGGGGCGCGGCCGTCTCGGCGCGTCCCCCAGACGGTGGGGAGAAGTAGGCGGCCAGGCGGGAGGCGAGCGCGGGCCCGAAGACGGCGCCGCCCTCGGCCACCGTCTGCACCGACCGGACGAGCTCGGCCTTGCGCGCCCCCTTGACCACGTAGCCGCGGGCCCCGGCCCGGACGGCGGCGAACACCGAGTCGTCGTCGTCCGACATGCTGAGCACGAGCACCCTGATGTGCGGATGGTCGCGGGTCAGCCGCTCGGTCGCCGCGATGCCGCCCATGCCGGGCATGTCCAGGTCCATGAGGACCACGTCCGGCTGGATTCGGCCGGCCAGCGCGAGCGCCTGCTCCCCGCTGGCCGCCTCGTCGGCGACGTCGATCCCCTCGGCCGTCGCCAGCAGAGTGCGCAGCCCCGCACGGAAGCCCGCGTGGTCGTCGGCCACCAGAATCCTGATCATCCTCCGTCCCCTTCCCCGTTCGCGGGCAGCTCGACCCGGACCCGGGTCCCGCCGCCGGGGCGTTCGTCGATCGTGCACGAACCGCCCAGCTCGGTGGCCCGCTCGCGCATCGACGCCAGCCCGACCCCGCCCTCGCCGGGGGCGTCCCGGGGGAGGCCGCGGCCGTCGTCGGAGATCTCCAGGCTCAGCGTCCCGCCCGCGAGCTCGACCCGCAGCCACGCCCGCGCCGCGGCGGCGTGCCGGCGGGTGTTGGCCAGGGCCTCGGTCGCGATCCGGTACGCGGCCGCCTCGGTGGCGGCGGGCAGCGCGGGCAGGTCGTCCGGCGCGCGCACGTCCACCCGCAGCCCGGACGGCTGCCTGGCCGCGTGCGCGCGCAGCGCCCCGATCAGGCCGAGGGAGTCGAGCGCGGGCGGGCGTAGCCCGTCGACCAGCGTCCGGACGTCGGCCAGCGCGGTCTCGGCGTCGTCCACGATCTCGGCGAGCAGTTTCCGCGCGCGCTCGTCCGCGACCAGGTCGTGCGCCGCCTCGGCGCGCATGGTCAGCGCGGCCAGGGTGGGGCCGAGGCCGTCGTGCAGGTCGCGGCGCAGCCGGCGGCGCTCCTCCTCCCTCGCCATGACCAGGCGTTCGCGGGAGCGGCGCAGGTCGGCGGAGAGCCGTACGGCGTGCACGGCCACCGCGACCTGCCGGGCCAGGTCGGCGAGGACGCGCAGGTCGCGGGGGCCGAACCCGCTGTCGCCCGGCCGCGGCGCGAGCACCAGGCCGCCGACCCGCTCGCCGTTGTGCGTCAGCGGCAGCCGCAGCGGCTCGGCGGACGGGCCGCCGCCGAGGCTGTGCTCGTGGCGGGCGCCGTGGGCGGTCTCGACCGCCACGTACGGGAGGCGGAGCGCCTCGGCGACCGACCGCGCGATGCCGGGCAGCACGGCGTCGGGGTCCGCGGCGCTCTCCAGCCGGCGGCCGAGCCGGGTGAGTGCGGCGTACGGGTCGTCGCGCTCGCCGTACGTCAGCAGGTTGACCCAGGACTGCAGCCGCTGCCGCAGCGGCGCGAAGGCGAGCGCCACCAGCCCGGCCGCAAGCACCGACACCGGCAGGTCGCCGGAAGGGAAGAGCGCGCCGAGGTAGCCGACCACGAGGATGTAGCCGCCGGTCACGCAGCCCGACAGGAGCACGTACACCAGCGTGCGGTTGATCACCAGGTCGATGTCGAGCAGCCGGTGGCGCAGGACGGCCACGCAGATGGCGACCGGGATGAGCGTGGCGCCCCCGATGCCGACCACTTCCCAGAGCACGCTGTCCGACGGCCACGGCGAGCCGGGGTGGTCGTCGGTGAGCCCGGCCGCGAGCCTGGCGCCGATCACCACGGTCTCCAGGCCGACGACGTACACGAGCCAGGCGATCTGCCGGCGTTCCGCGCCCGCGCTGCGCCGGGCCCGTACGGCGAGGTCGGCGGCGCCCAGCAGGAACACCGCCGGCAGCAGCAGGGTCAGCACCGCCTCCGTCACCTGGGCCGCGCCCGCCAGCGCGGGGACGCCGAGCGGGTTGGGCACCCCCGGCCCCAAGCCGACCTGCTGGTTGCTTCCCGGACGGAACGCGTTCGCGACGGCGGCCAGCGCGGCCACGGACGCCGCCACGGCGACCGGCGCGCGCAGGCGCGGGGAGGAGAGCCGGCCGGTGGGGAAGTAGAGCGGGATCAGGGTGGCCGCCAGGTTGGCCGGGATCCACAGCCAGGTCTGCGGCCAGGCCAGCGCCGCCGCGAACGGCAACCCCGTGCGCGAGCCGAGGATCGCGTAATGGCCGCACGCCTCCATCAGCGCGAAGCAGAACGCGCTCAGCGCGAGCAGCCGCCCCACCCGGTGGCCGGGCCGGTGCGCGCCGATCAGCCCGCCCGCCACCGCGCATCCCGTCACGAACAGCAGGTGGACGACGGAGAGCGGGGCGGTGCCGTCGGCGAAGGCGAGGACGCAGGCCACGGCCGCCAGGGTCAGGGTCAGCGCGGTCAGGGGCAGCGCGGTCATGGTCAGGGCGGCCAGCGGCAGCGCGGTCATGGTCAGGGCGCGCCATGCCCGCGCGCCCGCCCGTACGCCCCGCGCTTTCACCGCCATCCACCCCTCCTCGGGCCACACCGTATCCGCACCTGGTCCCGGTCCGGCCGGGACAGTGTCCCGGGAGGTCCGGGCGTTCTTCCCGGGGGAGCGGGGACGAGCGCCCGCGCGGCGCGGGACGGGGCCTCGCTTCTCTGGACGGGTGCTGAAAAATCCTGACGCGTTCCGCCGGACGGTCGCCGGCGTCGCCCTGCTCGCCTGGCCGGTCTTCCAGTTCCTCGCCTTCCTCACCTCGCCGCCCGGCGCCGAGCACGACCCCGAGGTCTTCCGTACGCACGCGACGACCGTCCAGGTCAGCGCCCTGCTCTACGTCTGGGCGGCGCTCAGCCTCATCCCGGCAGTGCTGGGGCTGGCCCACCTCCTGCGCGAGCGCGCCCCCCGCGCGAGCGTTATCGGGGCGGCGCTCGGTCTCGTCGGCGCCGGTCACGGCCTGACGCTGTTCACCACCGACTTCTACGACCTCGCCCTCGCCCAGTCCCTGCCCGCCGACCAGGCCGAGGCCGTCACGCGGCGGGCGAACGAGCTGTGGGGCTTCGTGTACGGGATGCTGCTGCCCGGATTCCTGCTGCACGTCGGCCTGATCACGCTGCTGGTGACCCTGGCCGCGGTCAAGGTGGCTCCCTGGTGGGTGCCGGTGGCCGCGGTGGCGGGCACGATCGTGCCGTTCGTGACCATGACGCAGGCCCCGGTCGTGCAGTCCACCGGCTCCCTGCTGCACCTGGCCGCGTACGGCTGGATCGCGCTCAGGGTGCTGCGCATGCCGGACGCCGAGTGGCGCGGCCTGACCGTCACGGGGCCTGGCCGAGCGTGAGCCGTCTGTTGACCGCGCGGACCAGGTCCTCCGGCAGCTTGAGCACCTCCCGGTCGTAGGTGAGCAGGCCGTTCAGCTCGTCCTCGACGTCGGAGAGCTGGGTGTAGACGGTGGCGCTCAGGCCATGACGGATTGCCGGGACGATCTGCTCGGCGTGCAGCCGGGCGAACGCGGCGCCGAGCCGTTCGGGGGTGTCGTAGCGGCGGTAGCCGAAGTTGCGGTCGTTGAAGGTGTGGCCGTCGACCCGCAGGCCGTACCCGCCGTACTCCGACAGCACGAGCGCCCGCCGGTCCCGGCGGCGGCGCGGCGCGCGGAACCGGCGGAAGTAGACGTGCAGGCTCCGCAGGTCGCCGGCGCCCTGGTCGTGCCAGCCGCTGGCGTGGTCGACGGTCCTGGTCGGGTCGAGCGCGGCCAGCTCCCGGGCGACGCGGGCCGCGTCGAACTGGCCCCACCCCTCGTTGAACGGCACCCACACGGCGATGCTCACCACGTTGCGCAGGTGCTCGACCGTCTCGCGCAGCTCGGCCATGAACCGGTCCCGGTGCGGCCGGCCGAACCAGCGGTCGGGCAGGTGGAACGGGACGAACGCCGGAGCGGTGACGATCAGCGGGTGGTAGCGGCCGCCGGCGTTGACCATGTCCTGCCAGACGAGCATGCCGAGCCGGTCGCAGTGGTAGTACCAGCGCAGCGGCTCGATCTTGATGTGCTTGCGCAGCATGGTGAAGCCGAGCCGCTTCATGGTGACGATGTCGTGGATCATGGCCTCGTCGGACGGCGGCGTGTACATGCCGTCGGACCAGTAGCCCTGGTCGAGCACCCCGGCGTGGAAGTAGGGGCGGCCGTTGAGCATCAGGCGCGGCACCCCGTCGGCGTCCGTCCCCACGCCGAACGAGCGCATGCCCACGTAGCCGCGCACCCGGTCGGCGCCCAGCTCCACGGTGACGTCGTACAGGAAGGGGTCCTCGGGGCTCCACGGCCGGACGTCCGGGATCGGGACGCGCACCGGCCGCCCGGCGGGGACGGTGGCGCGGGCGACGACGGACCCGGCGGCCAGGATCTCGACGTCTGCTTCGCCCTCGGCGGCGTGCACGGTCACCTCGACGCAGGACTCGGCCAGGTGCGGGGTGAGGGTGAGCCGCTCCACGTGCACGCCGGGCACCCGCTCGGCCCACACGGTCTGCCAGATGCCGGACTGCGGGGTGTACCAGATGCCGCCCCGCTCCAGCTTCTGCTTGCCACGGGCGTGCGGGACGGTGTCGGTGTCGTCGCGTACGGCGACGGTGAGCACGTTCGCGCCGTCGCGCAGGGCGGCGGTGACGTCGCAGCTGAACGGGAGGTAGCCGCCGGTGTGCGCGCCCACCTCGACGCCGTTGAGCAGCACCCGGCAGGTCTGGTCCACCGCGCCGAAGTGCAGCAGCACCCGGCCGCCCGTGCCGAACCCGCCGGGGAGCGTGAGGGCGCGGCGGTACCAGAGGGTCTGGCCGGGCATGAGCTGCCGGCCGACGCCGGACAGCTCGGCCTCGGGCGAGAACGGCACCACGATCTGTCCGTCGTAGGCCGCGGGCTCCGCGTCGTCCTCGGTGATCGCGTAGTCCCACCGGCCGTTGAGGTTGAGATAGCTGTCGCGGACGAGCTGCGGCCGCGGATACTCGGTCAGGACGGCGTCGGGATCGAGCTCCCTGCCCCAGCGGGTGAGCATGCTCATGCGGCCTCTCTCTTGCGCAGTGCCAGGACGGGAACGGCGATCAGCAGCAGCACCGCGGCGGCCGCCAGGAAGATCGCGGGGGTGGGCACCTGCCTGAGCACGCCCAGGTCCTCGTAGTAGGCGTCCGCGCCCCGGATGACCAGCGCCCCCATGTACGGCCCGATCAGCATCGGGATCAGGATCGCGAACACCATCCGCAGCCCCTGCACGTGCCCCGCGTGCTCCGGCGGCGTGTGGTCGCGGACCAGCGCGCCGATCGTCGCGGCGACCAGCATGAACCCGGACATCATCACCAGACCGGCCGCGATGACCGGGACCAGGCCGCGCGCCGGCCACATGGCCAGCAGCCCGATGGCGTAGATCCCGAGGGCGGGCAGCAGGAAGCGCCGCTTGCCGACGCGGTCGATCAGCCGGCCGCAGCTGACGGTGACCGCCGACGCGCCGGTCAGGACCACGCCGAGGACGACCGCGTACGCCTCGATCTGGAGGTAACGCTGCACGTAGATGATCAGGTAGGGCAGGAAGATCTGTGTGGAGACGCCCCAGATCGCCCACGCCGCCAGCAGCAGGTAGAGGCCCGGGTTGGCGCGCATGGCGCTGGGGCGCAGGCCGTGGAAGATCGCGTCCAGCGCGCCGCCGCGCGCCCGGGGCAGGGCCGGGCGGTCCCGTACGAGGAACCACGCCACCACCCCGACCACGGCGATGACCGCCCCGATCAGCAGGAAGAACTCCCGCCACCGCCCGGCCCGGGTGAGCGGGTCGAGCGCGCCGAAGACGGCCAGCATCGACACCAGCGGCATGATCGCGAGCACCGACTCCACCCGGCCGCGGACGGCCGGCCACGTCACGTCGGTCACCCACGCCTGGAAGGCGGCGTCGTTCGCGCCGGAGCCCAGGAACGACATCACGCAGTCGAGCACGATGACCGCGATCATGGCGATCAGCACGGCGTTCGCGGCCGGTGCGAGGCTTCCCACGGTGTCCACGGTGACCAGCCCGAACGCCGCCGTGGCGAGGCCCCACAGGACGTAGCCGGCGGCGATGAAGGCCCGCCGCCGGCCCGTCCGGTCGGACAGCGCGCCCACCAGCAGCGTCGCGACCGTGGCGGTGAACGCGCTGGCGGCGACCATCGTGGCGATGGCGGTGGGGTCGTCGGTGATCGTGTCGTAGAGGAAGACGTTGAGATACATGTTCTCGACGGTCCAGGCGAGCTGGCCGACAAACCGAGCACGATCATGGCCGTCCAGCGGCGGGGGCCCAGCCGGGCGGTGACTGGTGTGATCACGGGCGACAGCGTACGGGCGCCGGATCGTCGTCGGGTGGCCGCCCCAAGGCGAGGGCGGCCACCCGATCGGTGTCAGAGCTCGCAGGACACCTTCACGTCCCCGCCGCGCATGGATGCGCCTTCACGATGTCACTCGTGCCTTTCCGGTAGTGGTCGGACCGGAACCATGACGTCGCGTCGAGCGATCGCGGAACACGGACAAAGACGCCCTCATCGGGTTGTCCGCGGCACAGACCGGCTTCAGCCACGGGGTGCGTACATGATGACCAGGACGCCGACCAGGCAGACCACCGCTCCGGCGATGTCCCACCGGTCGGGGCGGAACCCGTCCACGACCATGCCCCAGGCCAGCGATCCGGCGACGAACACCCCGCCGTACGCGGCCAGGATGCGGCCGAAGTTCGCGTCCGGCTGCAATGTGGCGACCAGTCCGTACAGGCCGAGCGCGACGAAGCCGGCGCCGATCCACAGCAGGCCGCGCTGCTCGCGCACCCCCTGCCAGACGAGCCACGCGCCGCCGATCTCGGCGAGCGCGGCCAGGGCGAACAGGGCGAGGGAGCGGACGATCGTCATGCCTGTAGTGAACCGCATCGCGGCGCCCGCTCTGACCTGGAACGGGACGGTTGGGTGGGGCCGTCGTGGGCAGCCGGTCAGGCGGAGACCGACGAGAGGAACCGCCATCATGAGGGAAGAACAAGCCCGGCCGCTCGCCCTGGTGACGGGCGCGTCCAGCGGCATCGGGTACGAGCTGGCCAAGCAGTTCGCCGGGCACGGCTTCGACCTGATCGTCAACGCCGAGGACCCGGGCATCGCCGACGCGGCCCGCGAGCTGCGCGAGCTCGGCGCGTCCGTCGAGGCCGTCCAGGCTGACCTCGCCACCCACGACGGCGTCGAGCGCCTCTACGAGCGGGTCGCGGATGGCGGCCGTCCTCTGGGCGCGGTGGCGATCAACGCGGGGATCGGCGCCGGCGGCCCGTTCGCCGAGACGGACCTGGCCGGGGACCTGGAGGTCGTGGACCTCAACGTGCGTTCCGCGGTGCACCTGGCCAAGCTCTGCCTGCGTGACATGGTGCCCCGGGGGGAGGGGCGGGTGCTGTTCACGTCGTCCGTCGCCGCCACCCAGCCGGGGCCGTTCGAGGCCACGTACGCCGCCTCGAAGGCGTTCCTGCTGTCCTTCTCCGAGGCGCTGCGCAACGAGCTCAAGGACACCGGCGTGACGGTGACGGCGCTGATGCCGGGCCCGACCGACACCGAGTTCTTCGAACGGGCGGGCATGGAGGACACCCGGGTCGGCTCCGGCAAGAAGGACGATCCCGCGCAGGTCGCCGAGCAGGGGTTCGAGGCGCTGATGAAGGGCGAGGCGTCGGTCGTCGCCGGGTCGTTCAAGAACAGGGCGATGGCCGGCGCGGCCAAGGTCATGCCCGAGAAGGCCAAGGCCGCGGCGCACCGCCGGATGGCGGAACCGGGCTCCGGCGACCACTGAGCGGATCTTCTTGTACGTCCCCTCTGGCGATCTTTGCAGTATGCAACTATCGTGAATTTGGGCAAACGCCCAAGGCGGTCGTACAAGAAGGGTCCGTGATGCCGGAGACGTCGCTCGAACGCGGCCGCGCCACCAGGGAACGCCTGCTGCGCGCGGCCGTGGCGCTCATCGGCGAGGCCGGCTGGAACGGCGTCACCACCCGCCTGGTCGCCGAACGGGCCGGCGTCGCGCCCGGCGTCGTCCACTACCACTTCGGCTCCGTCACCGAGCTGCTGACGGCGGCCGCGCTCGGTTTCGTCCATGAGCTGATCGGCCAGATCGGCGAGGAGCTGTCCCGCCGGCCCGACCCCGAGGCCGGCCTCGACTGGCTGATGGGCGCCGTGGCGGTCTACGCCGGCGACGATCCGGCCTCGCTGCTGGTGGCGGAGACGTACCTGGCCTCGACCCGCGTCCCCGAGCTGCGCGACCGGCTCGCCGAGCTCGTCCTCGGCTTCCGCCGCACCCTGGCCCGCTGGCTGGCCGGGCACGGCGTCGAGGACCCCGACGCGGTCGCCGCCCTGCTCGCCGCCGCGATCGACGGGCTGATCCTGCACCACCGCCTCGACCCGGGACTGGACGTCGCCGCGCTGGCAGGGCCGGTACGGCGGCTGCTGCGAAAGGAGTGACCCATGAAGGCCCTCATCTGCGGAGCCGGCATCGCGGGCCTGGCGCTCGCCTGGCACCTGGAACGCGACGGCTGGGACGTCGAGCTCGTCGAGCGAGCGCCGGCCTTACGGACCGGCGGCTACATGATCGACTTCTACGGCGCGGGCTACGAGGTGACCGAGCGCATGGGCCTGGCCACCCGCCTGCGCGAGCTGCGCCACCCGGTGCGCGAGCTCGACTACCTCGACCGTGACGGCCGGCGCACCAGCCGGTTCGTCCTGCCGCCCGGCTTCTCCCGCGTGGTCAGCCTGCCGCGCGGCGACCTCGCCAGGACCCTCGCCGAGGACGTCGTCGCACCGGTCCGTTACGGCGTCACGATCGAGACGATCCGGCAGGACGCCCACCAGGTCGAGATCGCGCTCACCGACGGCACCCACCGCACCGTGGACCTGCTCGTCGGGGCCGACGGCGTGCACTCCCGCGTCCGCGAGCTGGTCTTCGGCCCCGAGGAACGCTACCTGCGCCACCTCGGCCATCACGTCGCCGCCTGCGTCCTCACCGATGCGGAGCTGAGCGCACAGGTCGGGCTGCGCTACCGGGTGCTGACCGTGCCCGGGCTGATGGCGGGCGCGTACGCGCTGGCCGAGGACCGGCTCGCGCTGCTGTTCCTGCACCGCGAGCCCGACCCGGCCCTGCCGGCCGACCCCGCGGCGGCGCTGCGCCGGCGCTACGGCGACCTGGGCTGGATCCTGCCGGAGACGCTGCCCCGGCTGCCCGCCGACCTGTACTACGACCAGGTCACCCAGGTGCAGATCGGCTCCTGGAGCCGCGGCAGGGTCGTGCTGCTGGGGGACTCCTGCCAGGCGGTCTCGCTGTTCGCCGGGCACGGCGCGTCGATGGCGGTCGCCGCCGCCTGGGTCCTTGCCGACGAACTGGCCGCCGGCGACCTGCCCACGGCCGTGCCCCGGACCGCCGGCGACCTGCCCACGGCGCTGACCCGGTACGAGGAGCGCATGCGGCCGACGATCGACGAGGTGCAGGCGTTCGGCCGCCGCTTCATCGAGTGGATGGCGCCTTCCAGCCGCCGCCGAATCGCCGCCCGCGACTGGCTCCTGCGCGTCGCCGCCCTGCCCGGCGTCAACCGCCTGTTCCTCAACTCACTCACGCCCGGCGGCCACGACCTGATCACCAGCAGAACGGACCAGCTCACCGCCCGCAGACAGCGCCGCACGGCGTGACGCCGCCCGGATCGCTCTCACCGGGACCGGTGTCATCCAGCGTCATCCGGCGTCCTGACGCGGGCCGGTCCACGACTCCGTGACCTGGCCGTCCGGCAGCGCGATGTCCAATCCTCTGCACCAGGGTCCCAGCGGCGTCCACATCTCGGGCGGCGTGAAGCTCAGCCGAAGCCGACGGGCCGAACGGGGGACCGGTCCGCCCAGGTTGCGAGTCCCGTGCGCGGCCGCCTCGCCGTCCGGATCGAAGGCCCCACTGTTGTGGTCGTCGTAAGAGGTGCCAAGGTCATCTTCGGCGAACATCATCCAGAACCAGAAGAACCGCCCTTTGGTGTCCTCCTCGTGTTGCCGTATTCCGGGAACGAACTCGTAGTGCAACGCGGCACCGGCGTCCGCCAGCTCCAGCCCGCGGGCGACCACGTGGTGACCTTCCACCAGTTCCCCGAGATCGATGTCGAAGACGATGTCGAGACGCCTCCGCCCGCCCATTCTGGCGAGGTAGGCGTCGGTGGCGGTCCGCGGCGGAATGTTGAACACGCCCTCCAGCATCGGGCTTGATCGAGCCGGCCGGCCACTCGATATCCGACCCGCCACCCCGGCATGATCTCGACGCGCGGCGATCGAACCGGGCGTTTACCCCGTGCTTCCATCAAACCCCTCTGTCGAGGCCGATTTTGACGGCTGCTTGGCACCGTTGTGCGTGCCATGGCGCGGACACTGAAAGGAGGGATGAAAGCGTCGGCAAGGACACGAGTTGGCGCGGGCGCTGTCCGCGCCGCACGAGGCCATGAGCACATTCGGCACGTCTGCATCAGCCGGCTCCCACACTCGAGCCGCGGAGGAACGAGCGCCGTGTCCCGTCACCGCGATCCCGGCCAGCAGTACGGCTGCCCACCCCTTCCCATCAACGACCACGTGGCGTACGCACCACCACCAGGCCCGTCGCGAAACATCTGGTGCAACGGGCTCCCCACCGAAACGACCATCGCACGGCGAAGCAGCCAACGCGCCAACCACCAGCCGCCCGACCCCAGACTTCGCCGTACTCCCCGCCCACCCACGATGCTCGCCGGAACGAACCGACTCGCTTGGAGGTGCCCATGTCGACCCAATGGGATCTCAGACACCGGCTGAACAAGGCCATCAACGCCCACGACGTGTCCAGCGTGCTCGCCTGCTACAGCGAGGACGCCGTCTTCGTCTCACCGGCGGGCGTCGCGCAGGGACACGACGAGATCGGCTGGGTCTACCAGCAGAACTTCAGAGCGTTCCCGGACTTTCACATGGCGGCGTGGTTCGAGCTGGGCGACTGCGACAACCCGGTCTGCACCGAATGGACCTACACCGGCACCCACACCGGCCCGCTCCTGATGCCGGGCGGGCGTGAGATAGCGGGCACGGGCCGCCGCATCACCATCAGAGCGAGCTGCGCCGCCCACATCTCCAACGACAAGATCGACTCCCATCGTGAGTACTTCGACCAGCTCGAGCTCTACAGTCAGCTCGGCTTCGGACTGGTGGAGCTGGACCAGATCGATGTGCAATGACCATCCGGGAGTGTCAACTTAACGTTGATCTTGGTTTGTTGATGTGGTCAGAGGTTGGCAGGGGTGAGGCGGCGCGACCACCCAGGTAGGCCGATCGACTCGCTGAGGACCGCCCGGGGACCACACGGTGTGCGTGGGTCGGGACGGCGCGCCGGCCCCTCTCTGTCAGACTGCGGTACGACATGCCACGGTCTGATTTCCCCCCTCGCAAGATCAGACCCAGCTCCGATGTGGCCCAGCCCTGCTCTGCGAGATCGTCGTGGCCATGTTCACGCCACTCGTTCTCGCCCTGACGCTCCTCGGCTCCGGCTTCCAGACCCAGCAGACCCCCGCCATTAACTGGGCCGCCTGCCCCGGCGACAAGGTCGGCATGGCCTGCGCCGATCTCCAGGTCCCTGTCGACTGGCAGAAACCCGAGGGCCGCAAGATCACCCTCAAGCTGGGCCGGCTGAAGGCCACCGGCGTCTCCGAGGGCTCGGTCCTGATCGCGTACGGGGGTCCCGGCGCCCCCGGCATCGCCATGACGCAGGAATACGCACACTGGTGGGCCAACCTGCGCAAACGGATGGACATCGTCACCTGGGACACCCGCGGGTACGGCGAACAGTTCGGCGGCCTCAGCACCGGTCTGCCCTGCGTCTGGACCCGCGTCCCCTTGCCCGAGTTCCCCGCGGACGATGCCGACTTCGGCCGCCTGTCCGACACCAACCGCGGGCACGCCGAAACCTGCCGCAACAAGGACCCCGAGCTGTTCGCGAACATGAGCTCGGCCGACCACGCCAGGGACATGGAGGCCATCAGAAAGGCGCTCGGCGAGTCCCAGCTCAATTTCTACGGCGCCTCATACGCGGGCATCTACGCCCAGGACTACGCTCGGCTGTTTCCCGGCAAGGTGCGCACGATGGTGATCGACGGCACGATCAGCCACGTCGGCGACGACTGGACCGCCGAGATGATCGAAACGGCCAAGCTCAACGAGAAGGTCTTCGCCCGCTTCTTCGACTGGTGTGTCGGAGAGGGCAAGTGCCCGGGAATGCCCGCCCAGTGGCGTGGCCTGATCGCCAAGGCCGAGCGCTCCCCGATCCCCGTCAAGTCCGTCGGCATCGCCTACACCAGCGGCGACCTGCAGGCACTGGCTCTCGGGCTCGCTATGCGCGGAAAGGACAACTACCCCAAACTGGCCGCGGCCATCGGCAAGGCCGTACGCGGCGACGCCTCCGGCTTCGTGCCGGACCGCGGCGCCCGCTACCCCGACCAGACGACCGGCGTCACCGAGTGCACCGACTGGCCGCGCGCTGCCAACCGGGCCGACCTCGACAAGGCACTCGCCCGCGTCCGCAAGGTCGCCCCGAACGCGGGCGCGGCCAACACGCTGTTGACCGGCACCCTGGCGTGCATCGGCTGGCCGGTGACCGTCACCAACCCGCCCGCCCCGCTGCCCAAGGGCCTTCCCCCGATGCTCGGCGCGGGCGCCTGGCGCGAGTCCGACACGGTGGCCCGCGTCCTGAAGCAGGTGCCCGGCAGCGCCACCATTCACGACGACGAGCCGGGGCACACGCTGTACGGGTTCAACGCGTGCGCCCGTGACCACATCGACCGCTACTTCACCGACCGCACCCTGCCCGCCGAGAGCACCTCGTGCTGATCGGCAACGTTTGCGACGCGGCGCGTCGGGGTGCGCGCTACCAGTGCGGTACATCGCGGTTGAGGAACCGGGAACTGCGCGCCACCCTTCTGTTGCCCCATCCGGATCGCCGCCCTGACAGCCCTCTCCAGGCCGGCCGGCGGACGAGGGGTGCCGGTAGCGCTTGAGGCAGGCTGAGGCGCCCGGCCAGTTCTCCGCTTGTCCGCTTGTATCGAACGCCTCCACCTCGACTTGCGTTTCTTGCCGGCGGGACCGATCCAGCGCACGCGGGCACGGTAGGCGGACGAGCGATCCGGCCTGTGCTCGATGCCGGTCAAAAACGACACCCCCCGGGGACTGTACGTTCCGGCTCTGGCCCACTTCCGATGGTTACGGAACGTGATCAGCCAAGCAGGATGCGGTGGCGGAGGAGAGCAGGCCAAGTACGCCGGAATAGTGAAACGGGCCGGTGAGGCGCCGTTCCGCGCGGGGGGCGACGGCGACGGCGACGGCGACGGCCCTGGGCCGTGTAGACCGGTCTGCGGAATCCGGCGGCCGGTGCCAGGTGTGGCGTCGGGTGTCCCTGTGTCGCCCCGGCGCTGCGCCGGGCCGCCGCAGCTCTGAACCCGCGGCACCTCGCCTTTCGATGCCCGTGGCAGGGACGCCGTACCCTTGTGCGATCGGGTTCAGGCAGGTGCAACGACCTCTGCCTGGCAGGCGAAGCACATCAGTGTGTGCTCCACCACGTGGCCCTGCTCGAACCGCTGACCCGACTCGACGGTGTACTCGTCGCACTCAGGGCACGTCCAAGGGCCGGACTCGCCCTGCTTCGCCGAACGAATGATGTGATTCCACTCATCGTCATTCATCCCGGGATCCTACAGCTGTCCGGGGCGCCGGCTGAGGCTGAGATGCCGGCTCCCATGAGCGACGGCCTCGTGTACGTGGATATGGAGGGCGGTCCCTGCGATGGCGGGACGCCAGCCGCCTGCCGGGCGTCCGCCGTGAGTACCGAACGGCGGGGACGATCGGAGACCGGGCTACCTCACCTCCTTGCGACAGGCACGGACGACTCCGGCCACCAGCGGGAACACGATCCACAGGGCGGTCGAAGCGGCGAGCCGCAGGAAGTCGACGCCGGCCCAGTCGCCGGCCGCGAGGGGAGCGGTGGTCCTGTTGAGATCGAGCCATTCGGCGAGCGTCCGGCCTGTGGCGCCGAGGAGGGCGACGGCGCTCCATACGGCGGTGCCGGCCAGGCAGACGACGATGGCGGCCGGTGCGTTGAGCAGGAGCGCGCCTAAGGCCGTGCCCATCATGACGAAGAGCACGTTCGTCGCCGTCCAGCCCGCCATCGTGGCGAAGGTGAGGTCCCAGTGGGCGGGAGTGTGCTGCGCGGCGCTCGTCAGCGCGGTCGCGGGAACCGCGACGAGCAGCGCGAACAGGCTGGCCACGACAGCCGTGAGCGCCGGCGGGATCGCTTTGGCGGCCATCACCCGCCATCGCCGGGGTTCCAGCACGAACGTGGTCAACGCCGTGCGATGGCTCCACTCGCCCGTCACCGCGAGGACGCCGAGCACCGGCAGGAGAGTGGCGTAGCCGATGCCGGCCGTCCAGACCAGCCGCTGCAGGCCGGGGCCGCTGTAGAGGCCCCGGCCGACGATCGCCGCGACGGTGAGGCAGAGCAGGCACGCGGTCAGGATCTTGGCGCCGCGGGTGTCGAAGAGCTTGCGGAGCTCGACGGCCAGCAAGCGGTGAAAGGGGATCGTCACTTCTGGCTCCGGTCGGCGCATGAGGTCAGTTCGAGGAAGGTCTGCTCCAGGCTGCGGCCCTGGTTGAGCTCGGCCACGGTGCCCTGGACGAGCACCCTGCCGCCGCCGATCACCACGATGTGGTCGGCGACCTGTTCCACCTCGTGCAGCAGGTGGGAGCTGAGCAGCACGGCGCAGCCGGCGTCGCCCAGGTCGCGCAGCAGCTCGCGCAACCACCGGATGCCCTGGGGGTCGAGGCCGTTGGCCGGCTCGTCGAGTATGAGCGCGCGCGGCCTGCCGAGCAGCGCGTGCGCGAGGCCGAGCCGCTGCCGCATGCCGAGGGAATAGGAGCCGACAGCCCGCCGCGCCTCCTTGGCCGACAGGCCGACCAGCGAGAGCATCTCGGCGACCCGCGACCTGGGCAGCCCTAAGGCGATGGCGCCTAGGGTCAGTGTCTCGCGCCCGGTGCGGCCCGGATGGAACGCGCCGGCGTCGAGCAGCGTGCCCACCTGACAGGCAGGACGCTCCAGCTGGGGGTAGGGACGCCCAAGCACGGTGGCCGACCCCGAGGTGGCGCGGGCGAGCCCCACCAGGATGCGCAGCGCGGTGGACTTGCCCGCGCCGTTGGGGCCCACGAACCCGGTGACGCTGCCGGGCCCGACCACGAAGGACACGTCGTCGAGCGCCCGCACGTCCTGGTAGGTCTTGCTGACACTGTTGAACTCGATCACGGGCTCAAGTTCATCGCGAGCGGGGCGGTCCGCTCATCGGCTCCAGGTCGATCGTCGTATAGACCCAGGGTGGCAAGGCGATCGACCCAGGTAGCTAGAGCAGGGCCGAAGAATTCCTAGGCTTGGACGCGTGCACGACCGCCCTGACTATCAGCCGCCCCTCGACGGATGGGGCGTCGCGCTGCGTCACCTCGCCGCGCTGGCGCCGATCCTCTTCTACGGCACGGTCTGGGTCTGGGTCGTCGTGCACCATCCGGAGCGGCTGTCGCGCGCCCTGGTCGACGCGGGCCTGAGCCTCGTGGGGCTGGTCCTCATGCGGTGGAGGCGCCGGTGGCCGTGGCAGATCGCCGCCGTGACCGCGCTGCTCACCGCGCTGTCCAGCATGGCGACCGGCCCCGCTCAGGTGGCGTACGTGTCGCTGTGCACGCACCGCCGCTGGCAGCAGATCATCCCGATCGGGGTGCTGCTGTGGGCCAGCATGGGCCTGTACGCCGTCTCGAACGGCATCACCCAGCAAGGCGTCATCGGCCTCGCCACCGGGACGGCGATCCTCGCCGGGCTGACGGTCTTCGGCCTCTATCTCCGTTCCCTGCGCGACGCCGACCTCGCCGCCGAGCGGGCGGAGCGGCAGCGCATCGAGCAGGCCAAACTGACCGAACGAGCGAAGATCGCCCAGGAGATGCACGACGCCCTGGCCCATCGCATGTCGCTGCTGGCGATGCTCGCCGGAGGCCTGGCCTTTCGCACCGACCTCGGCCAGGAGGAGATGCGGCAGACCGCGCACGCCATCCAGCACAACGCCCACCAGTCGCTCAACGAGCTCCGCACCGTGCTCGGCACCCTCCGCTCCGACGGCATCACCGCCGCCCCGCAGCCGACCCTGGCCGATCTGGAGGAGCTCTTCCACGAAGTGCGGGACGCCGGGCAGAAGGTCGCCGTGACCGACACGGTTGAGCAGCGCGACCTGCTTCCGACGCAGACCGGCCGCAACGCCTACCGGGCCGTCCAGGAGGCGCTGACCAACGCCCGCAAACACGCGCCGGGCAGCAGCGTTACGGTCGAGCTCGACGGGCGTCCGGGCGACGGGTTACGCATCCGCGTGAGCAACCCCGTGCCCTACGGGGCCTCGGGCGGGCCCGGCGGCAGGCTGGGTCTGGTCGGCCTGGGCGAACGGGTACGCCTGGCGGGCGGCACGATCACGCACGCTCAGCAGAATGGGCGATTTGTCCTTGATGTTCGGTTGCCGTGGGAGGCTTGACCTGTGATCCGGGTGGTGATCGTGGACGACGACCCGATGGTGCGTACGGGCCTGCGCCTCATCCTGGGCGGCGGATCCGGCGTGGAGATCGTCGGAGAGGCGGGCGACGGCCGGGAGGCGCTGGGCATGATCCGCGATCTGCGGCCCGCAGTCGTGCTGATGGACATCCGCATGCCCGGCCAGGACGGCCTGGTCACCACCGAGGCGCTGCTGTCCTGGCCCGAGCCGCCGCGCATCCTCGTGCTGACCGCCTTCGACGCCGACGACATGGTGCTGCGGGCGCTGCGCCTCGGGGCCGCCGGGTTCCTGCTCAAGGACACCCCGCCGGCCCGGATGATCGAGGCGGTCCGCGCCGTGGCCGCGGGTGAGCCGGTGCTGTCGCCGAGCGTCACCCATCAGGTCATCGCCGCCGCCACCGGCGGTCACGAGCGGGGCCGCGAGGAGGCGCGGCAGGAACTGGCCAGACTGACCGAGCGGGAGCGGGAGGTCGCCATCGAGGTGGCCCGAGGCCGCTCCAACACCGAGATCGCGGAGCGCCTCTACATGAGCACCGCCACGGTCAAGGCCAACGTCACCCGCATCTTCGCCAAGCTCGGCACCGACAACCGGGTGCAGGTCGCCATGAAGGTGCGAGATGCCGGGTTCGTGTGATCCCGGTGGGGCGCCCGGCCGGTCCCTCCCGGACGACCGGAGACCAGGTCGAGAAGAAGATCACGCCCGCCGTGCGTTGATCAGGTCACGGTCGCCCGTCCCTGACCTCGCCGGTGGGGAAGTCCTCGGTGCCGAGCACGCGCAGCAGCTCAAGCCGTTCGCGAGCCTCGTCGTCCGCCGCCGTGAACACCAGCAGTTGCTGCCCCTGGTCGGGGGTGACCAGGGTGGTGCAGTCCATCACCAGCAGGCCCACCCGCTGATGCACCATGCTCTTGCGGTCGGTACGCCGGACCGCCACCTCGTGCTCGGCCCAGAGCCGGCGAAAGTCGGCGCTCGCGGCCAGGAGGCGTTCGACGAGCCCGGTGACCACGGGGTCGCCGGAACGGCGGCCGGCGACCGCGCGCAGGTCCGCCACGAGCTGCCGGGCGTGATGCTCCTGCTCCTCGGGCGGGTGGACGGCGCGTACGGCCGCCTCGGTGAACCAGCGGTAGACGAGGTAGCGGCGGTCCCCGGTGAGGCCGGTGTGGTCGCCCATCAGCAGGACGGCCATCCGGTTCTGGGCGAGGAACTCACCGAGGTCGGACAGCACCACGGCCGGGGTGTCGCCCAGCAGGTCGAGCATACGGATCAGCCCGGCGCGGGCCAGACCGGCGAGGCCGTCGGCGGGCGGGGGCCGGTGTCCGGCCAGGTGGAACAGGTGGTCGCGTTCGTCGTCCGACAGCCGCAGCGCCCGCGCCAGCGCGCCGAGCAACTGGACCGACGGCTGGCTGCTGCGGCCCTGCTCCAGGCGTACGACGTAGTCCACCGACATGCCGGCCAGCATCGCCACCTCCTCCCGGCGCAGGCCGGCGGCGCGGCGGCGGGGGCCGTCCGCGAGGCCGACCTCGGTCGGGCGGATCGCCTCCCGGCGGCGGCGCAGGAAGTCGGCGAGCTGCTCACGTTGCATGACGCCATCCTGCCCCGCCGCCGCCGGGCCGAGCCAGGGAGGGGCGCTCCCATGCTGAGCCGTCCATTGCCTCAGCCTCGGTCGAGCGCTGGCTCCACAGCAGTCAGAATTCCCTGTCTCACTGGCGTCCGGCGCACCTGTGTCAGCCACCGTGGGCAGTTGGTGAGCGTGGACTCCCCGATCGTGCGAGCGCATCAGGTTTCGGCCGGGCTGGCGGTCGGGCTGGCGGTCACAGGGGAAACCTTGGATGCGCTGGAGCAGGCGCTGACCGAGGAAGGCGGCTCCGCTCCCGGAGCGGCCGCCGGTGCTGCGGGTGCTGCGCCCCAGGCCACACCCGAGGCCGGCGCGTCACTGCCGTACGAGCGCGCTGCCGTACGAGCGCGCTGCCGTACGAGCGTGCTGCCGTACGAGCGTGCTGCCGTACGAGCGTGCTGCCGTACGAGCGTGCTGCCGTACGAGCGTGCTGCCACCGGGCGACGGCGCAAGGCGCAGGCGAAGGCCGCCGCGCTCGGCCGATTCCGGGGCGGGCTGAGCAACAAGATCCATGCCGCGGTCGATGCCGCCGGGCTGCCGCTGGTCTTCGTGCTCATGCCCGGCCAAGCCGCCGACTGTCCACGATTCACCACCGTCCTGGACAAGATCCGCGTGGCCGGACCGGTGGGCCGGCTGCGGATGAGCGCGGGCGAAGCTGTCGGGCCAGATCGACGCGGGGCTTGGAGCAGTCGGCGAGTGGGCATACCGTCACTACGCCGTCGCGGTCCCTGAGGGAGGGTGCCATGGCAGGTTCCCAGCGTCTACGGAAGGGTGCCTTAGCGGGGGTTTACCTGGTCGGGATGGCCCTTTACTTCGGCCTTTGGATCTACCTCTTCTCCCTGACCGCCGTGGGCGTCATGATCTTTGACGGCCTCTCCACCGTGCGGACTCTGTGGGGGTTCGTGGTGGACTTGGTCGTCGATGCCGCGAGCGTTGTGAGCGGCAACGGCTCCCCGTACGGCCAGAGGTTGGGCACTGGGGCTTTTGGCAGCGTCCTGCTGGTGGGCTCGGCCGCGTTCTGCGCGGTCGTGATGGTGGCGCAGGTGTGCGCGGCCTACTGGAAGGCTTTGCGGGAGCGACGCCGAGGAGCGGTAGACGGAGGATGATTTTCGCGTCCGCCGGTGTCGTCACCTTCCGGCATGCGCGGGATGCTCCTTATGGTGACCGCTCCCGGCCTACCTGACCTGGCTTGATGGTCAGTGTCGCGCGCAAGGTGAGGTGCTGGGAACAGCTTTCAGCGCCTCGCCTTATTCATGGTCACTTGCGGGGGGAGGCCGCCCCACCGGTCGCGGAACGCGCCCCGGACCGTGCGGCGGGCGACGGCCGCGGGGGCGTGCCCGGCCTGGGCCGGCGTGCCGTAGACGCCGCTCGGCACCTGCTGCTTGACCGTGGTCGGCGTGCCCTGACAGCGGGACTCGTGCAGCGCAGGTCACTGCACCCTCCCCCGATGACAGGGAGGGGCGCTCCCATGATGAACGCTCCGCTTCCGCCCGTCCCGGACCCGGACCAGGGTGGGGAGGGACGGAAACAACGTGACGACAAGGAGAAACCTGATGCGGACGCGAACCCTGGGAAGCACCGGGCCGGCCGTCTCCACGCTGGGTCTCGGCGCGATGGGCATGTCGGGCGCGTACGGCGAGGCCGACCGCGCGGAGAGCATCGCCACCGTGCACGCCGCGCTGGAGGCCGGCGTCACCCTGATCGACACCGGCGACTTCTACGGCGCGGGCCACAACGAGCTGCTGCTCGCCGAGGCGCTGCGCGGCCGGGCCCGCGACAGTTACGCGCTGAGCGTGAAGTTCGGCATGCTGCTGCGGCCGGGTGGCGGGTTCGGCGGGAACGACGCCCGTCCCGAGGCGGTGAAGAACTTCCTGACGCACTCGCTGACCAGGCTCGGCACCGACCACGTCGACATCTACCGCCCGGCCCGGCTGGACCCGGCGGTGCCGATCGAGGAGACGGTGGGCGCGATCAAGGAGCTGGTGGACGCCGGGTACGTCCGGCACATCGGGCTCTCGGAGGTCGACGCGGCCACGATCCGCCGGGCGCACGCCGTGCACCCGATCGCCGACCTGCAGATCGAGTACTCGGTGATCTCCCGCGCCGTCGAGGCGGACGTCCTGCCCACGTTGCGGGAGCTCGGGATCGGGCTGACCGCGTACGGGGTCCTCGGGCGCGGCCTCATCTCCGGGCACTGGACCGCCGGCCGCGCCGCCGGGCCCGGCGACAGCCGCGCCTTCGGCCCCCGGTTCGCGAGCGGGAACGTGGAGCACAATCTCGCCCTCGTGGCCGAGCTGCGCCGGGTCGCCGAGGCCAAGGGCTGCACCGTGGCGCAGCTCGTCATCGCCTGGGTGGCCGCGCAGGGCGAGGACATCGTGCCGCTGGTCGGCGCGCGTACCCGCGAGCGGCTGGCCGAGGCGCTGCCCGCCGCCGAGCTCCGGCTCACCGCCGACGACCTCGCCGCGATCGAGAAGGCGGTGCCGCCGGGCGCGGCGCGCGGCGACCGGTACCCGGCGGCGTTCATGGCCGGGCTCGGCGTGGGCAACTGAGCCCCGGACCGGAGGAGGCTCAGGGCGTGACCGGCGTGGGCAACTGAGTCCCGGGCCGGAGGAGGCTCAGGGCGTGATCGGCGTGGGCAAGTGAGCTCCGGGGCGGAGGCTCAGGGCGTGATCGGCGGGCGGCGCTTGTGCTCGGTGCGCCGGTAGCGGTCGATCAGCACGGTGAGGGCGGCGTCGTCGACCGGCCTGCCCTCCAGGAAGTCGTCGATGGTGTCGTAGGAGACGCCGAGCACCTCCTCGTCGGCCACGCCGGGGTTCAGCGTCTCCAGGTCGGCGGTCGGGACCTTGCACACCAGGGCGGCCGGCGCGCCCAGCGCCTCGCCGACGGCACGCACCCGGCGCTTGGTGAGGCCGGCGAGCGGGACCACGTCGGCCGCGCCGTCACCATATTTCGTGTAGAAGCCGGAGATGGCCTCGGCGGCCTGGTCCGTGCCGACCACCAGGCCGTCGTGCGCGTTGGCCACCGTGTACTGGACGATCATGCGCTGGCGGGCCTTGACGTTGCCGAGCACGAAGTCCTGGTGCCGTTCGTCGCGGAAGACCAGGCCGGCGGCCAGCACGCCCTCCAGTGAGGCGTCGCTCGCGGGTTTCACGTCCACCGTCATGACCCGGTCGGGCCGGATGAACTCCAGGGCGAGCTGGGCGTCCCGCTCGTCGGCCTGCACGCCGTACGGCAGCCGCATCGCGATGAACGTCGCCTCCCGCCCGGCCTCGCGGACCCGTTCGGCAGCGAGCTGGCACAGCCGGCCCGCCACGGTGGAGTCGACGCCGCCGCTGATGCCGAGCACCAGCGCGCGCCGGTCGGAGGCGGTGAGCTGCGCGGCGAGGAAGGCCACCCGGCGCTCGACCTCCGCCGCGGCCTCGAAGGACGCGCTCACCTGGAGCTCCTTGGCGATCTCCTGCTGCTGGGACGTGGGCGCGGGGGCGGTCAAGTCTGCTCCTCAGTCGGTCGTCGGGGGTGTTCGCGTCGCGTCCGGGGAGATGGACGCGGACACCGTACTGTTCCCGGCCGAGCCGAAGTTGAACGGGCTCACCAGATGTTGACCGCCTTCGGCGCGAGGCCGAGGGCGGCGAGTGCGACCGTCCCGCGTCCGGCGTGCTCCCCGCCGGCGAGCAGCAGGGTCCGCGCGGACTGGTAGGGGCAGCCGGCCGCGTCGAAGGCGGCCGCCGTGGCGAGCAGCGCGTCCCGGTCGCCGTCGAGTACGGCGGCGGCCCGCGCCACGAGGGCCTCGGCGACCGGGTTTCCGGCCACGGCGGCGCGCGCCTCGGCCACGTGGCGGCGAGCGCCGGGGTCGCCGGCGAGGACGACGGCCTCGGTGCGGAGGGCGACGTACCAGTGGTGCCAGATCCAGGTCACCCACTTCCAGACCTCGCTCGCCTCGGGGGCCATCCGCTCCAGCGCCTCCCGCGCCTGCCCGCGGTGCAGCAGCAGCATGCCCTCGAAGACCGCCGCGTAGCCGTGGGCGCGCTCAGGCGATACGTCCAGCCGGTCCAGGATCTCCCGCCAGTCGCGCTGGGCGTCGTGGTCGTCACGCAGGCCGTGGACCATCGCCACGGCGGCCACCGCCGGCCCGAGGTGGGCTCGCGCCGGGCTGCCCGCTCGTCGCCAGGCGTCGAGCAGTCGTACGCTGCCGGTCAGCACCTCCTCGATGTTGCCCGCCAGCGCGTCCACCATCAGCGGCGCCCGGTGACCGACCTCCGCCAGCGACGGGTGCGCGTCGAGCTGCCGGGCCCATCGGCAGGCGTCCGGCACGTCACCCGCGCCCAGTGCGGCCTCGGTGACCATGCCGAGTGCGTCGATCAGTTCGTGGGTGACGGCCGGCGAGGGCGGCAGGGACGACAGGAGCGTGACCCGGCGGCGGGATCTGGCGGCGGCGGCGAAGGTGTCGCCGGCCCAGATGTGCGCGCAGGTGAGCGCGTCGAGTGCGGCGGACTCGGCGAGCGGGTCGCCGGTCCGGGCGGCCAGCTCGACCGCCCGCTCGGCGCACGCGATCGTCTCCGGTACCGCGACGTTGTCGGCGGGGCCCTGTACGGCCCCGAACGCGTCGGTGACCACGGCCGCCTCGGCCAACGCCAACGCGGCCAGCGCGGCGGGGCCGCCGTCGGCCGGCGTGGCGGGGTCGCCATCGGCCGGCGTGGCGGGGTCGCCATCGGCCGGCGCGGCGGGGCCGCCGCCGGACGGCGTGGCCGGGTCGCCAGCGGCCAGTGCGGCCGGGCCGTCGCCCTGCGCCGCCTGCGCCGCCTGCGCGGTCGCGTCGCCGGCGGCGGCCTTTCGCGCGGCGGTCATCAGGGTGAGGGCCTCCTCGCGGGACGGCACCCGGACGAACGTGGCCCAGTACCGGAACGACATCGTCGCGGCGGTCGCCAGGTCCACGGCGGCCCCGGCCGGGTCGCCGGCGTCACGGGCGGCCGTCGCGGCGGCGAGGCGTAGGCGGTGCATGTCGTCGCCCGCCGCCCGGCAGCCGGCGACGGCGGCGGCCTGCCGGAGCATCGCCGCGCTCTCGGCGGGACCGGACGCGAGTGCCGCCGCCTGTTCGAAGCGGCGCTGGGACTCGCCGGTCAGGTTGCGGGTGAAGGCCAGCTCCGCCAGCCGGCGGGCGAGCCCGAAGGCGTCCGCGCGCCGCTCCGGCCGCTCGGCCGCCCAGGTCAGGGCGGCGCGCAGGTCGTCGGCGACCTGGTCGAACCTGGCCCGCCAGTCCGGCCGCTCGGCCGCCTCCAGCTCGGTGGCCCGTGTCAGGCACCAGCGCAGGTGCCGGGAGCGGACCTCGTCCGGTTCGCCGGCCTCGGCGAGGCGTTCGGCGGCGTACTGGCGGATGGTCTCCAGCGCGCGGTACTCGGTGCCGCCCGGCGCCGCCGCGACCACCAGCAGGCTCTGCTCGGCGAGCCGGGCCAGCCCGTCGGCGACCAGGCCCTCCTCGACCCCGGCCACCTCCGCAGCCGCGGTGGCGGTGAACGGCGCCGCGAACACCGACACCCGGCGCAGCAGCATCCGGTCGGCCGGTTCCAGCAGGGCGTGGCTCCAGTCCAGCGCCGCCCGTACCGACCGGTGCCGTTCGTCGGCGCGGGAGCCGCCGGTGAGCATCCGCAACGGGTGGGACAGGGCGGCGGCGATGCCGTCCAGCCCGAGCGTGGGGCAGCGGGCCGCGGCCAGCTCGATCGCCAGCGCCATCCCGTCCAGCCGCGCGCAGACGGCGGCGATCTGGCCGCGCAGCGCGGCGTCCAGCGGCCGGCCGACCGCCGCCGCCCGCTCCATGAACAGCGTGACCGCGTCCGAGTCGCCCTCGGCGGCCAGCGACAGCGGCGGAACTGGATAAACCCGCTCGAACGGCACCATCAGCCGTGCCCGGCTGGTCGCCAGCACCGTCAGGCGCGGGCACCTGGCCAGCAGCCGTTCGACGAACGGCGCCACCCCGTCCAGCACGTGCTCGCAGTTGTCCAGGACGACCAGCGCGTCCCGGTCGGCGAGCGCGGCGGCCACGGACTCGGCCAGGTCGCGGCCGGGCTGCTCGCCGAGGCCGAGCGCGCCGGCCACGGCGGCGGCGATCATGCCGGGATCGGTGACCGGCACCAGGTCGGCGAACCACACGCCGTCGGGGTGGACGCCGGCGGCATCCGCCGCCACCGCCAGCGCCAGCCGGGTCTTGCCCACCCCGCCGGGGCCGACCGCGGTGACCTGCCGGTGCTCCTTGAGCAGCGCGGCCAGCTCGGCCCGTTCACCGGCCCGGCCGACGAACGAGGTCAGCGGGGCCGGCAGGACTGCCGCCGGACGGTCCGGGACGGCGCCGCCCCGGACGGGCGCGCGGCGGGCGAGGGCCCGGCGGTCCGGCACCTCCAGCTTGCGCAGCAGCGAGGAGACGTGGCTCTCCACGGTCCGGATCGAGATGCACAACCGGGCCGCGATCTCGGCGTTGCTGAGGTGGTCGCCGACGAGCTCCAGCACCTCGGCTTCCCGAGGGGAGATCTCGGCGGCTGCCGCTTGTGTCACCACTGTCCTAGTTTCCCGTACCTCGGTACGTACCGGGAATCCGTGGTCACCACGGATGTGGCGGGGCCGGGCCGGCGGCCAAGCTGTGACCAGGCAGAAAGCGGGTCGAACGCGACCCACGACCACGAGGAGCGACCATGACCGGCACTTCCGGCATCAAGACCGTGCTGCACCCGGTGTCCGACCTGGCGAGGGCCAAGACGGTGTACGCGGCCCTGCTCGGCGTACAGCCGCAGGCCGACTCGCCCTACTACGTCGGCTTCGAGGCCGAGGGCCAGCACATCGGGCTGGTCCCGGGCGGCGGGCCGCAGGCCATGACGACGCCGGTGGCGTACTGGCACGTCCAGGACCTCGACGCCAAGCTGGCCGAGCTCACCGCCGCCGGGGCCGTGGTGCGGGAGGCGGCGCACGAGGTCGGCGGCGGCCGCCGGGTGGCCACGGTCACCGACCCCGACGGCAACGTCCTCGGCCTCCTCCAGGACCAGTAAGCCCCCATCAGAAGGCGAACCGTCATGACCGCCTTCAGCACCGTCACCCTCGAAGTTCCCGACCCGGCCGCCGCGAGCGCCTTCTACGACGCCTTCGGCCTGAGCCCGTACGTGCGGCTCAGGGCCGCGCAGTCGCCGGCGGACGGTTTCCGCGGGTTCGCGCTGTCCCTCGTGGTGTCCCAGCCGGGCGACGTGGACGCCTTCGTCGCCGCCGCCCTGGACGCCGGCGCGACGACGCTCAAGCCGGCCGCGAAGAGCTTCTGGGGCTACGGCGCCATCGTCCGTGCCCCGGACGGCGCCATCTGCAAGATCGCGAGCTCGGCCAAGAAGGACACCGCCCCCGTCACCCGCCGGGTCGGCCAGGTCGCGCTGCTGCTGGGCGTGGCCGACGTCAAGGCGAGCAAGCGCTTCTACACCGGGCGCGGCCTGGCCGTGGCCAAGAGCTTCGGCGGCAAGTACGTCGAGTTCGCCACCCCGTCGTCGGCCGTCACGCTGGCGCTCTACCCGCGCCGCGCGCTCGCCAAGGACGCCGGCGTCCCGCAGGAGGGCAGCGGCTCGCACGGCCTGGTGATCGGCGGCGACGCCGGGCCCTTCACCGACCCGGACGGCTTCGTGTGGGAGCAGGAGTCCGCCTGACGGCCGTGCTCGGCGGCCTCCCGCCCGTGAGTGCTCAGCTCTTCGCCGCCAACTGACCCGCTCCACGATCCGCCGGGGCGAGCCGCTCGTGGAAGCCGCCGTCGGGGGAGCGCACGATGATGCCGGTCTCCACGCCGTGCTCGGCGGTCTCGCGCTCCGTCTGCTGGAGGGCGAGGCACAGCCACCGGGTGATGGCGAAGGCGACGACGGGCCCGATGACCACGGCGTACCTGAAGAAGACGGTCACGGCGTTCACGGTGAGGTGGAACTGGTGGGCGAGCTGGTCGTTGGCGGCGGCCGCCCACAGCAGGCCGTAGAACGTGACGCCGGCGACCGCGAGGCCCGTCTTCACCGGCGTCTCCCTCGGCCGGTCGAGCACGTCCCGGCCGGCGACCGGCCTGCCGCGGCGCGCGGCGAGGAGGCGTTCGGCCGTGGGGTAGGCGGCCAGGGCGGTGAAGAACACCCCGGGGACCACCAGCGTCGGTACGAGGACCGCGAGGCTGAGCGTGTGGCCGCCGACGGTGAGCTCCCAGCCGGGCATGATCCGCAGGGCGCCGTCGAGGAACCCCATGTACCAGTCGGGGACCGAGCCCGCTGAGATCTGTGACGGCATGGCGGGGCCGTACAGCCAGATGGGCGCGATCTGGAAGCCGAACCCGAGGATGATCAGCATGCCGGTCGTCGCGGCGGCCATCAGCGGACGGGCGCCGCGCCGCTCCGGCAGCGAGGCGACGAACCGGGAGTGGCCGTGCCGGCGCACCAGCAGCTCGCGGACGACCAGCAGCGCGACCATGACGAGCGGGATCACCAGGTGCAGGCCGTACATGACCGGGATGACCCGATCGCCGGGGAACTCCGGCCCGAACAGCAGCGCACCCACCCAGGAGCCGATCACGGGGATCGACTGCACCACCGACAGGATCAGCCACAGGCTGCCGCCCGACAGGTTGTCGTCCGGCAGGGCGTTGCCCGTCTCGCCCGCGGCCATCGCCAGCCCTAGCAGCGTCACCCAGATCAGCCACTGCCGGGTACGCGGGCTGCGGAACGCGCCGGTGAGGAACATGCGCAGCAGCTGCAGCGCGACGGCGGCCACGAACACGAGCGCCGCCCAGTGGTGCATCTGGCGGATGAGCAGGCCGCCGCGCACCTCCAGGCTGAGGTGCATGGCCGAGTCGAAGGCCCGGCTGACGAGGAGCCCGCGCAGCGGGCCGTACGAGCCGTCGTAGGTCACCCGGGCCATGCCCGGGTCGTAGAACACCATGAGCACCGCCCCGGTCACCAGCAGGACGGCGAACGACCAGACGGCGATCTCCGCGAACATGAACGACCAGTGCGAGAACCGGAACGAGCGGCGCCCGGCCACCGAGGAACGCATCTGAGGCCCCCTTAACCTTGCCTGTAAACAAGACGGTGGCGGGCCGGGCCCCGTGACATCCCGGAGGGCTCCGGCGGCGGTGATGCTCGTCACGCCGCCGCCGGGCCCTGTCCGGGGAGCCGCTCAGCTCAGCAGGGTCTGGCCGATCCAGCCGTCCGGGCCGCAGCCCGGCGGGATGGCGAAGACGGCCGAGCCGATCGGCGTGGTCCACTCGTTGAGCAGGTCCGCCTCGGCCAGCCGCCGCTGGACCGGGAGGAACTGGCGGGCGATGTCGGCCTGGTAGGCGGCGAACAGCAGCCCGCAGTCGGCGGTCCCGTCGGCCCCCACGCCCTCGTCGTAGTTGTAGACCCGGCGCAGCATGCGCAGCCCCGGGTCGGCGACGTGGGCGCGGCGGATGTGGGCGTACTCGGAGATGACCGGGAAGCCGACCGGGGTGAGCCGGTCGAAGTCCGGCTCGTCGTGCTCGTTCCGCCCGGTCAGCGGTGCCCCGTCGGACAGGCGGCGGCCCACGGTGAACTCCTTGGCCGTGGTGTCGGCGGCGTCCCAGGTCTCCATCTCGGCCCGGATGCGCCGCAGGACCAGGGTGGTGCCGCCGCTCAGGCGGCCCTCCCCGATCCACACCGCCCGGTCGAAGTCCGGCGTGCCGGGGACCAGGTTGACCGTGCCGTCGAGCTGCCCCATCACGTTGCGCTGGGTCGTGCCGCCTGGCTGGCTGTGCGCGGCGCGCCGGAACCCGCGCTGGGTCCAGCGGACCTCGGCGAACGCGCGGGCGTCCTTGACGATCATGCGCAGGGCGTGGGCCACGGTGAGCGGGTCGTCGGCGCAGATCTGCGCGAGCAGGTCGCCGCCGCTCCACTCCCGCCGCAACTTGTCGATCTTGAACGCGGGCAGCGCCGCCACGGACTCCGGCCGGTGCTCGTCCACGCCGGCGGCGTCGAAGAGCCCGGGACCGAAACCGTACGTCACGCTCAGCCGGGCGGGCAGCGCCGCCAGCTCCGGCTCGGTGTCGGCCAGCGCGGGCCGCCCCTGGGTGAGGCGGCGGGCGTCGTCGGTCAGCAGCCGCATCATCCGCGCCAGCGCCTCCTTGCCGACGCCCTTGCGCAGGTCGAAGGCGACGAAGACGGCGTGGGCCTGCGGCGGCGTGGCCACCCCGGCCTGGTGCGGCCCGTGGAAGGGCACCACCGCGCCACCGTCGGGCGTGTTCGCGGGCGCCGCGGGCGACGGGGCCGCAGGGGTCGCAGGGGTCGCAGGGGTCGCTGGGGAAGCGCTCGCCGGCGGCGCACCGGCCGCCGCGCCGCCGGCCACCGCCGCTCCGCCGGCCACCGCGCCGGCGGCGGCCAGCGCGCCGCCGCTCAACAGGCCGCGCCGGGTCAGCCGGCGCCCGCCCCCACCGGGGGCCTGCCGCTCACCCATGCTCGCCACCCCAGCCGGCACCCATGTCGGTGCCCATGTCGCCGTCCCCGCAGGCACCCATGCCGGCGCCCATGTGGCCGTCCCCGTAGGCGCCCATGTCGGGACCCGCGCCGATACCCACGCCGATACCCATGCCGGTGCCCACCTCAGTGCCCCTCGCCGGAACCCATGTCCATGCCCGGCTGATAGTCCTCCTTGGCCCCGGCGAAGTCCTTGCCGAGGGCCTTGAAGGCGAACGTGCCGCCGTCCTTCAGCGTGAGGGTGAAGCTGATCTCGTCGCCCGGCCGTACCTCCTGGGCGAGGTCCATCAGCATGATGTGGTCGCCGCCCGGCTTGAGCTCGTGGCTGCCGTGCGCGGGGATCACGAAACCGCCCTCCTTGGGCCGCATGACCGACTTGCCCGCCGACTCCACCACCTCGTGCAGCTCGACCGCCGGCGACAGCGGCGTGGCGCCCGACACCACGACCACGTCCGTGCCGGAGTTGTTGACCAGGGTGCCGAAGGCGGCGCTCATGCCCTTCTTCGCGGTCTTGACCCAGGGGTCGGTGATGGAGAGCGCGGGCCCGGCCTGCGCGGCCGGGGGAGTGGCGGTGGCGGCGGCGGGTACGGCCGGCGCGGCCTGCTGCGGCGAACCGCCGCAGGCGGTGAGCACGACGACGGCGAGACCGGCGACGGTGATACGCGAGAACATGACAAAGCCCTTCATCCGGCTCAAACCGGAACGATGATGTGGCCCGGCGGCCGCCGCTGCGGGCGCGCACGCCGAGGACACCCCTGGACCAGGGGCGTGACAGGAGAACAGACCGGCCGGACGCGCTCCGCGGAGCGGGTCAGGCGGACGCGGGGACGGCGCGGCCGAAGGGCGGGCCGCGCCGGCCCATCTCATGCCCGAGCAGAACCGGCCGCAGGACCATCGGCTCCCGGACCGGCGCGGCGATCAGCGGCCGGGCGGCCGGGACGACGACGGCGACGACCGCGGCGAACAGCCGGACGGCCAGCCGGCGCAGCACCGCCCAGAGCGCCGCCTCGCCGCGGGCCAGCCACGTCGAGGTCAGCAGGACCGCCCAGGCGTGCATGACCAGCATGCCGGCGTCCGGCACCAGCCCACCCTGGGCGGCGTGGTGGTGCCCGGCGACCGCCGCCTCCACCGCGTGCGCCGAGGAGAACAGCAGGTGCAGCGCGACCTGCGCGGCCGCCAGCGTCGTCACGATGACCGGCAGCGCCCGTTCCCGCCCCGCCAGCACGTACGCGGGACCGAACGCGACGCCCCAGGCCGGCAGCAGCCAGCCCGCCGCCACCGGACCGCCCGCCAGCAGGTGGGCCACCAGGCCGAGCAGCAGCGAGACCGCCGCGAATACGGCGGCCCGCAGCGCGCGCAACGCGAAGCCGGCCGGCCCGGAAACAGGCCCGGAGACAGGCCCGGCGGTGGCTGGTGCGGCGATCGACATGGCGCCGTCATCATCCCACGCGACCGCCCCGGTGTCCCCGCCAGGTGAGCACAAGGAATCAGGGCCCGCCGCAGGCGCGGCGCAGCCCGTGGAACCACGACAGGTACTGGTCGTGCACGCCCCGGCCGGCGATCCGCAGCATGGAGTCGTCGGAGTTCTCCAGGGTCGTGAAGTTGGCGCTGCCGGTGTAGACGCGCGGCGTGATGTCGTCGTCGTAGAACCCGTCGATCATCATGATCTTGGTGTGCGTCACCACCGACCGGTCGCCCACCGTGAAGCGGCACGGCGTGACCTGGAGGTACTTGCCGTTCGACGCCCGCTCGGCGAGACGGTCCCTGATGTAGGAGGTGACGCCGGTGCCGTCGTAGTAGACGACGTCGATCCAGCAGTTCTCGCCGCGCAGCCGCAGCAGCTCGTCCACGATCGCCTTGCGGTTGTAGTTGAAGGCGGTCAGCGCCAGGCGGATGTCGGTCTGGCGGGTGACGCCCCCGGCGTCCTTGTAGCTGCACTTGACCAGCTTCAGCACGTTGGCGATCGGGTCGCCGCCGGCCGAGCTGCGCGGGAAGAAGTGGGCCTTGTACGCCGTGCCGGTCGGCGTCGTCCAGAAGTAGTCCGGATTCACGGGCTGCATGCGCCGGGCCCGCAGGTCCTTGAAGTACGTGACGTACCCGTCGTAGGTCACGGCGTCGCTGACCGTGAAGCTGTCGTTGTAGGAGTTGTACAGGTACCAGTCCGACAGGTTGGACGACGTCTGGAACACGACCTTCTGGTACGTGACACCCCCGGCCACCACGCTGGAGAAGGTGGCGAACTTGGCGTGCAGATAGTCCCTGGCGATGCAGCCCCGGTCGGCGCTCTCGTCCGGGTACTCGCAGCGCACGACCCACGAGCGGGCCGTCTCGGTGGTGCCGAGGGCGGCGCCGAGCTGGGCGAAGACGGCGTCGTTGCGCCCGTCGTCCTGGCTGTCGAGCACGACCTGCACGCCGACGCCCCTGGTGTGCGCGGCGGCCAGCTCCGCGGCGACCTCGCTCGACCGGTCGCCGGGGACGAACTGGTGCATCGCGAAGCGGATCTCGCCGCCCGCGGGCACCGCCTTGATGAGCCTGATGAGCTGGTCCATGACGGCCGACTGCCGCTCGCTCGGGCTGTGGGCGACGCCCGAGTCCACGGTCGGGTCGTTGAACACCGGGGCGTCGATGACGGGCGGCCCGCTGACCGCGGCCCCGGCGGGGGCGGCCGGCGTGAGGGCCAGGCATAACGAGAGAATGAGAAGGGTGACTGAGGGTTTCGTGGCTGTCACAGGGACTCCTTCGTCATGGAGGTGACGCTGCCGGTCATGCGTCCGCCGTGTTGAGATCATGGTGAACGCCTGTCGAGGCCGTTTGTCAAGGAAAGGCTGCCGCACATGAGGATCGTCGTCGTCGGAGGGACCGGCCTCATCGGGTCCCGCCTGGTCCGGCTGCTGACCGCGGCCGGTCATGACGCGGTGCCGCGCTCGCGCGCCACCGGCGTCGACCTGCTCACCGGGCAGGGCCTGCCGGAGGCGCTGGCGGGCGCGGACGCCGTCGTCGACCTGACCAAGCCGCCGGCCTTCGACGACACCTCGCCCGCCTTCTTCCGCGCCACCGTGGGCCACCTGCTGGCCGCCGCTGATTCCGCCGGGGTCGGGCACGCGGTCATCCTGTCCATCGTGGGCGCCGACCAAGTGCCCGGCCTGGCCTACTACCGCGCGAAGGTGCTCCAGGAGGACCTGCTCAAGGCGGGCCCGGTGCCCTACTCGATCGTGCGCTCCACGCAGTTCTTCGAGTTCATCGACACGGTGGTGTCCTGGACGTCCGACGAGGACACCGTCCGCCTGCCTCCCACCCTCCTGCAGCCGGTGGCCGGGGACGAGGTCGCCCGGGTGGTCGCCGGCGTCGTCGTGGGGACGCCGCTGCGCGGCACCATCGACCTCGCGGGCCCCGAGGTGTTCCCGCTGGACGAGCTGGGCCGGATCACCCTCGCCGCCCGCGGCGACCACCGCACCGTGGTGACCGACGACGGCGCCGGCCTGTACGCCGCCGCCCAGGGCCGCGCCCTCGTCGCCGGCGAAGGCGCCGTGATCACTGCCACCACCTACGGCGAATGGCTCCGCCGATGACGAAGGACCCGCCCCGGTTCGCCGGGCCGCCCGTCACAGCCAGTCGACGGACTTGGAGACGGCCTTCTTCCAGCCGGCGTACCCGCGCTCGCGCTGCTCCTCGCTCCACGTGGGCTCCCACCGGCGGTCCTCGGCCCAGTGGGAGCGCAGCTCGTCCTGGTCGCGCCAGTAGCCCACCGCCAGCCCGGCCGCGTACGCCGCCCCGAGCGCGGTCGTCTCCGCCACCACCGGCCGGCTCACCGGCACCCCGAGGATGTCGGACTGGAGCTGCATGCACAGGGCGTTCGCGGTCACGCCGCCGTCCACGCGGAGCACGTCCAGCACCACCCCGGAGTCGCGCTGCATGGCCTCGACCACGTCGCGGCTCTGGTAGCAGATGGCCTCCAGCGTGGCCCGCGCGAGATGGGCGGCGGTGTTGAAGCGCGACAGACCGACGATCGCGCCCCGCGCGTCGGCCCGCCAGTACGGCGCGAACAACCCCGAGAAGGCCGGGACGAAGTACACGCCCCCGTTGTCGGTCACCTGCCGCGCCAGCGTCTCGCTCTGCGCCGCCGTGCTGATGACGTGCAGCTGGTCGCGCAGCCACTGCACGGCCGAGCCGGTGACCGCGATGGAGCCCTCCAGCGCGAAGACGGCCGGCTCGTCGCCGAACTTGTAGGCGACGGTCGTGAGCAGGCCGCTCTCCGAGCGCACCCGGTCGGTGCCGGTGTTGAGCAGCAGGAAATTGCCGGTGCCGTAGGTGTTCTTGGCCTCGCCGGGCGAGAAGCAGACCTGGCCGACCGTGGCGGCCTGCTGGTCGCCGAGGATCGCGGTGATCGGCACCTCGCCGCCGACCGGGCCGTAGCGGTAGGAGGTGCCGTAGGCGGCGGGGTCGGACGACGGGCGGATCTCCGGCAGCATCGCGCGCGGCACGCCGAAGAACGACAGCAGCTCGTCGTCCCAGTCGAGCGTGTCGAGGTCCATCAGCATGGTGCGGCTGGCGTTGGTCACGTCGGTGATGTGCACGCCGCCCTTGCGCCCGCCGGTCAGGTTCCACAGCGTCCAGGTGTCGGTGGTGCCGAAGGCGGCCTCGCCGCGCTCGGCCGCCTCGCGCACGCCGTCGACGTTCTCCAGGATCCACTGGATCTTGCCGCCCGAGAAGTACGCCTCCGGCCGCAGCCCCGTACGGTCGCGGATGACCTGGCCCCGGCCGTCCCGGTCCAGTGCGGCGGCGATCTCGTCGGTGCGGGTGTCCTGCCAGACGATGGCGTTGTAGTACGGCCGTCCGGTGCGCCGGTCCCACACGACGGTGGTCTCGCGCTGGTTGGTGAGGCCGATCGCGGCGAGGTCGCTGTCCTGCAGCCGGGAGCGCTGGAGCGTCGTCTGGATCACGGCGGCGGTCCTGGTCCAGATCTCGATGGGGTTGTGCTCCACCCAGCCCGCCCTGGGCATGATCTGCTCGTGCTCGAACTGGAACTTGGCGACCTCGGCGCCGTCCCTGTCGAAGATCATGAAGCGGGTGCTCGTCGTGCCCTGGTCCACGGCGCCCACGAAGTCAGGCATGTCGTACTCCCTCAGTCGGACGGCTTGACGGTGTCGCGGTCCTCGTCGCGGGGGAGGTGGCGGGCGATGAGCGCCTGGTAGAGGCCCGCGCCGAGCACACCGCCGATCAGCGGGCCCACGATGGGCACCCAGAAGTAGAGGTCGCCGTACTGGTCGCGCCAGGCGCCGCGGTAGCCGGTGAGGAAGCTCGCCAGGCGCGGCCCGAAGTCGCGGGCCGGGTTGATCGCGTAGCCGGCGTCGGCGCCGAGCGCCATGCCGATGCCGACGATGAGCAGGCCGATGACGAACGGTCCCATGTTCGCGCCGGGCGCCATGTTGCGCGTGTCGGACAGCGCGAAGATGACGAAGAGCAGCACGGCGGTGCCGATGATCTGGTCGCGCAGCGCGCCCCACTGGCCGACCGGCAGCGTGCCGTTGCCCGGCAGCGTCGAGAACACCAGCTGCGTCTTGAGCGTGTGCCCGGGATCGACGGCGGTGAGCACCTCGGTGTAGTTCCAGCGGATCAGCAGCGCGCCGACGAAGGCGCCCGCGGTCTGCGCCACCACGTACGGCAGCACCTTGTGCCACTCGAACCCGCGGAAGAGCGCGAACCCCAGTGTCACCGCCGGGTTGAGGTGCGCGCCCGTGGTGCGGCCGGCGACGTAGACGCCGAGCGCGACGCCGATGCCCCAGGCCCAGGAGATGCTGTCGTGGTCCCCGAGCTCGGCCGCGACCACCTGCGCGACGACGCCCACGCCGAACACGATGAGCACCATCGTCCCAGCGAACTCGGCGATCATCTCGCCGGCCAACCTCCTGCTGCTCAGCGCCACCCCGCCCCCTTCCTGGGTCCCCTTCCCGGCTCCCTTTCCGGCTGAGGTGAGCCTTCCCCCTTCCAGGGAAGGCATACAGTGCGAATGTGATCAGTTACGGAAAGTGAGGACAAGGCGATGGGAATCACCGGGGCGCTCGACGCGCGTGACCGCCAGGAATGCCTCGACCGGCTCCGGGCGCAGACCTTCGACGTCCTGGTGGTGGGCGGTGGGGTGACGGGGGCGGGCGCGGCCCTCGACGCGGCCTCGCGCGGGCTGCGGGTCGCCCTCGTGGAGAGCCGCGACCTCGCGTCCGGCACGTCGAGCCGGTCCAGCAAGCTGATCCACGGCGGGCTGCGCTACCTGGAGCAGTTCGACTTCAAGCTGGTGCGCGAGGCGCTGAAGGAGCGCGACCTGCTGGTCGCGCGGCTGGCCCCGCACCTGGTGCGGCCGGTCACGTTCCTCTACCCCGTGCGCCACCGGGTGATCGAGCAGCCGTACGTGGCGGCCGGCCTGACGTTGTACGACGCCCTGGAGGGCGTGCGCCACCCGATGCCCCGGCACCGCAACCTGTCGCCGAAGGCGGCCCGCCGCCTGGTGCCCGGCCTGCGGACCGACGTGCTGAGCGGCGGCGTCATCTACTACGACGCGCAGGTGGACGACGCCCGCCACACCCTCGCCCTGGCCCGCACCGCGGCCGCGCACGGCGCCGCCATCGCCACCCGGACCTCGGTGGTGGCGCTGACCAGGGACGAGTTCGGCGAGCGCGTCGTCGGCGCCCGCGTACGCGACGAGGAGAGCGGCGCGCAGATCGACGTCTCGGCCGACGCCGTGGTCGTGTGCGCGGGCGTGTGGACCGGCCCCGTGACCAGCCTCCCGGGCGGCGCCGAGCCCGCCTTCAAGGTCAGGATGTCGAAGGGCGTGCACATCATGGTGCCCGGCGAGGCCATCGACTCCCGGACCGGCCTGATCATCCGTACGGAGAAGAGCGTGCTGTTCATCATCCCGTGGACTGGGCGCCGCTGGATCGTCGGCACCACCGACACCGACTGGGACGGCGAGCGCGCCGAGCCCGCCGCCACCGGCGAGGACATCGACTACATCCTCCGCCACGCCAACGAGGTGCTGGTCAGGCCGTTGACCAGGAGCGACGTCGTCGGCCTCTTCGTCGGGCTGCGCCCGCTCGTGGCCGCCGAGAAGAACGCTCCCACCGCGAAGCTGTCGCGGGAGCACGTGGTGGACGTGCCGGTCCCCGGCCTGGCGGCGATCGCCGGCGGCAAGTACACGACGTACCGGATCATGGCCAGGGACGTGATCGACGTCGCGCTCGAAGGCTACGACGTGCCCGCCTCGGTCACCGACCGGCTGCCGCTGGTCGGCGCGGACGGGCTGCCCGCGCTGGAGGCGTCCGTCGGCCGGCTGGCCGAGGACCACGACCTCGAACCCGAGACCGTGCGCCACCTCGTCCGCCGCTACGGCACGCTCGCCCTGGAGGTGCTCGACCTCCTCGCCCGCGACCGCTCGCTCGCCGAGCCGCTGATCGAGCCCGGTCCGTGGCTGCGGGCCGAGGTCGTCTACGCCGTCACCCACGAGGGCGCGGTGCACGCCGAGGACGTCCTCGCCCGGCGTACCCGGATGCTCATCGAGTCGAGCGAGCTGGCCGAGCGGGCGGCGCCGCGGGTCGCCCGGCTGATGGCCGGGCTGCTCGGCTGGGACGAGCAGCGGGTGGAGGAGGAGACGGCCGCGTGCCTGCGGCTGGTGGAGGCGGAGCGGACCGCCCTGGCCGAGGCCAGGACGGCCGCGGCGGTCACGTTGTGACGGACGGCAGGGGACGTCGGCCGGTGATGGTCAGCAGGATGTCCTTGGCCGGCAGCTCGACCGGCTCGCCCGTGCCCACCCGTACGTCGGCGTCGGCGCCGCGCAGCTGCACTCCCGTGAGGTCGACGCCGAAGTAGGACAGGTTGCGGGGGTTCGTACCGGCCAGCACGAGGGCGATCCGCTCGACGGGCGGCGCGGGCAGGCCCAGCGGCTCGGTGATGTCGAGGCCGTGGATGGTGTCGTGGGCCAGCGCCCCGCCGTCCCCGCCGCCCGGTGGCCGCCACGGGTGGGTGATGTTCGCGCGCAGGCACGCCAGCAGGTCGGCGTCGGACAGGCGGGCGGTGTCGCCGCGGGCGGCCCGGTCGGCGTAGCGGTCGACGGAGAAACGGGCCGCGACCAGGCCCGCCACGAGCCGGGGCAGGCTGGTGCGGAACGGCGCGGTGAGATGCGCGACGACCTCGCGCACCCGCCAGCCCGAGCACAGCGACGGGCTGCCCCAGCCCTCCGGCGAGAGCTCGGCGAGCAGCCCGGCCAGCCGCTCGCGTTCGGCGTGGACGTGCCGCCTCAGGTCGGCGTCGGTCGGTGACATGGACATGGCCTTCCGGTCGGGTCGTACGTGTCACCTCTTGTACGACCGCCGGCCGCCGGACTCATCGGTTCTCCAGAACCGCGGGCAGGCCATGAGCGGCGAAGCGGTCGCCGTACCCCAGGTAGGTGACGATGTCGCCGATCCGCCCGCCGCGCAGCTCCAGCACCAGCAGCGCGAACGGCCTGAGCGCCCCGCCCGCGTCCGGCCGGTACTGGCCGAGCGTCCAGCACCCACCGGCCACCCCGCCCGGGACGAGCCGGTCCCCGGCGCAGGCGTCGGCCGCGACCGACAGCACCGCCGCGATGCTCGCCGGCCCGTCCAGCCACCACGGGAACGGCGGCATCCCCGACCGGGCGTCGTCCGCCAGCACGGCCACCAGCCCGCGCACGTCGTGCGTCTCGAAGGCCCGCACGTAGCGGCGCAGCAGGTCGCGCTGGGCCGGGTCGGCCGGCTCCGGCGGGTCGGCCTGGCGCGGCCTGTGCTGCTCCAGCGTCGCCCGCGCGCGCTGCAACGCGCTGTTGGCCGCCGCCACCGACGTCTCCATGACCTCGGCCGCCTCAGCCGCGCTGAACCCGAGGACGTCCCGCAGCACCAGCACGGCCCGCTGACGCGGCGGCAGCCACTGCAGGGCGGCCACGAAGGCCAGGCGCAGCGTCTCGTGCCGCAGCGCGAGGTGCGCGGGATCGTCCGCGCCCGCCGGTCCGAGGCCCGCCGGAGGCTCCACCCACCGGCCGGGCGGCAGCGGAGCGCCGAGGTCGCCGCCGGTCGCGGCCGGCCCCATGTCCCACGGCAGCGCCCGCCGCTCGGCGCCCCGCAGCATGTCGAGGCAGACGTTCGTGGCGATCCTGTGCACCCACGTGGACAGGGCGGCCCGGCCGGGGTCGTAGCCGCCGATCGCGCGGAAGGCCCGCAGCATGGTCTCCTGCACGGCGTCGTCGACCTCGCCGGACGCGCCGAGCAGGCGGTAGCAGTAGCCGGTCAGCGGGCCGCGCAGCGACTCCAGCCGAGCCACCAGGGATGCGGTCTCGTCCTGTACGGTCACCCTCCCATCATGGCAAGCGCTCAGGACGGGCGGGGCGCGCGCAGGTGCCGGCGCCGGGCCAGCTCCTCCTCCTCGACCAGGACGAGCATCGGCCGGTCCGGCTCGCACAGCATGGTGACGGTGAAGCGAACCGGGACGTCGTCACGGGCGTTGCCGTCCTGGTAGTGGATGACGTCGCCGCCCGGCTCCCAGAACGCCTCGCCGGCCCGGAGGACGCGCTCCGGATCCCCCTCCAGCTCGAACCGCATCTCGCCCTCGATGACGTAGCCGAAGGCGGGGCCGGAGTGGCGGTGCGGCGGCGTGCCGGGGGAGCCGGGCGGGTGCTCGACGACGACCGTCATCGCGTGCGCTCCCGCCGGGATGAACGGCGGCTGCACCTCCTGCACCACCGTGAGTGCCTTCTGCCACGCGGCGGGCTCGCGGGCGAGCCAGTCGCGGTAGCCGAGCCGGCCGAGGCGTGCGCCGTCGCCCGGCACCAGCGTCCGCTCGCCCGGCACGCTGCCGAAGTAGCGGGCCCGCTCGTCGGTGACGACCTGGCGCCGGTCGCCCCAGGCGGTCAGCGCCTCGCGGAAGAACTCGTCCATCCGGTACTGGTCCGGCCCGCCCACCTCGACCCGGCCGTTCAGCGGCGCGTCCACGGCGGCGCGGGCGACCGCGTCGGCGACGTCGTCGGCCGCGATCGGCTGGAAGCGCACCGGCGCGACGTGCACCTCGCCGTCCACGGTCGCCTCGTCGGCGATGGCCCGCGCGAACTCGAAGAACTGCGTCGCGTGCACCAGCGAGTACGGGATGCCCGACTTCTCGATCAGCCGCTCCTGGGCGATCTTCGCCGCGAAGTAGCCGTTGTCCGGCATCCGCTCGGTGCCCACCACCGACAGCGCGACGTGGTGACCCACGCCCGCCGCCGCCTCGGCCGCGAGCAGGTTGCGGGTGGAGGTCTCGAAGAACTCCATGACCTCCGCCCGCTCGAACGACGGCGAGTTGGAGACGTCCACCACCACCTGAGCGCCGGACAGCGCCTGCTCCAGCCCCTCGCCGGTCAGGGCGTTGACGCCGGTTCTCGGCGACGCGGCCACCGCCTCGTGCCCCTCCCGGGTGAGCCTTTCCACCACCTTCGAGCCGATCAGGCCGGTGCCGCCGATGACCACGATCTTCATGGGTACGCTCCTGTCCGTGCCCACGCGGAGGGCACTGGCCGGTCTCATACCCGCTGAGCTGCGGGAACGTCAGTCCGTGTCGTGGTAGACCATGGGGCCGACCGCGTTGAACGCCGCCTTGGAGGCGTCCTTGAGCCAGGGGCGCACCTTGGTGGAGTTCGCGCGGTTGGTGTAGATGGCCATGGTGTGCAGCAGATAGCGGTGGGTGTAGCCGACCCAGCCCCACGTCTGGGCGTTGTTCCAGTAGGTGGTGTGGCAGAGGCCGGAGCCTGGGCCCTTCTTGGGGCACACGATGCCCCAGTCGTCGGCGTAGGCGTCCTCCAGCCGACCGTACGCGGTGGCGGCCCGCTCGTCGCTCTTCAGCGGCACCACCCACACGGACACCATGATCCGCTTGTTCGCCGGCGCGCCCGGGTTGACGTACGCCCCCTTGATCATCTTGGTGCACTTCGCCTTGCGCAGCGCGGAGCGGACGTTGCTGTCGGGGTAGGCGTCCGGGCACTTGGACACGCCGCCCGCCCGGAGGGTGTAGCGCACGCCCTTGGCGGTCCTGAAGGACTGCGGCAGCAGCGCCGACGGAGTGAGGGGCGTCGGGTCGGTGCTCTGGAGGTCGAGGTCGGCGAGGCGGAACGGCTCCTCGGTGGGCTCTCGGGTGGCTTCTTGGGTGGGCGCCTCCGTGGACGGAGGGCTGGGGGAGGGCGGAGGGCTGGAGGGGAAGGTGGGCGGCTCCGCGAGCACGGGCGGGCTGCCGGAGGACGTCACGTCCACGCCCGCCGCGTCCCCCGGACCCTCCAGCGTCACGAGGAGGGACCTTCCCGCCAGCAGGGCGACCAGGACGAGCGCCAGCCCGATCACCGCCGCGCCCGCGCCGATCGCGATCATCTTCGGCATGGTGACGACGAACCCGGGACGCCCCTGCGCCGGCGGCGGGAGAAGAGGGGGCACGGCCGGGGCCGACCCCGTCGCCTCCCGTAACGCCGCCGCCCACTGCTCCGGCCCCGGCCGCAGCGCGGGATCCTCCTGGAGCCCCGCCGCGGCGAGATCGGCCAGCGCCGGGCTGACCGCCGCCAGCCGGCCGGGATCGGCCGAGGTCTGGTCGCGGGCGAACATCCGCACCAGCAGCAGCGCGAGCTTGTACGCGTCGCCGCCCGGCGTGCCCTTCTCCTCGCCCTCGGGGAGCCGCCAGTCGGGCGTCTCCACCTGCGGCATCGCCTCGGCGCCGGCCAGCCGCATCGCGTCGCAGTCGATGAGGAAGCACTCCGGCGGCGCGTCGGCGGAGAACAGCAGGTTCTTGGGCGACAGGTCGCCGACGACGATGTCCATCGCGTGCAGGCGGGCCAGCGTGCCGGCCAGGTCGGCCATGAGCAGCAGGCGGTCCCGGTCGCTGATCCTGAGGCCGATGCCGGCGACGTACGCGTCGTCGTTGAGCAGGAACTCCAGCGTCGCCGGCCGCCGCTCGCTGCCCGACAGGGTCCGCAGGTCGAAGAAGTACCGCTGGGGCACCGCCCGCATGAGGAACCCGCTGACCGCGCCGCCGGTCTCCACGAGCTCGGCGGGCCAGGCCGTCTTGTCACACAGCCAGGCGGCGTCCCATCCCGGCAGCCGGCCGATGAGGTCGGTCATGGCGGCGAGCGCGGCGGTGTCGAGGCTCGCCAGGACGCCGGGGTCGTACTCCTTGTAGGCGACGTCCCATTGGCCGTTGATGCGGCGGTTGAGCACCTCGTGCACGGTGCCCTGGCCGCCCTGGCCGAGGCGGCGGCCGAGGGTGAGCGTGTCGCGGTCGGTCCGGCTCATCGTGGGGCCTCGCTTCGCGGCCAGAGTGCCAGCAGCGTCCGGTCGTCGTCGAACGTCTCCCGGGAGAAGTCCAGCAGGTGGGCCAGCCACAGCGGGGGCGGCGGCACGGCCAGGTGCTCGGCGAACAGCGCGCCCACCTGCCCGTCGCCGTCGCCGAGCGGGTCGCCGAACCCGTCGGTGCCGACCAGCAGCACCTGGCCGGGCGCGAGCCGGCCCGACCAGCGCTCCAGCGGCTCGGGCACCCGGGGCAGAGCGGCCACCGACGTGGGGACCAGGTCCCCGTCCGCCTTGGCCGGGAACAGGGGCCGGTAGCGGGCGCGGGCCGGGTCGAGCGTCCAGGCGGCCGAGTCGCCGATCCGGAACAGGGAGACCTCCGCGCCGTGCCCGCCGGGCCGGGCCACGCCCGCCACGAGGGTGGTGGCGACCAGCTCCTCGACCTGCTCGGGGCCGGGTTCGCGGCGCAGGAGGGCGGCGGCCTGCCGGTGCAGCGTCTCGGCGGCGTGCCTGGCGACGCCGTGGAAGTCGGGCGAGAAGCCGGTGCCGCCCTCGTCGAGCTGCGCGTGCAGCGCCCAGACCGCCGCCCGGCAGGCCTCGGCCGCGCCGATCGTCGCGGCGCTCGCGCTGGACAGCCCGTCGGCCACGGCGAACACCACGACGCCGCTCTCCTCGTGCAGCACGGCGCAGGTGGCGTCCTGCCGGGGCTGGCGGTAGTAGCGGTGCCGCTCGCCGCGTACGGAGGCCGACCTGAGCGTCAGGCCGGGGGCGGACCAGCCGTCGCACTCGGCGTCGGGGCAGGTGCCGCCCGACAGACGCGGGGGCGTCGGCTCGAAGCGCGGGCCGGGCACGTCGATGACGACGCGGTTCCAGGGCCGCGTCCCCTCGGCCTGCCGCTGTGGGCGGTGCACGTACCGGACCTCCCTGACTCGTGCCGTGACCCGAGCTGCCGTCAGACCTCGTCGATCGCCAGCCGGAACTGCTCCGGCCGGGTCACCACGAGCTGCGGCTCGCCGCCGGCCAGGGCCCGCCCGGAGGCGACCAGGCTCGCCGTCAGCGCGTGGAAGAACTCCGCGATCGCCGTGCCGATGTCGGCGCTGGGCAGCGCGACGAAGGCGAACTCCCTGCGGGTGGCCACCTGCAGCATCGTGTCGGCGCGCGCCGAGCCGACGCCGCAGGCGATGATGTTGGGCGCGAACGGCGTGGCCTCGCGGTCGACGAGCCTGCGGTGCGGCTCCTGCCAGTGCCGGCCGTCGGTGGGCTGGCCGTCGCTCAGGAAGAACGCCACCGGGCGGTGCACCTTGTAGCCCTCGTTCTTGAGCCACTGGATGTCGTGCGGGATGCGCCGCGCGAGGTCGGCGAAGGCCGCGCCGTAGTTGGTCGCCCCGCGTACGGCGAGCACGGGCAGCCGCTCGACCGTCCGCATGTCGCTGAGGCCCTGGCGCAGTTGCACGTCGTCGGAGAAGCCGAGGATGGCCAGCCGCACCTTCGCCGCGATCATCGGCTCCGCGCGCAGCCCGTTGCACAGGGACGCGAGCCCCGCCGACAGGGCCTGGTGGTGCGGCCCCATGGAGGCGGACTCGTCGGCCACCACATAGGCGGGCAGTAACACGCCCCTCGTCTCGGCCACCCGGCCTTCACCGCCCTCCACACATTTCTGTCAACCGCGACACTAGCGCCCGAACCATGAAGATCAAAGATCCGGAGGGCGACACTCGCGTCCAGGAGGGGCGCTTGGCGGGCGGGTGGGTCAGTGGGGCGGGCCGGCGGTGATGGTGGCGCGGGCGTCGGCGACGCCGCCACGCCACCAGCCCATCGCCTCCACCCACCACGTCATGCCCGCCTCGGCGTACGCCTCCACGAGCCCGTCCGCGGCCCGGCCCTCCAGCGCGATGTCGAACCCGTCCAGCGAGCCCCGCTGCTCGCCCAGGAAGTCCACCACGCGGGCGAACTCCGCGGCCGGCACCGGCCCCCGTTCCTGCCCGTAGTCGCGGAAGGTCGGCATCGCCCCGTCCCACCGGACCGCCCGCCGGAACCCGGCCCGCACCGGCCACCGCCCCGGGCACCAGACGGGGATCCGCGGCCGCTGCACCGGAGCCGGCGGCAGCTCCGCCCAGAGCCGGGTCAGGTCCGCCAGGCCCTCGTCCAGCCGGGCGGCGCGCACCTTCAGGTCGGGGTCCTCGCCGAACTCCGCGTACTCGGCGTCCATCGAGCCGAGGCCGGCGCCGACGACCAGCCGCCCGCCGGACAGCAGGTCCAGCGTCGCGGTCTCCTTCGCCACCGTCTGCACCCGCCGCCGGGGCAGCGCCGTCATCAGCACGCCGATCCGGACCCGCCGGGTGCGCGCGGCGATCGCCGACAGCACCACCGTCGGGTTCACGACCGGCCAGTCCCGATCGTGGTAGAGCAGGTGGTCCCACAGGAACACCCCGTCCCAGCCGTGCTCCTCGGCCGCCACGCCCAGCTCCGTCAGCACCTGAGGGTCGCCGAACTCGCCGACGTTCGGCAGCCCGACCGCGTATTTCACCATGCGCCCCAGGCTATGCGGGTGACCCTCCGGGCGCGGAGCCGTCGTCCAGGTCGAGCACCGCCTCGGCCACCGTGGCGAACAGCGCCAGCCGGCCGCGCAGCCCCGGCCTGGTGAGCGCGCGCAGCGTCCCGCCCCGCGCGCCGGCCACCGCCATCCGCCCGCCCCGCTCGCGCACCGCGTCCGCCAGGCTCACCAGCATCTCGTAGCCGTGGTCGTCGAGGTCCTCCAGCCGGCTCGCCTCCAGGATCAGCCGGGGGCCGGCGCCGGGCAGGAGCTTCAGCTGCCGCTCGATCCCCGCCGCCGTGGCCGCGTCGAGGCGCTCGCTCAGCACGACCGCCGCCCAGCTCCGGCCGTAGTCCGGAACTCCCTCGTGCGCGGCCACGGTCGGGCTCCTCCGTCTCCTCGCGGTCGCGCTTCCCCTTCCCCGTTTTCCGGTCAATGGTCGTCCGGCGCGGCGACGGTGTAACGACGCAGCTCCGGCGCCGCCCGGACGACCACGGCCACGGTCAGCGCGGTGAGCAGCCCGCCTGCGACGATCGCGGTACGCGGGCCGAGCGCCGAGGCGGCCGCGCCGTGCAGCAGGTTCGCCAGCTGCGGGCCGCCGAACAGGACGACGGTGAGCGATCCCTGGATCCGGCCGCGCATCGCGTCGCGGGCGTGCGCCTGCGTGATCGCGTTGCGGAAGGTGCTCAGCACGAAGTTGACCGCGCCGCCGGCGACGAGCGCCGCCAGCGCGAGCCACAGCCACGGGGCCGCTCCGAGCGCCATGACGGTGAGAGCCCACGCCGCCGCGGCGGCCGCCATGAGAGCGCCGTGGCGTCGGGCCCGGGTGAACGTGCCCGACAGCAGGCCGGCCGCGAGGACCCCGGCCGGATAGGCGGCGTAGAGGAGCCCCAGCTCCGGGCCGCCGCCCGCCGGCCCGCCGAAGGTGTGCTGGGCCAGCTCGGGGAACAGCGCCGTCGGCATGCCGAGCACCATCGCCGCCAGGTCCACCGCGAGCACCGCCACCAGCAGCCGGCTGCCCGCCAGGTAGCGGAGCCCGGCGAGCACGAGCCCGCCCGCCGCCCGCTGCCCGCCGGCCCCGTGACCGGCCGACCCGGCCCCGTGACCGGCCGACCCGGCCCCGTTACCGGCCGACCCGGCCCCGTTACCGGCCGACCCGGCCCCGTTACCGGCCGAGCCGGTAGGGGCAGCAGGGTCGGCAGGGGGCGCCGGGTCGGCAGGGGTAGCAGGGGGCGCCGGGGCGGCAGGCTCGGCCGGGTCGGTAGGGCCGGCCGGGTCGGGGTTGGGAGGCAGGGGCGGCAGCCGGAGCACGGCCCACACCACGCACAGCAGCGCGACGGCGTCCAGCAGGTACAACGTCGCCACCCCGGTCACCGGAACGAGCACACCGGCCAGCACCGGCCCCAGGATCGACCCGGCGTAGCGGGTCAGGGACGTCAGGCTGCTCGCCGCCGCCAGCAACTCGGCCGGCACGAGCCTGGGCACCACCGCGCCCATCGTGGTCATGATCGCGCCGAGGCTCAGCCCCTGGCAGGCGACCAGCGCCAGCAGGAGGGGAACGGAGCGCCCGCCGAGCGCGGCGTGCGCCCACAGGGCCGCGTACGTGAGCGCCAGGCCCACTTGCGCGCCCAGCAGCACCGTGCGCCGGTCCGCCACGTCGGCCAGGGCGCCGATCCAGAGCGCCGCCACGACCAGTGCGCCGAACGACACCGCCCCCGCCGCGCCCACGGCCGCCGACGTGCCGGCGAGGGTGAAGAGCTGCGCCGGCACCGCCACCATGCTGAAGGAGCCACCCACCGCGCAGACCACCGAGGCGGCCCACAGCCGCCGATAGGCCACGACCGCAAGCGGCCGCCGATCAACCGTGTACGCACCAAGCGCCCGCACCCCGCCCGACCTCCCGCCCGCATCCCCGCCCCGGCCTTCCGCCCGCGCTCCCGTCCGCCCGCCGGCCCGCGCTCCCGCCTGGTTTCCCGTCCGCCCGCCGATCCGGGCTCCCGCCCGCGTCCCCGCCCGGCCGCCCGCTCGCCCTCCGGCCGGGGCGCTCATGGGCCCGTCACCTGCCGTCGTGCTCATCGGCCGCCGCCTGCCGGGCCTCCAGGCCGACCACGTCGGCGACGACGCAGGCGATGTTGTCGGGAGCGCCGGCGGCGTAGGCCCGCGCTATGAGCTCGTCGAGCGCCTCCTCCGGCCCGCCCGGCCCGGTCAGCGCCTCGCGCAGCGAGCGGTCGGGCACCACCGCGGACAGCCCGTCGGAGCACAGCAGGTAACGGTCGCCGGCCGCGGCCCCGTGCAGCGACAGCTCGGGCAGGGCGCCGCCCGCGCCGGTCAGCGCCCTCGCGAGCAGCGAGCGCTGCGGGTGCGAGGCCGCCTCCTCCACGGTCAGCTGGCCCTCGTCGACCAGAGCCTGGACGTAGGTGTGGTCATGGGTGATCCGGAACAGCTCGCCGTCCCGCACCAGGTACGCCCGGGTGTCGCCGATGTGCACCAGCGCCAGCCGGGACCCCGCCCACCACAGCGCCGTGAGGGTGGTGACCGCCTCTTCGCCCGTCTCCGCCGAGGCGGCGATCTCCCCGATGGCGCGCTCGGCCGCGCCGACCGCGTCCGAGAGCGCGCCGAGCAGGTCGCCGGCCGGCACGGCCAGGGTCTCCAGTGGTTTCAGCGCGTCGATGGCCGCCGCGCTCGCGAGGTCCCCGCCGGGGCCCCGCACCCCGTCGGCCACGGCCAGCAGCCGCGGGCCGGCATAGGCGGCGTCCTCGTTGCTCGTACGCACCAGGCCCGATTCGGTCCGGGCGGCGTAGCGGAGCCCGAGCAGGCTCGCGGTCTCCTCCACCGTGCTTCCCCTCCCCGACAGGTAGTCGACGAGGAAGGTGGCCAGTTCGCCGCGGGCGGCCGTGTCGGCCAGCACCTGCTCCCAGTAGCGGGCGATCTCGCCGGCCGCCGCGGGCGGGGGCAGGTCGCACACGCGCCGGATGCGTGCCAGCGGCATGCCCAGGCGGCGCAGCCAGGCGATCAGCCGGGCCCGTTCGAGCTGCGCCGGGTCGTAGAACCGGTATCCGGACTCGCCGTCCACCGCCGTCGGTCGCAGCAGCCCGAGCCGGTCGTACAGCCGCAGCGCCTTCGGCGACAGCCGGGCGGCGCGGGCGAAGGCCCCGATGGTCAGCAGCGGCACCGCTCCTCCTCGTCCCCGGCCGCCGTGGCCGGTGCCGACGATGCTGCCGTCTGTCCCAAGGGGAAGGTCAAGCGGGCCGGGTGGCGGGCTGGAAGGCGAAGGAGACGGCCTCCATGAGGGGCTTGTGCTTGGTCTTCTGGACGGCGGCGATGCGCCACTGGCCGCCGGCCTGGCGGACGAGGGTGTAGGTGGCGAGCTTGCCGAGCTTCTTCGGGGTGCCCTTGGCGACCTCGCCGCGGGTGACCACGACGGCGGTGTCGCCGTACTGGCGGAAATCGACGATCTCGATGGTCAGGCGGGTGCCCTTGAGGAAGCTGTCGAACAGGGCCTGGTGGGCCCGGCCGATCTCGGCGCCGCCCTGGTAGACGGTGCCGGCGAAGGTGACGTCGGTGGCGTCGTCGGTGAAGCAGGCGCCGTAGGCCGCGCCGTCGCCGGCGTTCCAGGCGTCCTGGCTGCGCCGCAGCACGGCGGTGACGGCGGCGAGGTCGGGGGAAGTGGTGGTGCCGGTCATGGTGAGCCCCTATCGTAGTGCCTGCAGAGGAGAAGTTTCTTCTCTGAAGATTTATCTTCTCTGAGGAAGAGAATAGGGAGTGGAGGACCGGGTGTCAACGACAGGGGCACAGGCGGAGGCGAGCCGGCGCTACCGGCGCTATCTCAGCGCGGTGATGCTGCACGGCCAGGCCGGCGCCAAGGCGTGCGACCTCGGCGCCACCGACCTGTACGCGCTCAACGTCCTCGAACTGGCCGGCGCGATGACCCCGGGCGAGCTGGGCGCCCGCACCGGGCTGACCACCGGGCCGACCACGCGCCTCATCGACCGGCTGGAGCAGGCCGGCTACGTCCGCCGCGTCCCCGCCCCCGACGACCGCCGCAAGGTGATCGTCGAGCCGGCGGGCCGGCCCGCCGGGCTCGACCAGGTCCTGGCGCCCGCCCGGCGGAAGGTCGGCGAGATCCTGGCCGGCTACTCGCCGGAGCAGCTGGAGATCCTGTACGACTACTTCGACCGGGCCGCCGCCGCCTACCAGGAGGCCGCCGAGGTGCTGCGCTCCGGCTCCTGACCGGCGCGGGGATCAGGGAGTGACGCGGAACGTCGCGTCCTCCCGGTCCGTCGCGGTGCTGACCGGGTCGATGCGCAGCAGGTAGTCGTAGTGCCGCAGGTAGCGGTCGGGGTAGTTGGCCGAGCGGAACGACGACCAGGCCGAGTCCGCGAGCCCCGCGACCCGGTAGAAGGTGGCGTCGGAGCGGAAGGCGGCGGTGCCGTCGTTCGCGTCCAGCCGGATCACGTAGTCGTAGTGCCGCAGGTAGCGGCCGGGATAGTTGACCGACTCGAACGACACCCCGGCCGAGTCGGACAGGCCGGGCACCATCCGCCAGAGCTGGTCCTGGTACGGGTCGAAGGGGTAGGCGTCCAGCCGTCCCGCGTAGTCGTAGTGGCGGACGTAGCGGTCGGGGAAGTTCGACGACTTCAGCCGCGTCCAGCCCGGCAGCCCCCAGCGGGAGACGAGGGCGTTGTACTCGGTGGCGCTGATCCCGGCGATGGAGCCGTGCTTGGCGTTCAGCGGCGGGGTGTAGGCGCGCTGGTTCAGCGCGGTCCAGGAGTTGCCGCCGACGTTCGAGGTGGACCAGGCGTAGTAGTCGTTGTTGACCGGGCTGAAGGAGTCGCCCCACAGCCGCCAGCCGCTGCCGTCGTTGTTCTTGACGAGCAGCGGGGCCTCGATGGCATTGCCCTGGCGCAGGCCGCTCGTGTACGTGGTGTAGCTGTTGGCGGCCCCGGTGCTGGAGCGGGCGCCGTACAGCAGGCCGTTGGAGAGGTTCTTGTAGTACAGGTAGAAGGTCGAGCCGTCCACGACGATGTCGCCGTCCAGCACGGGGAAGCCGGGGCTGAAGTAGACCTGGTTGGCGGTGACGGTGCGGAAGTCGGTCGTGTAGTTGACCATGAAGACGTCGGTGCTGCCGTTGTTCGCCGAGTAGACGATGCCGTACTGGCCTCGGGAGGCGTCCCAGAAGGCGGTCGGGGCCCAGGTGTGGGTGTTCAGGTTGTGCATCCTGATCCGGCGGTAGCCGGTGAAGGAGGTCAGGTCGGTGGAGTCCCACACGTGCAGATACTGGTTGTTCTGCCCGAAGTCGGTGCCGTTGAGGTCGGTGGCGAGGACGACGAACGTGCCGTCCTGCTTGCGCAGGATGAACGGGTCGCGCAGGCCGAGGGTGCCGGCGGTCGGGGTGACCACGGGGTTGTTCTGATTGAGCGGGGTCCAGTTGAGCCCGTCCTGGCTGACGGCGAGGTGCAGGCCGTAGTTGGCGCCGTTCATGTTCGGGGACTCGGTGAAGTAGGCGAAGACGTAGGCGGTGTTCGCGGCGGAGGCGGGGGAGACGCCGATGCCTAGCGCCGCGCATAAGGCGGCGAGCAGGATGAGTGCTCTTCTGCGGTACATAGCGGTACGGCCCTTCCTGTCGGGGAGTGGCGGATGTTAGCGCTAACACTGCTGGGCCGGGCTCGCGATAACAGCCGAGCGAAGGGGATTGTGCACGAGTGTCAACGCGAACATCACCGGCAGTCAAGGCCCTGGACGCCGTGGGGCCGGGGTCAGGCGGGTGCGGCGGCGCGCTCGTGCTGCTCGATGGCGTCGTCGGCACGGGCGCCCGACAGGATGGCCTCGTCGGCACGGGCGCCGGACAGGATGGCGTCGAGCAGCCCGGGGTAGCGGGCGTCCAGGTCGTCGCGCCGCAGGACCAGCAGGTTCTCCCGGCCGGAGGGCCGCTGCCAGATGACGCCGCTGTCGCGCAGCACCCGCCAGTGGTGGGTCATGGTCGACTTGGCGGTGATGCCCAGCCGGTGGAGGACGCTGGTGCAGTTGTGCTCGCCGCCGGCGTCGAGCACCCGCACGACCTCCAGGCGCACGGAGTTCCCCAGCGCCGACAGCACGTCTTCGATCCGGATCTGGTCGCGGTCGGGGTGGCGGAAGGTCATGGTCCCACTGTACTGCGATCGTCGAACGGTGTGGCATAGTACGACGGTACGTAAGTACTCGTACATTCGTTTCCCGCTCCCTCCGTGAAGGGCGTTCCATGTCGACACCATCCGTGCCGCGACTCGGCTGGACCCTGGCGCTCCTCGCCCTGGCCCAGCTCATCTACGCGCTCGACCTCAACATCGTGTTCGTCGCGCTTCCCCAGATCGGCGCCGACCTGGGCTTCCCCGGCCAGACCCAGCAACTCGTGGTCAGCGCGTACGTCGTCTTCGCCGGCGGCTTCCTGCTGTTCGGCGGCCGGGCGGCCGACCTGCTGGGCCGCCGCCGCATCTTCGTGCTCGCCCTGACCCTGTACGCGGTCTCCTCGCTGGCCGGCGGGCTGGCGACGACCCCGGCCGTCATCATCGTCGCCCGCGCGATCCAGGGCATCGGCGGCGCGCTGCTCCTGCCGTCCACGCTGGCGCTGCTGAACAGCCTGTTCGCCGAGGGCCCGCAGCGCAACCGCGCGCTCGCCGTCTGGGGCGGCGCGGGCGCGAGCGGCCTGACGATCGGCGCGCTGCTCGGCGGCCTGCTCACCGAGCACTTCGGCTGGCCGGCCGTGTTCTTCGTCAACGTCCCCCTCGCCGGGATCGTCACCCTCGCCGCCCTCGCCGTCATCCCGCGCGACCCGGCCGGGCGCGAGCGGCGCAGGTTCGACATGCCGGGCGCGCTCGCCGTCACGGGCGGCTCGACGTTGCTGGTGTTCGCGCTGGTCGAAGGGCCCGAGATGGGCTGGGGCAGCCCTCTCGTGGCCGGGGCGTTCGTGCTGGCCGCCGTCCTGGTGGTGATCTTCGCGCTGGTCGAGGCCCGCAGCGCCGACCCGCTCATGCCCTTCCGGCTGTTCCGCAACCGCAGCCTGACCGTCGGCATGCTGGTGACCTTCATCTACATGGCCACCTTCGGCGTGCTGCCGTACTTCCTGACCGTGCTCATGCAGAGCGTCCACGGCTACAGCGCCCTGCGGACCGGGCTCGCCTTCCTCATCCCGTCGCTCGCCATCGCCGCCGGCACCCAGACCGGTGAACGCCTCGCCACCCGGTTCGGCAACCGCGCCACGCTGCTGACCGGCTTCGCCGTCGGCGTCGTCGGCACCGCCGTGCTCGCGCTCGGCTTCGACGCCGACGCCGGGTACGGCCTGCTCGTCCCCGGTCTCATCGTCTCCGGCGTCGGCCAGGGCATCGTCTGGACCGCCATGTGGATCGCCGCCGCGACCGGCACCCCGGCCCACGAGCAGGGCGTGGCCAACGGCATCGCCTCGACCGCGCTCAACATCGGCAACGCGATCGGCCTGGCCGTCTTCACGTTCATCGCCGATCTCGGCACCGACGGCAGGGCCGGCGAGGCCCTGCGCGCGGCCATGGCCGACGGCGAGTTCCTGGTCGTGCTGCTGACGGCGGCGGCGATGATCGCCGGGCTCCTCGTCACGCTCGTGCTGCCCCGCCCGCGCCGCGACGCGCCCGAGGCGGCCCGGCCCGACCCGTCGCCCACGGCGGCCGGCTGAGCTCAGGCGTCCGGTGCCAGGCGCCCCGTCACGGTGACGAAGGAGCGGGCGGGCAGGTGGACCCGCAGGCCGGCGCGCGTGGCGGTGACCTCGTGCGGACGGGGCGCGACGGACTCGGGCGCGTCCGGGGTGTTGTGGTCCTGGAGCCTGCCCGCGGTGAGGATCCGCGCGCTCACCTCCGTCAGCGCGCCGCCGCGCAGGTCCAGCTCGACCTCGGCGAGCTCGTCGGCGTCCAGGTTGGACAGGGAGAACAGCGCCCGGCCGTCCTTGCGGCTGGCCGACATCGAGACGGTGGCGAGCCGCGCGTCGCCGACCGCGCGCTCGGGCGTGCCGGCGGGCAGGTCCACGCGCAGCGAGGTGGCGTCCTGGTGGCCCTTGTTCATCTCGAAGACGTGGTACGTCGGCGTCAGGACGAGCGCCCCGCTGTCCGGATCGGTGAGGATCATGGCCTGGAGCACGTTGACGGTCTGGGCGATGTTGGCCATGACCAGGCGGCCGGCGTGCCGGTGGAAGACGTCGAAGTGCACGCTCGCCACGAGCGCGTCGCGCAGGGTGTTCTGCTGGTAGAGGAAGCCGGGGTTCGTGCCCGGCTCGACGTTCCACCAGGTGCCCCACTCGTCGAGCACCAGGCCGACGTTCCTGCCCGGGTCGTAGCAGTCCATGACGTTGGAGTGGCCGGTGATCAGCTCGTCCACGCGGGCGGCCTGGACCATCGTGCGGTAGTGGTCGTCGGTGTCGAAGACGGTGGCCGCGCCCTTGTCCTGCCAGGTGCCGGGGATCGTGTAGTAGTGGAACGACAGCGCCTGCATGAACGGCGCGGGCCGGTAGGCGCAGCCCAGGTCGCCGAGTTGCTTCATCAGGGTCTCGGTCCAGGCGTAGTCGGCGGCGTTGGCGCCCGCGGCGATGCGGTAGAGCGTGTTGCCGTCGTGGTCGCGGCAGTAGGTGCCGAAGCGGCGGGCCTCGGCGGCGTACTGCTCGGCGCGCATGTGGCCGCCGCAGCCCCACGCCTCGTTGCCGAGCCCCCAGAAGCGCACGCGCCAGGGCCGCTCGCGGCCGTTGGCCTTGCGCAGCCGGACCATGGGGGAGTCGCCGTCGCGGGTGAGGTACTCCACCCAGTCGCTCATCTCCCTGACCGTGCCGGAGCCGACGTTGCCGCTGATGTACGGCTCCGCGCCGAGCAGCTCGCACAGCTCCATGAACTCGTGCGTGCCGAAGTGGTTGTTCTCCTCGACGTTGCCCCAGTGGGTGTTGACCATCGAGGGGCGCCGCTCCTTCGGGCCGACGCCGTCCATCCAGTGGTACTCGTCGGCGAAGCAGCCGCCCGGCCAGCGCAGGTTGGGGATGTCGAGGGCGCGCAGCGCCGCCACGACGTCGAGGCGGATGCCGCCGGCGTTGGGCAGGTCGCTGTCCTCGCCCACGTAGAAGCCGCCGTAGATGCAGCGGCCCAGGTGTTCGGCGAAGTGGCCGTAGAGGTGCCGGCTGATCACCGGTCCGGGGACGTCGAGGTTGACGATGGCGGGCACGACGGGGTGGGTCATCGAGGCGCACCTTGCTGTCGGACGGGGGTGGAAAGCGCTTTCTGGGGGTGATCTTAGCGCGTGTCCCCACGCACGACCGGCTCGTACCGGTGCACTCTGGGAAAGTGCCGCAGAACGCCTCCCTTCGCAGTCCCTGGTTCGCGCCGCCCGCCGCCCGCGCCTGGAGGTGCGCCCCCGCGCCCGCCGAGGTGCGCCGCTTCCACGCCTCCCTGCCCGGCTACGCGCCCACCCCGCTGACCGAGCTGCCGCCGCTCGCGGCGGAGCTGGGGATCGGCAGGGTCTTCGTCAAGGACGAGTCGCGGCGGCTCGGGCTGCCCGCGTTCAAGGCGCTCGGGGCGTCCTGGGCCGTGCACCGGGTGCTCGCCGAACGCGACGACGACGGCCCGGTCACCCTGGTGACCGCCACCGACGGCAACCACGGCAGGGCCGTGGCCCGCACGGCCCGCCTGCTCGGGCAGCGCGCCCGCGTCCTCGTCCCGCGCGGCGTGCATCCGCGCGCCGTCGCGGCCATCGCCGCCGAAGGGGCCGAGGTTACGGAGGTGCCCGGCTCCTACGACGAGGCCGTACGCCGCGCCGCCGAGGCCGCGTCCGCGCCGGACGCGGTCCTCGTCCAGGACACCGCCTGGCCCGGCTACGAGCGTGTCCCCGGCTGGATCGTCGAGGGCTACTCCACCCTGAGCGCCGAGATCGACGAGCAGCTCGCCGCCGCCGGGATCGACGGGCCCGACCTGGTGTCCGTGCCGGTCGGCGTGGGGTCGCTGGCGCAGTCCGTCGTCACCCACCACCGCAGCCGCCGCTCCGGGGACCCGCCGGCGCTGGTGGCCGTCGAGCCGGAGGCGGCGGCGTGCGTGCTCGCGAGCCTCACCCGGGGCGCGCCCGTCAGCGTCGCCACCGGCGAGACCACCATGGCCGGGCTGAACTGCGGCACCCCCTCCAGCATCGCCTGGCCCTTTTTGCGGGACGGGCTGGACGCCGCGGTGGCTGTCCGCGATGCCGGCAGCGCCCGCGCGGCCGCCGACCTCGCCGCGCTCGGCGTACGCTCCGGGCCCTGCGGAGCCGCCGCGCTCGCCGGGCTGCGCGCGCTGCTCGGCGGCGCGGACGGGGCCGGGCGCCGGGCGGCGCTGGGCCTCGGCCCTGCCTCGGTGGCCGTGCTGCTCAGCACCGAGGGTCCGGACGCCAACCCGTACGCCGAGCCCTGACCCCCAGGTGAGAGGACGCCATGCTCCCCGAGACGTCCACGTGCCTCCACAGGAGGTAGCCGACCGGCAGCACGAGCACCAGGAGCCGGGCGGGATGGTCGCGGATGTCGTCGAACTGGAGCTGGTGCAGCAGACCGGCACGCAGGGATTCGTTCCCGGTGACGAGCGGGGCGAGGGCCACCAGACCGTACACGGCCAGGACATCCATGATCGCCTTCAGCGTGCGCCGCCCGGAGACCGGCGGCGCCGGAGAGCCGGACGCGAGCAGCACCAGCAGGGCAGCCGCCAGCAGGAACAGCTCATAGAGCCCCCAGCCGCCGGAGACGGCCTCGAACCAGTCCGGGGTGAACATGGGCAGCGAGCCATCGCAGATGTCGTCCCCCTGGTAGTCGGCCGACAGCGGCCGGACGAGCGCGATCAGCGTCAGCGCCCAGGCGGCCCGCGGTCCCGCCGTCGCCGAGTGCCGCCGTACGAGGGCGACCAGCACGACCAGCACCGGCACGGCCCAGGTCGTGGCGAGTTCGGTGAACGTGGCGAGGTCGTCGCGCAACGGCAGGAACGGGGAGCGGTCGAGCGAGTCGTACTGGCGTACGCAGCCCACGACGCCCTCGGTGAAGCCGCCGTAGGCGTCCTTCATGTAGTACACCTCGGACAGGCTGGACGCCGTGTACGCGGAGGACCAGTCGGACCAGCTCTTCCAGGTGTCCCAAGTGGGGTAGGCCGCGGCGGTGAGGGCCGCCGCCCAGGCCAACGGGGTTGAGGGTGACACGTCAGCGGCTCCTTTGCTTCCGGCGCACCCTATCGGTGATCTTGAGCCTGAGCGCCGTGCTCACCGGCAAGGTCACCGACTTCTGCTGGTGAACGCCCCCTCAGCCACGCTCCTTGGCGACCGCCTCGCGTACGGCGGGGGCGATCTCCCCGGCCCAGCGGCCGAGCGAGACCTGGTCGGCGACGCCCTGCTCGGCGGAGAAGAGGATGAAGCCGGACGCGCCGTGGTCGAGCACGGCCCCGGTCAGCTCCTCGATCCACTGGGCGGGCGAGCCGCCGAGCCAGCGGCCGTCGCGGTCGCGGGTGGCGGCGAGCGGCCGGTCGGTGATGCGGCCGGGCAGGTTGTAGACGGTGCGGATCTCGCCCGGGTCGCGGCCGACGGCCGCCGCGGCCTCGTCGATGACGGGCCGTGAGGTGCGGTAGCGCTCGCTCAGCCAGTCGGCGGCGTGGCCGGGGATCCAGCCGTCGGCCACCCGGCCGGTCGCGGCCAGCGACTTCGGGCCGTTGGAGCCGGTCCACACCGGGGGAGCGGCCACCGGGGCCGGCTCGATGCCGTGCACCTGGTAGTGGCGGCCCTCGAAGGTGACCGGCGGGCCGCCGCCGGACAGCAGCCTGACCAGGACGATCGCCTCCTCGAACGCCTCCACGGCCGCGCCGGCCGACAGCCGGGGAACGCCCATGTCGGCGATCCGGTCCCACAGGCCGCCCGCGCCCATGCCGAGCACGACGCGGCCGTCCGCCAGCGCGGACAGGGACGTGACGGTCCTGGCCAGCATGGGTGCGGGCCTGGTCGGCAGGTTGGTGACGTTGACCAGGCCGGAGAGACGCCGGGTGCGGCCGAGGACGACGCCGAGCGCGGCGTAGGCGTCCAGGCGGCCGCCTAGGTAGGGGTGGTCCGACAGGGAGAACAGGTCGAGCCCGTCGCGGTCGGCCTGCTCGGCCAGGCGCAGCAGCTCGCCTGCCTCGCCGACGCCGCTGTGCGCGCCGAAACCGAAGACGATGCCGGATGCGGACATGATGGAGCCTTCCGTGGAAGTAAGTTCGTACTACGAACCATATTAGTTCGTAGCGCGAACTTCAATTCCCGGGGCTGGTTCCTGGAACACCACGGGCACCTTGTTGGCCGTCACGACGGAGCCGAGCAGCGCGGCGAGCGTGTCGCGATCGGCCTCGGACAGCTCCGCCGTCAGCCGCTCCACCCGGCGGCAGGTCTCGGCGTAGAACCGCTCGGCGAGCTCGGCGCCCTTCCTGGTCAGCGCGATCCGCACGGCCCGCGAGTCGCGCGGGTCCGTCCCGCGCCGGACCAGGCCGTTGCGCTCGGTGCGGTCCACCAGGCCGGTCAGGCTGGACTTGGCCAGCCCCAGCGTCGCGCCCAGCTCGCCCATCCCGTACGGCCCCGGCATCAGCACGCACAACAGCTGGCCCTGCTGCGCCGTGATGCCGAACTCCCTGGCGGACTCGGTGTAGACGGCGTTCACCAGGAACGCGCCGCGGACCAGCGCGGCCACCACGCCGATCCGCCCGTCCTCTTCTCCTGTCACCTGCCCAGCGTATGGGAAATTCGTGCCACGAACTAACCCCCGATGGCCCGTCAGTTCGTCCGGCCGGCCAGGTTCTGGACCCAGGCGGAGACGCCCCGCATGAGCACGTCCAGCTCCCCGCGCAGCTCGGCGTTCTCCGCGCGCAGCTCGGCGTTCTCGGCGCGCAGGCGGGTCAGCTCCGCGTCCTCGGGCCCGGCCGTGACCTGGGCGGGCGCCGGGGTGCGGAACGCGTCCCGCCACGGGCCCAGCTCCTCGTGCCCGATCCGGACCGGGACGGCCGGGGTGGCGGCGGGCCCGGTGGTGGTGGGCTGGGCGGCGGGCTGAGCGGCGGGCTGGGCGGCGGAGGGCTCAGCGGCGGCGGGCTCGGCGGCGCGGCGGGGGAGGGTCAGGGTCACCAGGGCCGCCACCAGGGCGACGCCGCAGCCCACCAGCAGCGCGGTGCGGAACCCCGGCTCCGACGGCAGCACGTGCCCGCCCGTCGTCACCGTCATCTGGGACAGGATGACGCCGACCACCGCCGCGGACACCGAGGTGCCGATGGAGCGCATCAGCGTGTTGAAGCTGTTGGCGGAGGCGGTCTCCCGCTGCGGGACGGCGCCCATGATGAGCGCGGGCATCGCGCCGTAGGCCAGGCCGACGCCCATGCTGCCGACGCTACCGGCCACCATGAGCCCCCAGGGGGCGCCCATGAGCGCGAACGCCGAGCCGTACCCGACGGCGATGACGAGCGCGCCGGCGAACAGGCTGGTCCTCGGCCCCCGCGCGGCCGACAGCCGGGCGCCGAGCCCGGAGACCGCCATCATCATCAGTCCGGACGGCGCCAGCCACAGCCCGGCGGCCAGCATCGACTGCCCGAGGCCGTAGCCGGTCGACTCGGGGAGCTGGAGGATCTGCATGACCACCAGCGACTGGGCGTACATGGCGAAGCCGACGAGGACGGAGGCGACGTTGGTGAGCAGGACCTGAGGGCGGGCGGTGGTGCGCAGGTCCACCAGCGGGTCGCGGACGCGCAGCTCCCACAGGCCCCACAGCAGCAGCACCACGACGGCCGCGCCGAGCAGCCCGAGCGTGGTGCCGCTCGTCCAGCCCCACTCGGCGCCCTTGGAGACGCCCAGCAGCAGGCAGACCAGCCCGACGCCGAGCCCGAGCGCGCCCCCGGCGTCCAGGCGGCCGCGGCCGTGCGCGGGCGTGACGGGGACGAGCAGCCAGATGAGCAGGGCGACCAGCAGGCTCAGCGCGGCCGAGCCCCAGAACAGCATCCGCCAGTCGGCGTACTCGGCGACGGCCGCGGCGATCGGCAGGCCGAGCGCGCCCCCGATGCCCATCGACGAGCTCATGAGCGCGATCGCGGGGCCCACGCGCTGCGGCGGCAGCAGGTCGCGCAGCGCGCTCACGCCGAGCGGGATCATGCCGACGCCGAGCCCCTGGAGGCCGCGCCCGGCGATCATCGGGATCAGCGAGCCGGCCAGGGCGCACACCACCGACCCCGCGACCAGGGGGACCGAGCAGGCGAGCATCATGCGGCGCTTGCCGTACAGGTCGCCGAGCTTGCCCACGACCGGGGTGGCGACCGCGCCCACCAGCAGCGTCACGGTGATGACCCATGAGGTGTCGGCCGCGTCGGCGTCGAGCAGCCGGGGGAGCTCGCCGACCAGCGGCACCACCAGCGTCTGCATGAGGGAGCCGACGATGCCGGCCACGGCGAGCACGCTGACGATGCCGCCGGATCGCGAGGATGGTGCGGAATGCAAATTTATCCCCTTTTAGGGCTAATGTCCGGATGCACTCTACACACGGTGTGCATCCTGCACATCCGGCGGGCGGCATCGAGCGCCACTCACCGGGTAGGGCACCCGTACACGTGACCATCGGGGGAGGTCACCATGGGTGCGGACGAGGGCCCTGAGGACAGCGGCCTGCCGTTGGAGATGCTGGATCCCGCGCCGGTCGGCGTCGTGGTGACGCGGGGCCCCGAACACCGGCTGGTCTACACGAACGCCCTGTTCCGGTCGCTGTTCAGGGACCCCAAGGGCAAGGTGTCGGTGGAGGAGTCGTTCTACAGGTTCGTCCGGCGCTACTACCGCCCGCGCATGGACCACGTCCACGCCACCGGCGAGCCGATCATGATCCTGGCCGAGCCCGAGCTGCCCTCCGCCGAGCGCCCCGAGCCCGAGCGGTTCTTCACCGCCAGCCTGTCGCGGATCTCCTTCGGCCCCGGCGACCACGGCGTGCTGGCCATGGTGATCGACGTGACCGACCAGGTCGGCAGGGCCCACCGGATCGCCGCCATCGCCGAGGAGCGCCGCCGCCTCCTGCGCCGGCTGGCGAGCCTCATGGAGATCAGCGCGCCGATCATCTGGGTCACCAGCCGCGACGGCTTCGTGAACGAGCCGAGCCGGAACTGGGAGCGGGTGACCGGCCAGACGTGGGAGGAGTACCGCGGCCAGGGCTGGCTGCGGGCGGTCCATCCCGACGACCGCCGGGCCACGATCAAGTCCTGGGCGCGGGCCGTCAACGACGTCAGCAGGACGTGGGAGCACGTCTACCGGCTGCGCACCGCGCACGGCGGCTACCGGCACTTCCAGCTCCGCGCCGTGCCCATCTGCGAGGACGGCCGGGTGGTCGAGTGGGTGGGGTCGAGCACCGACATCGAGGACCAGTGGCGGGAGCAGCGGGCGCAGCGCCTGCTCGACCGCGCCGCCGAGGTGACCGCGCAGTTGCGCAGCCTGGAGGAGATGCTGAACGCGCTGGCCGGGGTGATCGTGCCGGAGATGGCCGACGGCTGCAGCGTCTATCTCGTCACCGACCTCTCCGACGGGCGCCAGGGCGAGGCGCCGCTCATCGTCCGGAGACTGGCCACCGCCGCCAGGGAGGGCCTGGACATCCCGCTGCCGTACGTCGAGGAGCGGCTGGCGGGGCGGCACGCGTTCGTCAAGGCCGTACGGCGGCGCCGGCCCGTGCGCAAGACGTTCCCGGCCGGCTCGCCGCCGCCGGGCGTCGTCCCCGACGCCACCCGGCCGTGGGTGAGGGACAGCGGCGGCAACGGCGCGCTGATCCTGCCCGTCGTGGTCGACGGGACCGTGCCCGCCGTGGTCGTGGCCGTGACCTGCGGGGACCGCCCGCCCATCGGCGAGGAGGACGCCAGGCTGCTGGACCTGATGTTCGACCACACCCACGACGCGCTGAGCCGGGCCATCCGGTTCCAGCGGACCCAGCAGGTCGCGCTGGCCCTGCAGTACAGCCTGCTGGCCGAGCCGCCGCGCCTGCCCGGCCCGCGCATCGTGGCCCGCTACCGGGCGAGCCCGGCCGCCGCGGAGATCGGCGGCGACTGGTACGACTCCTTCGTCCTGCCCGACGGCGTCCCGGTGCTCGTGATCGGCGACGTGGCCGGCCACGACCTGAACGCCGCCGTCTCGATGAGCCAGATCCGCAACATGCTGCGGGCGCTCGCCATGGACCGCCGCGAGCCGCCGGGGGACGTCCTCTCGCGGCTCGACACCGCGATGGAGTCGCTGGCCGGCGAGATCACCGCGACCTGCGTGTGCGCCCGCGTGGAGCCCGCGGGCGACGGCTACCGGCTGGACTACGCGGTGGCAGGCCACCCGCCGCCGCTGCTGGTCGAGCCCGGTGGCCGGGGCCGCTTCCTGGAGGAGGCCGTGAGCCCGCTGCTCGGTCTCACCCCCGGCGGGGAGCGGCCGTCGGCTGAGGAGCCGCTGCCGCCGGGCGGCACGCTCCTGCTCTACACCGACGGCCTGGTGGAGCGGCCGGGCGAGCACCTGGACCGCGGCCTGGAACGGCTCCGGCTGGCCGCCGAGCGGCTCGCCGCCCGGCCCGTGGACCACTTCTGCGACGCCCTGCTGGACGAGCTTCCGACGACCGGTCTGGACGACATCGCCGTCATGGCCCTGCGGCTGCCGCCCCTGCCCCGGCGTGCCCGTCCCTCTTGACGACTTTCTGTGAAGAAATGGTCTCTTAACGTGGCGGCAGGGCGGTGCTCGTGGCAGGGTCGTGGTGGCGCGAACGCCCTGTTTCCAGCGAGAGAGGCCGCACATGCACGATTTCCGCCTGCGCACGGTGCTCGCAGCCGTGCTCCTGGCCCTTCCGCCGGCCCTTCCGCTGGCCGCCGCCGCGCCCGCCCGGGCGGCGGACGCCGTGCTCGGCCAGCGCGTCGCGGTGCCCGCCTACTTCCTGCCGAGCGGCGGCACCGCCGCCGACTGGAGCCTCATGAACACCGCGGCCGGCAAACCCGGCCTCCTGGTCGCGAACGTCGCCAACGGCCCGGACGACGAGGCCAGACCCGCCTACGCCGACGCGCTGGCGGCCGCGCACGACGCCGGCATCAAGGTCATCGGCTACGTGGACACCGGCTACTTCGGCACCACCGGCTTCGGCACCCGGCTCGGCTCGGTCTCGGCCGACGACTGGCGGGCGCAGATCCAGTCCGACGTCAACAAGTGGTACCGGTTCTACGGCTCCTCGATCGACGGCATCTTCTTCGACCAGGCGCAGAGCCTCTGCGGCCCGGCGGGCGTCGGCGAGGCCTGGGTGAGCCTCTACCGCGAGGCCACCGCGTACGTGAAGAAATACCACCCGGGCGCCACCACCATCGCCAACCCGGGCGTCTCCCCGAACCCGTGCTACGCGGACGCCGCCGACATCCTCGTCACCTTCGAGGGCCCCTACGGCTCCTATCTCGACCGGCAGGGGCCGTACCTGCCGGCGGCGTGGGAGGCCCGCCACGACCCGAGGCGCATCTGGCACCTGGTCTACGACGTGCCCGCGTCGGGGCTGGCCACCGTGATGAGCCTGTCGAAGGCCAACAACGCGGGCTACGTGTACGTGACCGACGACGTGCTGCCGAACCCGTGGGACCGGCTGCCGCCGTACCACGCGGAGCAGGTCACGGCGGCCAAGGGCAGCGGCGGCGCGGCCCCGGCGGCGCCCCCCAGACCGGCGGCGAGCCAGGTGACGGCCACGAGCGTCCGCCTGAGCTGGACCTCGGCCCTCTGCCCCGGCGCGGTCGGCTACGACGTCTACCAGGGTGGCGTGAAGATCGGCACGCAGGCGGACTTCGCGCCGGCGGCGACCACGTACGACGTGGCCGGGCTCGCGCCCGCCACCTCCTACACCTTCACCGTCAGGGCGCGCGACAAGGCGGGCAGGACCTCCGACGCGAGCCGGGCGCTGACCGTGACCACCGCGGCGGCCAGCGCGAACGCCCCGACGACGCCCGGCACCCCGGTCGCCTCGGATGTCGGCCCGACCAGCGTCAGGCTGAGCTGGACGGCCTCCACCGACGCCGACCCCGGCGACCGCGTCCAGTACTACGACGTCTACCGGGACGGCGTGCGCGAGCTGGCCGTGCCCGGCACGCTGACCGGCGTCACCGTGGGCGGCCTGACCCTCGGCGGCACCTACGCTTTCACGGTGCGGGCCCGCGACACGACCGACCGGGTCTCGGCGCGGTCGGGCGCGGTGTCGGTGACGGCCGGCTCCGGCCCGATCAGCGGCGCGACGGCGTCGGTGATCGGGGGCGACGCGATCTACCAGGCCCGCTTCACCCTGCCGTACGCCCACCGCCACGTCTTCGTCGACACCGACGAGGACCCCCGGACGGGCTGGCCGGTGCACACCGTCGGCGCCGAGTACATGATCGAGAACGACACGCTGTACCGGAAGACCGGCGCGCCCGGCGACTGGTCGTGGAGCGCGGTGGCCGGCGTCGGCCCGCTGGTCTCGGACGGCGTCCACCGGTGGTCGGTGCCGCTTTCGGTGCTGGCCGGCACGGGGAGCACGCAGCGGATCGTCTTCCACGGGACCGACGGCGTCCGCCACGACTACGCCCCGGACGTCGTCACGCTCATCACGGGCTGACCTCCCTGCGTGAGCGGGGCGTGCCGGCGCCTCACGCGGAACCGGTGCACCGGTCGAGGAGTTCGAGCAGGTGGTGGTAGGGCTCCCCGGTGGCGCGGGTCAGGCCGAGCTCACACGTACGGTTGACCGAGGCGTGGGCCGCGTGCTTCCCAGCCCGCACCGCGGCGGCCTCGGCCCGGGTCGCGGAGGCGGTCAGTTCCGGGTGCAGCAGGCCGCGGTCACCGGCGAAGGCGCAGCACTGCCAGCCCTGGGGGACGACCGCCTCCTCGGCGATGGCCTCGGCGATCTGCCTGATCGCCGCGTCCAGGCCGAGCTGCGTGGAGGAGCAGGTGGGATGCAGCGCCAGCGAGGGCAGGCGGCGGGTGACGGTCAGGCGGGGGAGCAGGTGCTCGGCGGCGTACGCGACCGCGTCCACGACCCGCACGCCCGCCGACTCCAGGCCCAGGCGGTGGAAACCCTCGGTGCAGGAGGCGGCGTCGGTGATCACCGGGAGCCGCCCGCCGTCCGTGGCCTCCCGCAGCGCCTCGCGGACGCGCTCGCCCATCGTCCGCTGTCCGTCGGTGTAACCCTTGGACGACCAGGGGGTGCCGCAGCACAGGCCCGCGACCCCCTCGGGGACGCGCAGCGTGACCCCGGCCCGCTCGGCCAGGCGCCGCACCGCGGCCATCACACCCGGCCCGCCGTCGGCGGGGGCGAACATCGTGTTCAGGCAGGACGGCAGGTAGACGGCGTCGGGCGCGGCGGCAGGGACCGGGAGGCGGGGCTTTCCGCCCCGGGGCAGGTCACGGCTCCACTGGGGCACCGCCTCTGCGCCCGTGACGGCGCGGGCCGCCCGGCTCGCGCCCTCGGCCAGCGCGGGCGGGACCGCCGCCGCGGTGTCCAGGGCCAGGTTCATCGCCCGGGTGACGCCGTCCCAGTGCCTGGCGGCGCCGTTCCAGCCGGCGCGGGCCGCCCGGCCGTGGCGTTCGGCGCGCAGCCGCTTGGTCAGGTCGCCGGTGTTGATGCCGACGGGGCAGGCGGTCGCGCACATGCCGTCCACGGCGCAGGTGTCCACGGCGTCGTAGCCGTAGTCGGCCTCCAGCGCGCGGGCGAGCGCGCGGTCGCCCGCCTCGCGGGCGGCGGCCAGCTCGCGGCGCAGCACGATGCGCTGGCGGGGCGTGGTGGTCAGGTCGCGGCTGGGGCAGACCGGCTCGCAGTAGCCGCACTCGACGCACCGGTCGACCTCGGGCTCGACGGTGACCACGTTCTTGAGGTCGCGCAGGTGCGCGTCGTCGGCGTCGGTGAGCACGACGCCGGGGTTGAGCGTGCCCGCCGGGTCGCACAGGCGTTTGACCTCGCGCATCACCTCGTACAGCTCGTCGCCGTACTGGCGGCGGACGAACGGCGCCATGACCCGGCCGGTGCCGTGCTCGGCCTTCAGCGTGCCGCCCCGCTCCAGCACGGCGGTCACCAGGTCCTCGGTGAAGTCGGCGTAGCGCTCCAGGTCGGTGGCGAAGCGCTCGTTCAGCATGAAGTGCAGGTTGCCGTCCTTGGCGTGGCCGAAGACGACGCTGCGCTCGTAGCGGTGCTTGGCGAACAGCGCGTTCAGCTCCTCGCACAGGTCCGCCAGGGCGGGCACCGGGACGGCGACGTCCTCCAGCAGGGCCGTGGTGCCGGAGGGGCGGGCGCCGGCGACGGCGGCGTACAGGCCCTTGCGGATGTGCCACAGGGCGGCCCGGCCTCCGGCGTCGCGGCTCAGCCGGGCCGGCGCGGCCAGCTCCAGCGCGCCGAACACCTCCTCGGCGGCCCGCTCGCGCCCGGCCAGCACGTCGGCGTCGGACTCCTGCCACTCGATCAGCAGCGCCGCGTGCCCGGCGACCTCCATCGAGCGCAGCACGTCGTCGGCCTTGGGGTCGGCCTGGGCGACCCGCAGCGACTCGGCGTCCAGCAGCTCGACCGCGGCCGGCTCCGCGGCCACCAGCTCCGGCATGGCGGCCATCGCCCGCCCCAGGGAGGGGAAGACGAGCAGCCCCGTGGCGGCCAGCGGATGCGCGGGCACGGTGCGCAGCACCGCCTCGGCGACGAAGCCGAGCGTGCCCTCGCTGCCGATGACCAGGTGGGCGAGGATCTGCGCGGGGGAGTCGTGGTCGAGGAAGCTGTTGAGGCCGTAGCCCATGGTGTTCTTCAGCGAGAACTGCGCCTGGACCCGCCGCACCGAGTCGGGGTTGCCCCGCACCCGGTCGCGCAGCCGCAGCAGGCCCTCGGCCAGCTCGGGTTCGAGCGCGCGCAGCCGCTCGTCGGCGTCCGGCGCGCCGGTGTCCACAACGGTGCCGCTCGCCAGCACGAGCGTCATCGACTCCAGCGTCCGGTACGTGTTCGCGTGCGTGCCGCAGGTCATGCCGCTGGAGTTGTTGGCGACCACGCCGCCGATCGTGCACGCCGACTCGCTCGCCGGGTCGGGGCCGAGCTTGCGGCCGTAGGGCGCGAGGCGGGCGTTGACCTGGCGCAGCACCGCGCCCGGCTGCACCCGCACCCGCGCGCCGCCGTCCAGCACCTCGATGTCCCTGAAGTGCCGGCGCGTGTCCACCAGCAGGTGCTCGCTCACGCCCTGACCGCTGAGGCTGGTGCCGCCGGAGCGGAACGTCAGCGGCAGCCCGGTCCGCAGCAGCGCCGCCACCTGCCCGGCACTCTCCGGCACCAGCACCGCCTCCGGGGTGAGCAGGTAGTGCGAGGCGTCGTGGGCCATGCCGAGCCGGTCGCTCGCCCTGGTCCTGGCGATGCCCGGCACCGCCGCCTCCACGCGGGACAGGACGGCGGGGTCGGGGGCGGTCAGACGGGACGGTCGGGCGTGGATCACAGTCGTGCTCTCTTCACTGGGGACGTGCGATGGTGCGGGGGCCGGGCGCTAGCGCGGTCCGACGACGTTCTGGCGCTGGCTGCCGAGTCCTTCGATGCCGAGCTCCATCACGTCGCCGGGCTGGAGCCAGATCTGCGGGTCGTGGCCCATGCCGACGCCCGGCGGGGTGCCGGTGTTGATCAGGTCGCCCGGCTCCAGCACCATGAACTGGCTCAGGTGGTGCACGATGACGTACGGGTCGAAGATCATGGTCTTGGTGGTGCCGGTCTGCCGGCGCACCCCGTTGACGTCGAGCCACATGCCGAGGTTCCTGACGTCGGCGATCTCGTCGGGGGTGACCAGCCACGGGCCGGCCGGGTTGAAGGTCTCGGCGGACTTGCCCTTGCTCCACTGCCCGCCGCGCTCCATCTGGAACGCCCGCTCGCTGACGTCGTTGACCACGCAGTAGCCGGCGATCGCGTCCTTCGCCTCCTCGACCGAGTCGAGGTAGGAGGTGCGCCTGCCGATGACGATGCCCAGCTCCACCTCCCAGTCGGTCTTGGTGGAGCCGCGCGGGATGCGGACGTCGTCGTACGGCCCGACCAGCGTGTTGGGCGACTTGGTGAACAGGATCGGCTCGTCGGGCACGGCCTGGCCGGTCTCGGCGGCGTGGTCGCTGTAGTTGAGCCCGATGCACAGGATCTGGTGCGGGCGGGCGATCGGCGCGCCGATGCGCTCGCCCGCGAACTCCTGCGGCCGGCCGGTGGCGACCTTGCCGGCGAGCAGCGCGGCGCCGCCGGCGGCGAAGAAGCGTTCGTCGAAGTCGGGGGTGACGTCGGAGACGTCGATGTAGTGGTGCTCGTCGATGCGGACGACGGGCTTCTCGGCGCCGGGCGCGCCGATGCGCATGAGGTGCACGGGGATCTCTTTCAGAAAGGGTTCCAGTAGGGCGTGGGCAGGCGCCGCTCTCCACGGTGGCCGTTCACGAAGGGTCCTCCCCGGAGACGATGGCGCGGATGGCGGGCAGGTCGTCGATCAGGGCGCGCAGCGGGGTGCGGTAGGCCAGGCCGCTGACGCTGATCGCGCCACTGGGCGAGGTGGGCGAGGTCAGGTAGGCGGGGACCGCGACGCAGTTGACGCCCGGCTCGTTCTCCTGGTCGTCGGCCGCGTAGCCCTGCTCGCGGACGCGGGTCAGCTCGGCGTGCAGCTCGCCGGCCGTGCCGATCGAGCGCTCGGTGCGGCGTTCCAGCGTCCGGCCGCCCACCCAGGCGCGGACCGCGTCCTCGTCGGGTAAGGCGTGGGCCAGCAGCACCTTGCCGACGGCGGTGCAGTGCGCCGGGTTGCGCCCGCCCACGACGGACGTCAGCCGCACCGCCCCCATCGGGGGATCGAGCTTGGAGCGGTAGACCACCGAGGCCCCGTCCAGCACCGCGTAGTGGACGGTCTCGCCGTGCCGGTCGCAGAGCGCCTTCAGCATCGGGGTGACGCGGACGTGGTCGGGACGCTCCTCGTGGTGCGCGAAGGCCATCCGCAGGAACTCGTCGCCCAGCACGTAGCGGCCGTGGCCGTGCTGCGCGGCGAACCCGGCCCTGCGCAGCGCCGCCAGCGCGCGGTGCACGGTCGGCTTGGGGCTCGCCACGGCCCGCGCCATCTCCTCCAGCCCGATGCCGTCGGGATGGCGGGCCAGCTCGGCGAGCACCGCGAGCACGCGGTCGGACCCGACGAGCCGGGTCTCGGCGGCGGGGTCGTCAGGGGTGGCTCGCGACACGTTCCGAACATTAGACCATCGTTCCGTCAAACGAAAGTTGGCCGTCTTTGGGGTCTGTTGACAACCTCTGTCCCAACGACACAATAGACATATGAACAACTCTTCAGATGTGAGCGTGACCGCCGTGGACGGCTGCGCACTCAAGGTCGTGGACGCCGACCGGGTCGCCGCCGTGCGCGAGCGGATGCCGCCCGGCGACGACCTCGCCGACACGGCCGACGTCTTCGGCCTGCTGTCGGACACGAACCGGCTGAAGCTGCTCGTCGCCCTCCTGGAGGGCGAGCTGTGCGTGTGCGACCTCGCCGCCGTCACCGGCCAGAGCGAGTCCGCCGTCTCCCACGCCCTGCGGCTGCTGCGCGCGCACCGCATCGTCGCCGCCCGCCGGGCCGGCCGGATGGCCTACTACCGGCTGGCCGACCCGCACGTACGGATGCTGCTCGACCTGGCGCTCGCCCACACCGAGCACACCGACGCCATCCACCCCGAACGCTCCGGAGACCGGTGATGGGCGCGGGACACGGGCACGGACATGGGCACGGGCACGCGGCCGGGCGGCACCGCTGGCGGCTGGCGCTCGCGTTCGCCCTGATCGGCTGCTTCTTCGTGGTCGAGCTGGTCTACGGGCTGCTCTCCGGCTCGCTGGCCCTCATGTCGGACGCCGGGCACATGGCCGCCGACGTGGTCACGCTCGGCGCGGCGCTGGTCGCCACCCGGATCGCCACCCGCCCCGACACGACCGGCCGGCGCAGCTACGGCTCCTACCGGGCCGAGGTGTTCGCCTCGCTGCTGGCCGTGGTGCTCATGCTGGGCGTCGCGGTCTACGTGGTCGCCGAGGCGATCGGCCGGATCGGCGGGCCCGCCGAGGTCTCCGCCGGGCCGATGCTCGTCGTCGGCGCGATCGGCCTGGCGGTCAACCTGGTCGCGCTGGTCCTGCTGCGCGCCGGCGCGCGCGAGAGCCTCAACGTCAAGGGCGCCTACCTGGAGGTCGTCGCCGACACGGCAGGCTCGGTCGGCGTCGTGGTCGCGGGCTGGCTCATCGCGGCGACCGGGCAGGTGTTCTGGGACACGCTGATCGCCCTGGCCATCGGCGTGTTCGTCGCCGTACGGGCCGTCTCGCTCGGCCGGGAGGTCTTCGCCGTGCTCGGGCAGCACGTGCCGGAAGGGCTCGACGCCGCCGCCGTCGCCGCCGACCTCGCGGCCATCGAGGGCGTGCGCGACGTCCACGACCTGCATCTGTGGACGCTCACCTCGGGCATGAACGTCGCCACCGCCCACCTCGTCACGGCCGACCAGGACGACCACCACGCGGTGCTCGACCAGGCCCGCGATCTGCTCCGCCGGCGTCACGGCGTGGCCCACGCCACCCTCCAGGTGGAGCCGCACGACCACACCGGCTGCGACGAGATCGGCTGGTAGCCCCGCCCGGGGCGGCTCAGTCGCCGAGCGCGAGCCGGACGCCGAAGGCCGCGATCACCGTCCCGGTGATCCGGTCCAGGAGCCGCCTCGCGCGGGTCGTCCTCAGCCGTTCGCGCAGGACGCGGGCGAAGGCGACCAGCACCGTCGACCAGATCAGCCCGAGCGCGGCGTGGACCGAGGCGAGCAGCACCCCCATCGCCAGCGGGGCGGCCCCCGCCGGGATGAACTGCGGCAGCACGGCGACGTAGAACGCGCCCACCTTCGGGTTGAGCAGGTTCGTCGTGAGGCCCTGCCGGAAGCCGCGCGTCATGCTGTCCAGCGCAGGAGCGGCCTCGGGCTCGTCCCCCTCACCGGGGTTCTCCCCGCGGAAGGTGCCGATCAGCATCCGCGCGCCCATCCACACCAGGTACGCCGCCCCCGCCCACCGCAGCGCCTCGTACGCGAGGTGCGAGGCGGTGAGCACGGCCGTCACGCCGAGCGAGGTGAGCGCGCCCCACACCAGCGTGCCCGCCTGGATCCCCAGGACCACGCCCCACGCGCCCCGGCGGCGTCCGAGTGCCGCGGTGCGCAGGATCAGGGCGGTGTCGAGCCCCGGCGTGAGGGTGAGCAACCCGACGACGAGCGCGAACGACCACAAGGAGCTGCCGATCATCACATGCGCGACTTTACCCGGACGACCAGTACGAGAGATGACATTGCCCGATGACTCCGGGTGCAGTTGAATGATCCGATGCAAGCTGGGCGGATGGTCTCCCCGATACTCGTGGGGCGGGAGAAAGAGCTCGCCCGGCTCGTCGAGCTGATCTCCGTCGCCTCTCCCGTCCCCGCCGTGGCCGTGGTCGAGGGCGAGGCCGGGATCGGGAAGTCCAGGCTGGTCGCCGAGCTGCTGGACGGCCCCGCCGTGACCGGCCTGCGGGTGCTGCGCGGCGCCTGCCTGCAGATCAGGGAGCCGTTCCCGCTGGGCGCGCTGGTGGAGGCGCTGCGCGGCCGGGCCGCGGACCTCGGGGAGTCCGCCCTGTCGCCGGTCGCCGGAGCCCTGCGCGAGCTGCTGCCCGAGCTGGCCGCGGCGCTGCCGCCCGCGCCGCCCCCGCTGGACGACCGCGCGGCCGAGCGGCACCGGGTCTTCCGCGGGCTCGCCGAGGTGCTGACCGCGCTCGGCCCGGCCGTCCTGGTCGTGGAGGACCTGCACTGGGCGGACGATCAGACGGTCGAGTTCCTGACCTACCTGATGTCCGTGCCGCCGGGGACGCCGCCCGGCACGCTCCGGGTGGTCCTGACCTACCGGGGGGAGGAGGCGCCCGCCGCGGTCCGGGGGATCACCGCCCGTCTCCCCGACGCGATCCGGCGCGAGCACCTGGTGCTGCCGCCGCTCGACGCCGCCCAGACCAGGGTCATGGCCTCGGCCATCCTCGGGGCGGAGGAGGTGACGGCCGAGTTCGCCGAGCACCTGTGCGCGCGGGCGTCCGGGCTGCCGCTCGCCGTCCAGGAGCTGCTGGCCCTGCTGCGCACCCGGGGCACGCTCATCAGGTGGGAGGGCGGCTGGGCGCGCCGCGCCCTGGAGGAGCTGGACGTGCCGAGCGGCGTACGCGCTTCGGTGCAGGAGCGCGTCGCCCGGCTGTCCGCCGGGGCCAAGGAGGTGGCCGAGCGGGTCGCCGTGCTCCAGACGCCGGTGCCCATCGGCCTGCTGGCCACCGGCGAGGCCGGGGCGATCGACGAGGTGCTCGGCTCCGGGCTGCTCACGGACGCCGGCGGCCTGGTCGGGTTCCGGCACGTGCTGGCGGCGCAGGCGGTGTACGAGGCCATCCCGGCCGGCCGCCGCCGGGCGCTGCACGCCGAGGCCGCCGACGCCGTACGCGGGCTGCGGCCGGTGCCGCTCGGACGGCTGGCGCACCACCTGCGGCACGCCGGACGTACGGAGCAGTGGGCCGAGACCGCCGTCGAGGCCGCCGAGCAGGCGTCCAGACTGGGCGACGACGCCGAGGCCGCGCGGCTACTGGCGGACATGCTGAGCGAGACCGACCCGCCGGCGGCGCGCCGGGCGGAGCTGACGGTCAGGCTCGGCTGGGCCGCACTGGAGCTGCTGCGCCCCCCGCCCGTCGCCGGCCTCATCGCCGCCGCGCTGGAGCAGGACGTGCCCCGCCCGCTCCGCGGCACGCTGCGCCTGCTGCTCGCGCTGCACCTGGAACGTACGCGGACCGACGAGGCCCGCATCGGCGAGGCCTTCGCCGCCGCCGCCGAGGACCTGACCGGCCGCCCGGGGGAGCCCGGCCAGCCCGGCCTCGCCGCCTGGGCCATGGTCGGCGTGGGCCGCCCGCCGAGCCCCGTGCCGCAGGACGAGGCCATGGCCTGGCTGGAACGCGCGCTCGCGACGCTGCCCGCCGTGGCCGACCCCGCCATGCGGATGCTGGTCCTCGGCAAGATCGCGATGATCTTCGTGGTGATCGGCGACCCCCGCTGGGCCGGGCTGGCCGAGGACCTCCTGCGCGAGACCGGCGGGCGCAGGCTGCTGCGCCGCGAGGTGAACGCCTACCGCTCCATCGGCGGGGCCAGCCTGTTCCCCGGCCACCACCGCGCCGGCCGCCGCCTGGTGACGACCGCGATCGAGGACGGCGCCGAACCCGACCTGCGGGGACGGCTCGAACTGCGCTCCCTGGTGATCATCGCCGTGGCCGACTATGTCGAGGGCTCGTGGGACGGCCTCGCGGCGCGGCTGGAGGAGCTGCGCGAGCACTTCGGCGACGAGCCGCACGAGCGGATCATCGTGGACGCGGTGGGCGCCTGCCTGGCCGCGATCCAGGGGCGGCCGGAGTCGGCGCCGCCGTTCCTGTTCGACGTGGTCGCCATGGCCCAGACGCGGGGGCAGGTCGACGATCTCGTCCTGCCCCTGACCGTGCTGCTGCGCCTGGCCGCGCTCCGGGGCGAGCCGGAGGCGGCGCTCGCCGTGGCGGCCGAGGCGGCCGTCCACTGGGAGGCGGCGCGCCTGTGGCCGGTGGCCGTCCGCACGCTGCCCGCGCTCACCCAGGCGCTGCTCGCGGCGGGCCGGGCCGGGGACGCCGCGGACACGGTCGCCACGTACGCCGCCCGCCTCGACGGGCTCGACGCCCCGCTGGCCGGGCCGTCGCTGGCGTACGCCCGCGGCCTTCTCGCCGCAGCCGGCGAGCGGCAGGCGGAGGCCGCCGCCGAGTTCGCCGCGGCGGCGGACGCCTTCGAGGCGGTCCCCGCCAGGTACGAGGCCGCGCAGGCCCACGAGCAGGCCGCCGCCTGCCTGTTCACCCTGGACGACCCCGCCGCCGCCACCCGGCTCGGCCGGGCCGTCACCCTGTACGGGGAGCTCGGCGCCCGCTGGGACCTGGACCGCGCGGCCGGGCTGGGCCGCCGGTGGGGGCTCCGCCCGTCGCCGGTCGCGCCCGCGCGCGGCGGGGACGATCACGTGCTGTCGGCCCGCCAGGAGCAGGTGGCCCGGCTGGCGGCGGAGGGGCTGACCAACCAGGAGATCGCCAGGGAGCTGTTCCTGTCGCCGAAGACGGTGGACAAGCATGTGAGCGCGGCGATGCGCAAGGTCGGCGCCCGGTCACGGACGGAGCTCGCCCGCCTCCTCGACTGAGGCCCGCGCGGAACCTCCCTGACCGGCGAGGCTCCCGACACCGTTTCCGGGACTGGTCTCCCACGTCGCCCCTCGCGTGGTTTCCCGCGTCGTCCCTCGCGTGGTCTCCCTGATCCCCCATGGGGTTCCCCATGCCGCCCCCCAAATGGGGATTTTTCCCCATAGGGCTCCCCATTCCCCCTTCCGTGCCGCCGCCGCGACACTTTCCCCGTGTCCGAAACCCCACCAGCGCCGCGTCCGGGCCGGCAGGACCCCGGCGGCGAGCCCGCCTCCGACGACCCACCCTCAACGGACCCGGCCCCCGCGGACCTGACCTCCGCGGGCCTGCCCCCCGGCCTGACCTCTGCGGGCCTGACCTCCGCGCCCCCGGCCTCCGCGGACCCCGTGCCGCCATCGGGACTGCCCGAAGGCTTCGAGCCCGTCTGAACCGCCACCCGGCGGGCCACGTCCGCCGGTCGATCGCCGCAAAGCCCCCCTCAGAAAGGCCGCCCATGGCGCTGCCCCGCCCCCCGTTAGCGCGCCGCGCAGGCGCGTTGCTGACCGCCGTCACCGTGCTGACGGTCCTGTCGCCCGCGACCCCCGCCCCGCCGCGGCCCCCCCGGCCCCCCCCCCCCCCGCCGCCGGGGGCTCAGCCCTGATGGCGGGAG
>NZ_JBGLOU010000019.1:85070-185682 GCF_041402765.1 Nonomuraea sp. AD125B | reverse complement strand
GGTGCCGCTGGCCGCGCCCATCCGCGTCCGCCTGCTGCCCGCCAGCCGGCCCGGCCGGGCCACCGCCCTGGTGGGCTGGGCGGTGGCCGAGGTGTCGGTGATGGGCCTGGCGTACGGGGTGGCGGTCGCGCTCACCCGCGCCTCCATCGCCTGACCGTCCAGGGGCCAGGATCGGGGCTCAGGCGGTGACGACCGCCGGGGCCTCGATCGGCGCGGGGGCGGGGACGCGCCTGCGGGCGATCCACTCGGCGGCCAGCCAGGCGGCCAGCAGCCCGAGCCCGGCCCAGACGGCCGAGGGCGTGGCGAGGGGCGGCGCGCCGGCCAGCCCCTCCTGGCCCTTCACGGCGCCGTACACCGCGCCCATGATCGTGCTCTGGACGACGAGCGCCCCGTACGCGACCGCGGTCGCCCCCACGGCCCCCACGACGGCCCGTACCGCGGGCATCCGCAGGAGGAACGCCACGTCCACCGCGAGCCCGGCCACGACCAGGAAGAACGGCACCGCCGACGGCGGGAAGCCGGTGAAGGTCAGCAGCGGCCAGATCAGCGTGCGGAAGGCGACGTACGCCCCGGCGACGAGGGTGGCGGCCCCGAAGCGACCGATCAGCAGCCGCGCCACCACCAGCACCGACAGCCCGGCGACCACGGCGTAGACCGGGTAGAGGAAGTCGGGCACGGGCAGCGCGAAGCTGAGCATCATCGTACGGTCCACCGGCCGCCCCATCTGGTCGGCGGCGAACTGCAGCAGGATCGGCTCGGCGTAGACGGCGTTGTTGTCCCAGGCGCCGACCGACAGGATGCCGTACTCCTGGTGCTGCTCGGGGAAGTGCACGTTCTCCAGGAAGAAGGCGAGGAACGCGGCCAGCACGAGCGTGCGCTCCCTGCCGGGCGGCGCGCCCATGAACCAGCCGCGGATCACGCCCGCGATCATGAAGAACGTTCCAACGTAGAGCATGATGTGCGACGGGCTCCACGAGGTGATGTCGAGCCCGTTGACGCGGTGGTTGATCAGGTCGAGCGGGACCGCGACGAGGAAGATCCCGGTGCCCCACTGGATCAGCCTGAGCGCGAGCTTGTCGACGCCGTAGCCGGTGTAGCCGTGGATGATCGTCAGCGCCACCACGATCGCGGTGCCCGCCGAGTTGAGCAGGTGGGGCGGGGCGAGGTCGTCGCGCAGCCACTTGAAGTGCCACGAGACGTCCCAGGCCGAGCCGAGCAGCTTGAGCGTGAGCGCCACCAGCCATCCGAAGTAGAGCACCCTGAACAGGTCGTTCGGCGTCTCGCGCCCCGCCTGGCCTCTGGTCCAGTACGGCAAGGCCCACTCAGCGGCCTTTTTGATCGATGCTGGAGACTTCACGGGAGTGAATCTTACGGTCCTCGGCGACCTCGGGTCTCGGTCCCGTGGACGTCAGGGACATCCACCCCTCCTACTGCGACAATCCGCCATATGTCATACGAAATTCGGGCGGCTCGGCCGGAGGACGCCGGTGTCATCGAGGAGGTCCGCCTGGCGACCTGGCGCGTCGCCTACCGGGACGTCATGCCCGCGGACTTCCTCGCCGGGCTGGAGGTGCGGCCCGAGATCGTCCGCAACCGCGCCGACGCCCTGGCGAGCGGGCGCGTGACGGGCCGGGTGGCGGTGCGTGACGACGTACGCGGGTTCGCCCTGTACGGCCCCTCGCGGGATGAGGACGTGCCCGGTATGGAGGTGTACGCCATCTATGTGCTGCCCGAGGAGTTCTCGACGGGCATGGGGCGGGCCCTGATGGCCGCCGCCGTCGAGGACCTGGCGTCGTCCGGGCATCGGGAGGCCGGGCTGTGGGTGCTGGCGGCGAACGCGCGGGCGCGCCGGTTCTACGAGCGGTTCGGGTTCAGCCCGTCCGGCCGGTCGAAGATGCTGCCCGATCCGCCGCTGGAGGAGGTCCACTACCGGATGGGCCTGGCAGGGGGCGCGGGGTCAGGCGTACCGGCAGGCTCTTGAGCCCGTTCTGGAAGTTGGAGGTGAGGCGCCGGGGCTCGCCGGCGAGCTCGACGTCCCAGCGCAGCAGCTCCCTGAGCGTCGCGCGGAACTGCGCGCGGGCCAGGTGCGCGCCCAGGCAGACGTGCGGGCCGAAGCCGAAGCTGACGTGGTCGTTGGGGGCGCGGGCGAGGTCGAGGCGGTCGGGGTCGGGGAAGACGGACGGGTCGCGGTTGGCCGAGGCGTGGTAGACGACCACCTTCTCGCCCGTGCGTACGTGCTGCCCGCCGAGGGTCAGGTCACGGGTCGCCGTACGGCGGAAGTGGATCACCGGCGGCCAGAACCGCAGCAGTTCCTCGACCGCGGGCTCCAGGAGGGACGGGTCCGCGCGCAGGCGGGCCAGCTCGGCCGGGTGCTCCAGGAGCGTGAGCAGGCCGCCGGGGATGCCGTTGCGCAGGGTCTCGTTGCCCGCGACGGCGAACAGGAAGAACATGTTCTCGAACTCGCTCTCCGTCAGCCCGCCGCGCCGCATCGCGGACATGACGGACCCGTCGTCCTCGGACGCCCCGGCGAGCGCGTGCGCGTATCCGAACATGTCCGCCAGCGCCGCCCGCGACCTCGGGTTCACGCCCGGCCGCGGCTCCGGCCTGGACGCGACCGCCCGGCGGCCCATCGGCGTGAGCGAGGCGACGTCGGCCGTGGACAGGCCCGCGTGGTCGGCGTCCTGGTAGCCGATGACCCGCGAGGCCCAGTCGTACAGCAGCCGCCGGTCCCGCGCGGGGACCCCCATCACGTGGGCCAACGTCCAGACGGGCAGGTCGGCGGCCACCTCCACGAAGTCGCACGTGCCCTGCGCGAACAGCGCCGCCGCGCGTCCGGCGATCGCCCGCTCCAGCGCGCGGACCGCACGCGGGGTGAAGGCCGCCGCCACGATCCGGCGCAGCCTGGAGTGGTCCGGCGGGTCCATGTTCAGCATCATGTCCTGGACGAACGCCAGGTCGGACGGGGTGTCGGGGTCGCGGAGCTGGGTGGCGCCGAGGTGTGAGGAGAAGTCCTCCGGGGTGCGGAGCACGTGCTTGACGTCGGCGTGCCGGAAGACGGCCCAGAAGCCGGGGCCCTCGCGCCAGGGGCCGACGGCGGGCTCGGGGATCCAGCGGACCGGGGTTTCTTCGCGTAGGCGGGCGAAGAGGTCGTACGGGACGGAGTTCTCGTACGTGGACGGCAAGAAGATCCGAACCGCCTCCGCGTCCGTCGCCGCCGCCGCCATGTCCGATCGATGCGCCGTCATCCCTACCCCTTCCTGCCGGCCCTCTCGCTCCGCATACGAGCCTTCCCCCGCCCCCGTACGCAGTTATCCACAGGCAGGCACTTCTCGCCTTCGCGATGCCGGGCGAGCGTGCATGATGACCGCGTGACCTCAGCAGACCTGACACCGCAGACTCCGGCCCCGGCCGGCGGCGCCAGTCCGGAAGCCCTGGACGCCATCCTCCGTGACAACTTCGCCCCGTGGATCCAGCGGCTCGGCCTGCGGGTCGAGGAGGCGGGCGAGCGCCGCACCGTCGTCCGCCTGCCCTGGTCCGACGAGCTGGCGCGCGAGGGCGGCGGCCTGTCCGGGCAGGCGATGATGGCCGCCGCCGACACCGCCACGGCCCTGGCCGTCTGCGCCGCGCGCGGCGGGTTCGTGCCGATGACGACCGTGCAGCAGTCCACGACGTTCCAGCGTCCGGTGTCGGGCCGTGACGTCCTGGTCGACGTACGCATCACCAAGCTGGGCCGCACCCTCGCCTTCGCCGAGATCACCCTCACCGCCGAGGGGGCCGCCGAGCCGGCCGCCCACGCCACCACCGTCTACGCCCTTCTGGGCTGACCTTTCAGTGATCTACCTGTTCCCGCAGGTCAACGGCACCGAGCACGACCGTGACGGGCCGCCGGGACGTCCGTCTCAGAAATCTCTCAGGTGCGGAAAGTAGGCTCTCGGCATGAAACGTGTGGCCGCGCTGGTGGCAGCACTCGCCCTGATCGGGGTGACGACCTGGCTGGTGTGGCCGTCGGCTCCGCAGGCGCGGGGCCAGGACCAGGCGATAAGTGTCGTCGACGGACCCGACGATGACCAACGGGTGCAGCTGGACGCCACCTTCTTCCCTCCCTCCGGCGGCGGCAAGGCGCCGGTCGTGCTGCTCGCGCACGGGTTCGGCGGCAGCAAGCAGAGCATGAGGCAGCAGGCGGCGCAGCTCGCCCAGGACGGCTACGCGGTTCTGACCTGGTCGGCGCGGGGCTTCGGACGTTCGACGGGCGAGATCGCGCTCAACTCCCCCGACTACGAGGTCAAGGACGTCAAGCAGCTCATCGACTGGGTGGCCAAGCGGCCCGAGGTCCAGCTCGACGCGGCGGGCGACCCGCGGGTGGGCATCGTGGGCGGCTCGTACGGCGGCGCCATCGCGCTGATGACGGCGGCCTTCGACCAGCGCGTCGACGCGATCGTCCCGCAGATCACCTGGGCCGACCTGGCCGACGCCCTGTTCCCGAACAACGCCGCCCGGGCGACATCGGGCGGGCTCGGCGACCCTGAGACCGGCGTCTTCAAGCGCATGTGGTCGGGCATCTTCTTCGGCCGCGGGCTGTCCCTCGAAAGCTTCGCCCAGCAGAGCCAGAGCCAGACGCAGGGCCAGGGCCAGGGGCAGGGCTCCGCGCAGAACGGGCAGGGTCAGAACGCTCAAGGTCAGAACGGGCAGGGCCAGAGCAGCCAAGGACAAAACGGCCAGACGCGCGGTCAGGGCCTCGGCCAGACGGCCGCGCCGATGACGCCCGAGGAGGCGCGGTGCGGCCGGTTCCTGCCGGCCATCTGCGACATCTACCAGACCGTCGCCAAGGACGGCCGGGCCACCGACGAGGCGATCACGCTGCTGCGCGCCTCCAGCCCGATCACCGTGGCCCACCGCATCAAGGCCCCCACGCTGCTGCTGCAGGGCCAGCGCGACTCGCTGTTCCCGCTGAGCCACGCCGACGCCAACGCCAACGCGATCGCCTCCGCGGGCACCCCGGTCAGCATCGCCTGGTTCGACGGCGGGCACGACGGCGGCAACGGCGAGGCCGACTGGCTCTACGAGCAGACCTCGGCCTGGCTCGCCCGCTATCTCAAGGGCGAGGGATCGGCGCAGGCGACGCCGCCGGTCAGCGGCTTCACGGTCACCCGTGACGGCGGCCGCGACCCCGGCACCCGCCAGCGCATCCGCCTGCACCCGGAGACGGCGTCGTACCCGGGTCTCGGCGGCACCGACACCACCACCGTCCGGCTCACCGGCCCCGAGCAGAACGTCGTCAACCCGCCCGGCGGCGCCCCCGCGGCGATCTCGACCGTGCCCGGCGTCGGCTCGCTCCTGGGCGGCCAGAGCGGCGGCGTGTCGATCGACATGCCCGGTCAGAGCGCGGTGTTCGAGTCCGCGCCGCTGACCGCGCCGTTGCAGCTCACCGGCAGCTCCACCGCCGTGGTCAAGGTGACCGGCGAGGGCGAGGCGACGCTGTTCGCCAAGGTCTACGACGTGTCCGACGGCTCGCAGCTTCCGGTCCTGCCCGCCGGGCAGGTGGCGCCGTTCCGGGTGACGTTCCCGGACGGCGGCGGCAGTGTGGAGGTCACGGTCGCGTTGCCCGCCGCCGACCACAACTTCGCCGCCGGGCACCGGCTGCGTCTGGTGGTGGCCACGACCGACATGGGGTTCGCCACGCCGGCCGAGCCCGCCACGTACCAGGTGGCGCTCTCCTCCCCTGGGCTCGCCGTCCCGACGGTGCGCACCCTGTCGGCCCCGCCGGCCGGGATCGCCTGGTGGGTGTGGGCGATGCCGCTGACCGCGATCGTGATCGCCGCCATCATCCTCGCGACGGGCCGCACCTCCTCGGGCCGCGCCACCGCCACAACCGACCCGAGCGCCCCCGACCCGGCCACCGCCACGCTCGACCCCACGACCACCACCACGTCCGACCCCGCCGTCGCCACGCCCGAGCCGGGCGCGGACGGCGACCCGGCGGTTCCGCTGGACATCAGGGGGCTCACGAAGGCGTACCGCAACGGGGAGCTGGCCGTCGACGGGCTGTCGTTCCGCGTCGAGCGGGGCCAGGTCCTCGGTCTGCTCGGCCCCAACGGCGCCGGCAAGACGACCACGATGCGGATGATGATGGGCCTCATCCGCCCCGACGACGGCGAGGTCCGGATCTTCGGCGAGCGGGTGACGCCGGGCGCGCCCGTGCTGTCCAGGCTCGGGTCGTTCGTCGAGGGTCCGGGTTTCCTGCCGCACCTGTCCGGCCGCGACAACATCCAGCTCTACTGGGCGGCGACCGGGCGTCCCCCCGCCGACGCGCACTTCGAGGAGGCGCTGGAGATCGCGGGCCTGGGCAAGGCGCTGGATCGGGCCGTACGCACCTACTCCCAGGGCATGCGGCAGCGGCTCGCCATCGCGCAGGCCATGCTCGGCCTGCCGGATCTGCTGGTCCTCGACGAGCCCACGAACGGTCTCGACCCGCCCCAGATCCGCGAGATGCGCGAGGTGCTCAAGCGCTACGCGCGCGACGGCCGTACCGTGATCGTCTCCAGTCACCTGCTCGCCGAGGTGGAGCAGACCTGCAGCCACGTCGTGGTCATGCAGCGGGGGCGGCTCGTGTCGGCGGGGCCGGTGTCGCGGCTGCTCACCTCGGCCACGCCCACCAATGGGCACGGGCCGCGCCTGGAAGACGTGTTCCTCGACCTCATCGGAGACAAGCCATGACCGCCGCGCCGGGCTACGCGCCCCGCCGCACGCTGCCGCTGCGCGTGGAGATCGTCCGGCAGTTCAAGCGGCGGCGGACGCTCGTCATGTTCGGGCTGCTGCTGGCCCTGCCGTGGATCCTGGTGATCGCCTTCCAGTTCGGGCCCCAGTCCAGCAACGGGGGGCAGTCGCTGCGCATCTCCGACCTGGCGACGCAGAGCGGGCTCAACTTCGCCGCCTTCGCCCTGTCGGTGTCGGCCAACTTCCTGCTGGTGGTGGCGGTCGCGATGTTCTGCGGCGACACCGTGTCCAGCGAGGCCAACTGGTCGTCGCTGCGCTATCTGCTGGCCGCGCCGATCCCCCGGGACCGGCTGCTGCGGCAGAAGCTGATCGTGGCGCTCGGCTACTCGGCGGCGGCGGTGATCTGCCTGCCGGTGATGGCGCTGGTGGCGGGCACGCTGGCGTTCGGCTGGAACGACATCCAGGTGCCGGTCACCGGCGAGATCATCCCGGCGGTGGACGTGCTGCCGCGCTTCGGCATCGTGATCGGCTACGCGCTGGTCAGCCAGCTCGTGGTGGCGGCGCTGGCGTTCCTCGTCTCGACCATGACCGACTCCCCGCTCGGGGCGGTCGGCGGGGCGGTGGGGCTGTGGATCGTCTCGACGATCCTGCAGGCGGTCGAGGCGCTGGGGTCGCTGCGCGAGTTCCTGCCCACCTACTGGAACAGCGCCTGGACGGACGCGCTCACGCCCGAGGTGGACTGGGGCGGCATGGTCAAGGGCGCGTCGGTGTCGATCACGTACGCGGCCATCCTGATCGCGATCGCCTTCCGCCGCTTCCGCCGCAAGGACGTGGTGAGCTGAACCACCGGGACTCGGCCGGCCGGGCGAGGACGCGTGCCTCCTGGGCCGCGTACGTGAGGGCGGGCCCCAGGAGGATCGTCTCCCCTGAGGGCCGCCCGTCCCGCGATGGACGCGCAGGTGTGCCCCGGCGGTGCCGGCCGAGCCCCCACTGATGAAGGTCAGGGGAGGATGCGTTCGAAGGTGATCAGGGTGGTGCCGGGGCCGTTGTAGGCGGGGTGCGGGCCGCGGACCGTGAAACCCATGCGTCGGTGGAACGCGATGGACGCCTCGTTCACCGGCGAGGTGATCGCCCTCACCACCTGCCGTCCGTGGTCCCGCGCGATGCCGAAGAACGCCTCGTACAGCCTCCGGCCCAGACCGGTGCCCCGGGCTGCCGGGGAGACGCCGACGAAGTGGATGTACGCCTCGTCCTCAGCCGACGGCGAGGGGAAACCGACGAGGAAACCGGCGAGCTCGCCCGCGTCGTCCGAGGCGATCAGGCTCGTACGGTGAAAGTGGTCGAGGAAGAGCCGCGGCAGGGAGGGGAGGACGGGCCGGCCCCACCACGTGTCGGCGACGGCGGCGATGGCGTCGTAGTCGCCCGGTGTGGCGGGGCGCAGCCCAGGTGCGGTCACAGCAGTCCCCTGGCGGTCATGGCAGCGCGGGCCTCAGTTCCAGCGCGGGCCTCAGTCCCAGTGCGGGGCCTCAGTCCCAGTGCGGGGGCCTGTTATCCAGGTAGAAGCTGTCCGCGTCCTCGTCGGGGAGGTCGTCGCCCCAGCCGAGGTCCAGGTCGTCCGAGGTCTGCTCGGGGTAGAAATCTTCCACGACCGACATGCTACCCAGACATACAAAGCAACACCGCGCGTGTCCCCAGGTCCAGGGACACGCGGCATTCGCGGGGGTACGATGCCAGGGTTGGTGTCGCCTATCCCCCGTGAGGCTGCGCATGGCCACCCCGACAGGCTGGCGACGAGAGGGCAATCTTCCGGCGGAGCTCACCAGTTTCGTCGGCCGCACGCGCCTGCTCGCCAACCTCAAACGACACCTCGGTGAGTCCCGGCTGGTGACGGTCACGGGCATCGGAGGCGTCGGGAAGTCGCGGACGGTGCTGCGCCTGGCGCACCAGGTCCGCGCGCAGTACGCGGACGGCGTCTGGTTCGCCGATCTGGCCCGCCTGCAGGACGCGGGCATGGTCAAGCACACGATCTCCTCGGCGCTGCGCATCGCCGACCAGTCCTCGCGGGCGGAGTCGGAGTCGCTGTCGGAGTGGGTGGGCGAGCGCGACATGCTGCTCATCATCGACACCTGCGAGCACGTCGTGCAGGGCTGCGCGGAGCTGGTGCACGAGCTGCTGGAGGCCGCGCCCAACCTGAAGGTGCTGGCCACGAGCCGCCAGTCGCTGCACCTGCCGTACGAGCACGTGGTCCCGGTCCCGCCGCTGCAGGTGCCCGGCGACGACCCGGCGGAGAACCTGTTCACCAACGAGTCGGTGCAGTTGTTCGCCGCCCGCGCGGGGGCCAGCGTGCCCGACTTCCAGCTCGACGAGAGCAACATCGGCACGGTGGCCGAGCTGTGCCGGCGGCTCGACGGCATCCCGCTGGCGATCGAGCTGGCCGCGGTGCGGCTGCGGGCGCTGTCGGTCGATCAGATCCTGGGGCTGCTGGCCGACCGGTTCAGCCTGCTGGCCGGGGCGAGCCGTACGGCCCTGCCGCGTCACCAGACACTGCGCGCGGCGATCGGCTGGAGCCACGAGCTGTGCGAGCCGGCCGAGCGGCTGCTGTGGGCGCGGCTGTCGGTGTTCGCGGGCGACTTCGAGCTGGACGCGGCCCGTTTCGTCTGCTCCGACGGCCGCCTGCCGTCCGAGGACATCACGGACCTCGTGACCGGCCTGGTGGAGAAGTCCGTCCTGCTGATCAGGAGCAACCACGCCGGCGTCCGCTACAAGCTGATCGACACCCTGGCCGAGTACGGCGACGAGTGGCTGGACAAGCTCGGCCAGCGCGAGCAGATGCGCCAGCGGCACCTGGAGTACTACCTGAGCCTGGCCCAGCGCAGCGAGGACGCCTGGTCGGGCCCGCGGCAGATCTACTGGTTCGTACGGATGCGCCAGGAGCACGACAACGTGCGGGTGGCGCTGGAGCACGCGCTGAAGACGCCGGGCAGGGAGATCCAGGCGCTCACGCTGCTGTCGTCGCTGTGGTTCATGTGGGTGTGCTGCGGTTTCGCCCGCGAGGGGCGGCTCTATCTGGAGCGGGCGCTGGAGGCCAACCCCGAGTTCAGCAAGGAGCGCTGCAAGGCGCTGTGGGTGCTGTCGTACGTCAAGAGCGCCCAGGGCGACAGCGTCGGAGCCCAGTCATCGGCCGAGCAGTGCAGCACCGAGGCGGTGCGGGTGGGCGACTCGCGCGCGGTGATCCTCGCCTCGAAGATGCAGGGCACGGCCGCGCTGCTCCAGGGCGACCTGTAGAAGGCCAGCGCGCTGCTGGGCGTGGCGATCGAGTTCAACACCGACAACAAGGAGCTCAACCCGGGCCTGCTGCCCGCCATCGTCGAGCTGTCGCTGGTGCTGTCCTCGCAGAGCGAGCTGTACGAGGCCGAATCGCTGCTGCTGGACTGCCTGCAGGTGTGCCGCGAGCGCGGTGAGCTGTGGGTCAGCTCGCACGCGCAGTGGGCGCTGGCCGGCACCAGGCTGACGACGGGCCGGCCGGACGAGGCGCTGCAGAACGTCCGGGAGGCGCTGCGCATCAAGCGGCACTTCCACGACACGCTCGGCACGCTGCTGGCGCTGGAGACCGCGGCGCGCATCTTCGCCGCGCTGAACGACGCCGCGACGGCCACGCAGTTGCTGGGGGCGCTGCAGCAGAACTGGAAGACGGCCGGCCTGCCGCAGCTGGGCGCGCCCTGGATGACCGGCGACCACGACGCGTGCATACGGGCGTGCAAACAGGAGCTGGGCGAGCTGACGTACAAGAACACCTTCGAGGAGGGCGCGCGGCGCGACCTGGACGAGGCGTCCGCGCTCGCCCTGGGCGAGCTGGACGCCACTGACGACAACCGGCCCTGACACGGCCGGCCGGCTAGACGGCTCGGGGCCAGCGGGTGTCGTCGGGCCACGCGCCGATGTAGCGGGCGCTGCCGAGCGAGAACTCGATGTGCCCGCGGACCCAGTGTTCGAGGCCGCGGACGTACTTGCGGACCGGCAGGGTGGCCCAGCGGTCGAGGGCCGCGCGCCGGTCGAGGAAGGCGGCGACGGCGTCGTTGTGCATCTGCGCGACTTCGACGAGGGCGTTCTGGAGCGTGAGCGACTTGTGCGTGGCCAGCACCGTGACGAGGTTGTGCCGGGCCTTGTCCTTGCCGCGCTCCTTGGCGTAGGACAGCAGGTCGTTGTCCCAGCCGATGAGGTCGCAGGCGAGGTCGGAGAGCGTGCGCACGTCGGGGTGGTGCCACTCCTCGGCTTCGAGCCGGTAGCCGCCGCCGACGTCGATGAGGGCGAAGCAGGTGTACGTGGCCCCGGTGATGCGGCGCATCATGACGTAGTCCTCGGGGGTGGGGATCAGGTCGACCTCGCGGTTGGCCGCCTCCCATATCTGGGCGAACAGATACTCCTTCACCGTCGTGCGCCAGCGGTCCACCTGGGCGGGGGTGGCAAGCTCGGAGATGCGGTGGAGGAGCTCCTTGAGCGCCAGGCCGAACGCGTCGCCCTCGTCGGGCTCGCGCCGGTCGTCCAGGATCTCGAGGAGCGGGGGCAGGGCGCGGGCCAGCGCCGAGGCGCGGTGTCCCATCAGCTCGCCCTCGCAGAAGGCGTCGTCGAACGCGAACAGCCAGTTGTACCAGTCGTTGATCAGCCTGAGGCTGTCACGCGGCACCGTGGGATTGGTGCGTGCCGCGAGCATACCGATCTTGGAGCGCCGGAAGTGCTCGATGGTCTCGGCGCCTTTGAGCATGTGCGAGGCGGCCAGCCAGGTGTGGCTCTCCGCATCGACCGCGACGCCGTGCTCGTTGGTCTCCGAGGGGAACGGGCACGGCAGCGGAGGGATGTGGAGCGGCCGCCCAGAGAAGGAATGCGCAGAAGTAGCCACGCCCTAAGCATGACTACGGACTGCTCGAATGGCCACAGTCAGCATGTTCACCGGCTTTAATTCTTATTTCACACTGTGAATCCCATCGCGCACGCCTCGATAGGGTGCCGTGCGCGGAATCGTTCCGACCCGCCATAGGTTCTGGAAAGAGTACCTAGGGAAAGGCTGTCCAACCGTGTTCGACCCGAAGGATCTCTACGAGCTCGCAGATGAGCTGCCCGAGCTGCGTGAGCCGGTGTTGCTGTACCACTTCGACGGCTTCGTCGACGCGGGGGGCTCCGGGCGTCTGGCGCTGGGCCACCTGCTGGCAGAGCTGGAGCACCGGGTCGTGGCGACGTTCGACGTGGACCGGCTGCTCGACTACCGGTCCCGCCGGCCCATCATGACCTTCGACACCGACCGCTGGGTGGAGTGCGAGAGCCCGGAGCTGGCCGTTCACCTGTTGGAGGACGCGACGGGCACGCCCTTCCTGCTGATGCAGGGTCCCGAGCCCGACCGGGAATGGGAGCTGTTCACCGCCGCGGTGAAAACGCTGGCGGAACGGCTGCGGGTGGGCAAGCTGGTGACCGTGCACGGCATCCCGATGGCCGTGCCGCACACCCGCCCGCTCGGCGTCACCATGCACGCCAGCCGGCCGGAGCTGGTCAACACGCAGAACAGCGCGTTCGGGCGGGTCCAGGTGCCGGGCAGCGCGGCCGCGCTGATCGAGCTGCGGCTCGGCGCGCAGGGCTTCGACGCGATGGGGTACGCCGTCCACGTGCCGCACTACCTGTCGCAGGCGGAATACCCGACGGCCGCCGTGACCGCGCTGGAGGCGGTGACGCGGGGCACCGGCCTGGTGTTCCCGATGGACGCGCTGCGCGACGCCGCCGAACGCACCACGGCGGAGATCGAGGAGCAGATCCGGGCCTCCACCGAGCTCTCCACCGCGATCACCGGCCTGGAGCAGCAGTACGACGCCTTCGCCGCGGGCGCCGAACGCGAGAACCTCATCGCCGAGTCGACCCCGATGCCGACCGGCGACGAGCTCGCCGCCCAGTTCGAGCGTTTCCTCGCCGAACGGGAGGACCCGCCCGCCTCCTGAGCTTGGGTAGCCTGGCCGGATGAGCGAGATCAGGGTCGGGCTGGTCGGGTACGGAGTCGCCGGGGCGTTCTTCCACGCGCCGCTGATCGCCGCCACCCCGGGGCTGCGGCTGGCCACGGTCGTCACCCGCGATCCGGGGCGGCAGTCCGAGGTGGCCGGCCGCTACGGCGCGCAGGGCGTCGCCGACGTACGTGAGCTGTGGGAGCGGAGCGACCTCGTCGTGGTCGCCTCGCCCAACAGGACCCACGTGGCCACCGCCGCCGCGGCCATCGAGCAGGGGCTGCCGGTCGTGGTGGACAAACCGCTGGCCGGCACCGCCGAGGAGGGCCGCGAGCTGGTCCGCCTGGCCAAGGAACGCGGCGTGCTCCTGACCGTCTTCCAGAACCGGCGGTGGGACGGCGACTTCCTGACCGTGCGCCGGCTCGCGGAGGAGGGGGCGCTCGGCGAGATCCGGCGCTTCGAGTCGCGCTTCGAACGCTGGCGGCCCGTGCCCAAGGGCGGCTGGCGGGAGAGCGGCGGGCCCGAGGAGATCGGCGGGCTGCTCTACGACCTCGGCAGCCACCTGGTGGACCAGGCGATACGGCTGCTCGGGCCGGTCCGCGAGGTCTACTGCGAGAGCGACGTACGCCGGCAGGGGGTCTCCGCCGACGACGACACGTTCGTGGCGCTGACCCACGACGGCGGGGCGCGTTCGCACCTGTGGGCCAGCTCGGTGGCGGCGCGGCTCGGCCCGCGTTTCCGGGTGCTGGGATCGGCCGCCGCGTACGTCAAGCACGGCATGGACGTGCAGGAGGAGCGCCTGCGCGCCGGGATCGCGCCCGACGCGCCGGGCTTCGGCGAGGACGAGGAGGACCGCTGGGGCGAGCTCGGCACCGCCGAGGAGCACCGGCGGGTGCGCACCGAGCCGGGGTCCTACCTCGACTTCTACCGGGGCGTGGCGGCGGCGCTGCGCGACGGCGGGCCGCCGCCGGTCGACCCGGAGAGCGCGGTGGACGTGCTCACCGTGCTGGAGGCGGCCCGCCTGTCGGCCACCCAGCGCATCCTCGTCCACCTGCCCTGAGCGCCGCCGACCTCAGGCGTCAGTCCCGCAGCCGGGCGCGCATGGCGGCCGTGTCGTCCGCGGTCCAGCCGTTGGCCTCCAGCCAGCCCATCGGCCCGCCGAACCGCTCGTCCAGCACCCGGAAGAACTGCTCCAGGTAACGGGCGCGGGGCGCGTGGTCGTCGGCGGGACGGGAGTCGAGGTCGCCGCGGTAGGTCTCGCTGGCGCGCAGGCGCTCCAGGATCAGCTCCAGCCGCTCGCCGGTCGCCACGTAGTCGGCCACGACGGCCTCCCGCGTCGCGCCCGCGACCTCCAGCGCCAGCGCGCACAGCACACCGGTGCGGTCCTTCCCGGCCGCGCAGTGCACCAGCGCCGCCCCGTCGTCCAGCGCCATCGTGCGCAGCGCCTCGATCACCGCGGACGGCCGGTCGCGCAGGTAACCGAAGTAGAAGCCGGTGACCCGAAGCTCCTCGTCCAGCGCCCGCTCGGCCCACGGCAGCACCCGCTCACCGTCGATCCCGGTGGGCGCGGTATCTGCCTCGACGTCGGTGTAGCGCCCGCCCTCGGCGAACAACGTCAGATGGTGATGCCGCACCTCCGGCACCCGCGTGAGCGGGCCGGGGCCCTCCAGCGCGACCTCCGCCGTGGAGCGGAGGTCCACCACGTGCCGCAGCTTCAGCTCGCCGACCAGCAGATCGACGTCGCGGGGCGTGAGCCCCTGCAGGTTGTCGGACCGGAAGATCCGGCCACTCTTCGTGACTCCACCGTCGCCAAGGGCGACGCCACCCAGGTCGCGCGCGTTGACCGCGCCCTCAAGCTCGATCCACCTCGTCATTTCGCTCATCATCTTCGACCCTATATGTCCACCAAATATGAGCGGATTCGAGCTTCATAACGCAGCATTAACATGTGACTCCTCCGCGCCCTGACGGGAGCGGCTTCTCGCTAAGCCGCTTGCGCAGCCTGACGAAGGGCAAGCCCTGCCCCGCGGATGTTGAGCGCCCCGTTCACGTCGGCGTGCGCGGTGTGCCCGCATGCCCGACATCGGAACACGGCCTGGGACACACGGTTCTCCGCGGCGACGTGGCCGCATTCGGCGCACCTGCGGGAGGTGTTGGCAGGGTTCACCGCGATCCGCTCTCGACCGGCGCTTTCAGCCTTGTACGCGAGGACCCGCAGGAACACCCCCCAGCCCGCGTCCAGGATCGATTTGTTGAGACCGGACTTGGCCGCGACGTTGCGGCCGGGCGCCTCGATCGTGCCGGAGGCGCTGCGGGTCATGTTCGCGATCCGCAGGTCCTCGTGCACGATCACGTCGTAGGCGTGCACCAGCGCCAGCGCGGCCTTATGCGCGGTGTCGAGGCGCTGACGCCGTACCCTGGCGTGCAACGCCGCGACCCTGGCCACAGCCTTACGTCGGCGGTTGGAGCCGCGCTTCTTGCGGGCCAGGTCCCGCTGGGCCGCCGCGAGCCGGTCGGCGCAGGCGGCCAGGTGCCGCGAGTTGGCGAGATGCTCACCGTCGCTGGTGGTCACCAGCGACGCCACACCCATGTCGATCCCGCCCGCCGCGCCCGTCGTGGGCAGGGGCTCGGCGGGTACCTCGTCACACGACAGCACCACGTACCAGCGCGAGCCCTCCCGCTTGACGCTGATCGTCTTCACCCGGCCCTTGACCGGCCGGTGCTGGTGCACGCGGACATGCCCAACGCCCCGCAACCGGACGAACGTGGCAGTGGGATGTTCGGGCTGGGAATCCCACCGGCAGCCGTCGCCGTCCTTCGGCCACTCGACCGTGTTGAAGCGGCCCCGGCCCTTATAACGCGGGAACCCGGGCGTGCGCCCGGCCTTGGCCCGGTCGAAGAACGCGCGAAACGCCCTGTCCAGCCTGCGCAGCGTGGCCTGCTGCGAAGAGAACGACCACCGGGCCTGGCCCTCCGGGTCGTCGGCCCGGATGTGCTTCAACTCACCGGACTGATCGCCATAGCGAATCGTGACCCTCGCCTTGGCGTAAGCGGTACGGCGGTGCTCAAGAGCGGCGTTGTACAACTGCCGGTGGTCTTCCAGGCAGGCCACGAGCGCGATCTCCTGCTGACGAGTCGGACGCAACAGGAACTTGAACGCCCTACGCACGGCCATCCCCCTGGCGGGCGTGCTTGTCCCGCGTCTCGAGGTGGCGCTGCACCGTCTCGGCGGAGACCCCTCCGACCAGCTCGTCCACCTCTGCTGCCGTCCTGCGGATCAACGCCCGCCGGCGGTCCTCGCCTCGGCCGCCCGGGACCAGGCGTAGCCACGTCGGGCACCACACCACATGGCACCCGAGGTCATGCGCCGCACCGGGGAAGGTGCGCACTCGACGAGTCACAGGAACATCATTCAGTGCCGCATCCTGATCGTGGCGACGAACGGAGAACTTTGATGAGCAGGCCACACAGGTCACCGCACGCTCGGGCCCTGACGGCCCTCGCGCTTTCCCTTCCACCTTCGCCTGAAGGCGACGGTCCCCTCGGGAGGACGTGATGGATCCACGAGCTCTGCCTCCACGGCTGGTGATCGATCCCTCGCTGCCCCGGGAGATCTCGGTAGAGCTGCGGTCGAGCCCGCACATCCTCCGCATGGCTCGGACCGGCAAGCGCATGGACACCACGTTCAACCCCGCGCTGCTGTTCATACTGCCCGCCTTCCTGCTGCTGATCGGCCTCCTGGTCAACCTGCCGCTCGCCATCGTGGCCACCGCCGGCGTCGGGTTGATCACGCTGTTGCGGTGGGCGGCGGTGGAGGGGGCGTACCGCACGACGAGACGGCGGCTGCGGCTCGCCTACGCGCACGCCGACCACTACGTCCTCGCCGAGGACCTGGACTACCCCTGCCAGCAGCTGCTGCGGCGGGCCCAGAACGCGGTCGAGGTCATCCTCGGCTCCAAGGTGCACCGCGCGGGCCTGATCGACACGATCGACAACCAGGTGACGCTGCCGGAGGAGGTCTGGCAGATCGCGCAGCGGCTGCGCAAGCTGTCGGCCATGCACGCCGAGCACGGCAGGCTGGTGCCGCGCGAGCTGCCGCCCGAGATGGAGGAGGCGTTCAAGCCGTACTCCAACGCCCTCGACGCCGCCTGGACGTCACTGTCGCAGCGGGTGCGTCACCTGGAGAAGTACGCCAAACAGGTGGTCAAGACCGACAAGGTCTACCAGACGCACCGGCGGCTGGAGGCGCTGGCGGCCAGGACGCCGGACTACCAGCGGCTGATCGCCGAGACCGTCCACGACGAGCTGGCGCACCGGCACATCAGGGAGCTGGCCGACCAGGCGGCGCACGCGCGCAAGATGTTCGAGGAGAGCATCACACAGGCGAGGCAGGCGGCGGGTGCGCTGCTGCGTACCCCGCTGACGTGAGGGCTCAGGGGGCGGCCCGCCGGAGCAGTTCGAGGGTCCTGCGCATGCCCGCCTCGTTGCCGAGGCTGCGGTAGATGTCCCTGGCCTGCTCCAGCGGCCCCACGGCGGCCTGCGGCGCGCCCGCGTCCAGGTGGACCTCCCCGAGGTAGCGGAGGCTGAGCGCCATCCACCACCGGTCCTGCAGCTCCTCGAAGGCGGCGACGGCGCGGCGCAGCTCCCGTTCGGACTCCTCGGTGCGGCCGAGGCGGGCCAGCGCGCGGCCCGCCGAGACGGCGGTGCGGGCCACGCCCCAGGAGTCGCCGAGCGCGGCCAGGATGTCCTCGGCCCTGCGCACCTGGTCCAGCTCGCGCAGGCCGCTCGCGGGGTCGCCGACCTCGCCCGCGGCGCGCAGGCAGCGGGCCTCCTCCCACAGCTCGCCCCGCTGCCGGAACATCTCGCCCGCCCGGTCGAGGCTGACGCCCGCCCGGGTGAACAGGCCGGCGGCGATCCTGCGGTCGCCCTCGCGGTGCTCGCCGCGGGCCTGCGCCGCCAGCACCTCGCCGTACACGCGCAGCGTCTGGGCCTCGGAGTAGCGGTTGCCCTGGCTCTTGAACACCTGCAGGGCGTCCTCCAGCAGCTCTCTCGCCTCCTCGGGCCGCCGCTCGGCCATCCGCATCTCGGCCAGGTTGCGCTGGGTGCGGGCCATCCACCACGGGTCGTCCTCGCCCTTGAAGGCGGTGATGGCGCCGATCAGGTAGTCCTGCGCCCGGTCGAGGTGCCCGTCGTTGAAGAGCGTCATGCCGATCGTGCGCATGGCCCTGGCCGCCCACCAGCTCTCGCCCAGCTCGGTGAAGACGTCCATGGCCCGCCGGGCCTCCTCCAGGGCGCGCTCGCGCAGGCCGAGGCCGCCGTGCACGGCGGCGCTGTCGAGCAGCGCGATGGCGAGGGCCCGCGCGTCGCCGGCGCGTTCGGCCGCGACCCGGCCGATCTCCGCGACGGCGTTCCAGTCGGCCCAGTACGCGCGCAGCGAGTGGCACAGCGAGCAGAACGCGCGGGCGAGGCCCCAGGTGAGCTCCCACAGTTCGAGCCGGCGGGCCAGGTCGACCATGGCCAGCAGCGCCAGGCGCTCGGCGTTGAGCCAGTCGGCGGCGCGTACCTCGCCGTCGGTCGTGGAGCGGCGGCCGCCCTTGCTCCAGTCCTGCGGCCAGCGGTTCTGGGCGGCCTCCTCGGCGCGGCGGCGGTAGCCGTACAGCACCCGCTCCAGCGCGGCGCGGCGGCGGGCCGGCTCGTCCTGGTCGGTCAGTTCGGCGGCGAAGACCTGGACGAGGTCGTGCAGCCGGTAGCGCATCGCGCCGGTCTGGTCGGTGCCGGAGCATTCGGCGAGCTGGGCGTCGATGAGCGCTTCGAGCTGGTCGCCGCCCTCCAGGCCGCTGATGTCGAGCAGCTCGCCGGCCACCCAGCCGGGCACGTCGGGGGCGGGCAGCGCGCTGAGCAGGCGCAGCAGGCGGCGTTGCATGCCGGTGCAGTCGTCGTAGCTGAGCTGCACCGACGCGCGCACGCTGGTCTCGACGGTCTGGGCGACTTCGAGCTGGTCGAGGCGGCGGCGGGTGTCGGCGAGCCGGCTCGCCATCTCGCGCAGCGTCCACTGCTCGCGGGTGGCAAGGCGGCCGCCGCAGATGTTGATCGCGAGCGGCAGGTGGTCGCACAGCCGGACGATCTCCTTGGCGGCGGCGAGGTCGTCCACGACGCGGGCGCCGCCGGCGAGCCTGGCCAGCAGTTCGACGCCGTGCGCCTCGGTGAGCACGCCGAGCCGGCTGTCGTGGGTGCCGGCCAGGAACAGCGGGGAGCGTGAGGTGACCAGCACGGCGCAGCCGGGCTCGGCCGGGATGAGCGGCTTGACCTGGTCGGCGTCGTGGGCGTTGTCCAGGCCGATGAGGATCTTGCGGCCCTTGGTCCAGGTGAGCCAGAGCTTGCGCAGCTCGTCCAGCCCGCCGGGGTCGGTGGTGAGGCGCACGCCGAGCGCGCGCAGGAAGCCGATGAGGACCTCGTCGGGGCGGACCGGGGCGCCGACGCCGCCGCGCAGGTCGGCGTAGAGGCGGCCGTCGGGGAACCAGCCGGCGATCTCCTGGCTGAAGCGGGTCATGAGGGCGGACTTGCCGACGCCGCCGCGGCCGTAGACGGAGATGACGAGCGGCGGCGCGAGGTCGCCGGCCCGGCGGCGGGCGGTGGCGACGCCGCGCAGCTCGGCCAGGGCTTCGGCGCGGCCGGTGAAGTGCTCGGGGACGGGCGGCCACTGGTCGGGCGCCTGTCCGCCGCCGGCGCGTCCGGCCGCGCGGCGTCGTGGCTGGGACTCGGTGGTGGCCCAGGTGGTGAGGCCGACGAGAACGGCGGCGGCCACGGTCACGCCGACCTTGGCGGCGGGCGGGATGTCCCATTCGACGCTGGCCGCCAGGATGCTCGCCGCGGCGGCGGCGAGGCCCGCCGACACGGACGCGGCCCACGGCACCTTCCCGCGTCTGCGCCGGGGCCTGTCGGGTAAGTCCTCGATCTTCTCCGGCAGCTCGTCGCTCAACCGGCACCCCCTTCCGGGGGTCGATTCAAGCCGATGGGGCACGGCCGCGCCAGCCGTGCCCCATCGTTTTCCACGGGATCTCGCTACAGGCCGATCACCTGGCAGGTGGCGGTCATCGTCTTGGTCGGGTCGCTCTCGGACGTGGCCGTGAGCTTGACCTGGGCCAGGCGGGCGCCGCCGGCCTCGCGCAGCGCGTTCACGGTCACGGTGTCGTGCTTGCCGAAGGCGACGGCGGCCAGCTCGTTCGGGACCTGGACGGTCCAGCCCTTGCCCTTGACCTCGGCCGACAGCCGGTAGACGTCGGAGCCGAGGTAGGCGCTGACGTCCTCGGGGTGCTGCCCCTGCGCCGGGGCCGCCTTGCCGGTGTTGAACAGCGGGAACTTGCAGGAGGAGAGGTTCTTGCCGGTGGGGACGCCGGCGCCGGGCAGCAGCTTGACGCCGCGCCGCTGCGGGCCCGCGCCGTCCAGTGAGCGGACGGCCACCTTGTACGTCAGCTCGCCGTCCTTGTTGCGCTTCAGGTCGAGGACGTAGAAGTGCAGGCGGTTGGCCTCGTCGACGTGCTCGTACTGGCTGCCGGAGCCGGTGCCGGCGTGGAAGAGCGCGTCGGAGAGCTGGCGGTAGTCGCCGATGGTGATCGGGACCTTGGTGCCGTCCGGCAGGACGTAGTCGGTCATGCCGATGTCCTGCGGATTGGCGTCGATCACCCACTCGAACGGGGAGCGGTCCTGGTTCTTGGTCTTGGCCAGCAGGACGCCCGAGTCGGGGGTGAAGGAGTCGGCGCCCATGCGGTCCACGACCTCGACGGTGTAGTTCTCGTAGCCGCCGCCGTCGCACAGCGGGTCGGCGGCGTTGCAGGAGCTGTTGTCGGCGCCGTCGAAGGCGATGTTGACGCCGGACAGCTCGTTCTTGCCGGGCTGCACGGCCCGCGCCAGCACGTCGGCCACGACCAGGCCGGACTGGGCGAGGGCGGGGCGGGACAGGCGCAGCACGTTCTGCTCGTCCACCATGTTGAGCTTGATCTTGTTGCGCAGCATGTGCTGCGCGCCCATGGACCCGCCCGAGGTCGGCGGGATGAGCCAGCGCGAGTGCGGGCCGCCGGGGCCGTTGAAGCTGCCGCGGCTCAGCATCTCCCAGATGCCGGTGTAGGCGCGCTTCGGGGGCACCGCGTACGGGTTGTTGTAGTTGTCGGCGATGCCGAAGATGTGGCTCAGCTCATGGGCGTAGACCCCCATGCCCGAGCTCTCGGCCTGCACCGAGTCGACGCCGAAGCGGGCGTTCGGCCAGAAGGTGGAGCCGGCCTGCCAGGAGGTCCAGTCGACGTAGCGGGTCTTGGACCAGTTGGGCAGGGCGGGGTCGTCGGGGCCCCATTCGTCCGGCACGTCCTCCTTGGTGGGGAACTTCATCATGCCGAACTCCTGCCAGGTGGACGACTCGTCCTGGCCGGCGCTCAGGTAGAAGACGAAGTCGAACTGGGCGGCGCCCTCCTGGCCGACGTCGGCGAGCCAGGCGGCGTTGCCGTCGCCCCGCAGGTTCCTGGTGCAGGTGTCGCCGGCGGGGCAGGCGTCCCGCTGGTACTCCATGGCGTACTCGTGGTCCTTGCCCGGCATCGTGTACGGGCCGAACCCGGTCAGCTCGACCCCGATGCGCCCGCCGGAGTCCTCCATCCAGTACTCGTGGATGGTGTGCCCCTTGTTGAGGGCGTTGGGGGTGTTGAGGAAGTCCTGGTAGAACTTCGCGACCTGGTCACGCGGGACGTCGTGGGCCTCGGCGCTCGGGTTCGCGAAGATCGTCGAGCCCTTCGGCTGGGTGACGACGAACGGCTGGTTCGGGTAGTCCAGCAGGACGAGCGCGCCCTTGAAGGTGCGCTGCGAGCCCTTGACGCCGGGGTCGTTCCACTGGGTGCCGGGCGGCTTCTTGTAGTCCGCCCAGGTCATGTTGTCGGGGTTCTCCCAGTTCTGCGGGTCGATCGGCTGGACGCCCGGCGTCGTGGGGCGGCCGCGCAGGGTCTGGGGGGTGTCCATGGGCGTGTCGCTCTGCCACGGCTGCGTCTGGGGCCAGTGGGCGCGGCGCCACGGGTGCTCGGGGTCGCTGGGGGGTGCTGCGGAAGCTGGGGTCGCCACCAACGCGATCGGAACCATCACGATGGTCGCGAGCAGCCCCTTGAATAGCTTCTTCGGGACAATCACGACACGACGCTATAGACGTTGTTGACCCAGATCATCGCGCAGTTGTAGGGAAGACCCATAGCGCGTTGTCCTACAAATGCAGAAATCTCCAGGTGAAGGGGTCTTCGTGGCGGATCTCCAGCGGACCGTGGACGAGCTCGCCGCCCGTCTCGGCCGCCCCCTGCTGCTGGAGGACCGCGTGCAGCGCGTCGTGGCCTACAGCGAGCAGAACGGCGCCATGGACGACATCCGCCGCGACTCGATCCTGCGCCGGCGTACGACGCCGGAGGTGCGCGCCTGGTTACGGTCGGCCGGCATCCACGAGGTCACCGCGCCCATCCGCACCGCGGGCGCGCCGCACCTGGGCCTGCTGCCGCGGGTGTGCGTGCCGGTCCGGCACGCCGACGGGCTGCTCGGCTTCCTGTGGTTCATCGACTCGGACCCGCCCATGGCGGACGCCCAGGTCGCCGAGGCCCTGGCCGCCGTACCCGGCCTGGCGCTCGCGCTCTACCACGAGAGCCTGGCCTCGGAGCTGGCCTCGCACCGGGAGCTGGAGGCGGTCACCGGGCTGCTGCTCGGCGAGCAGGACGCGGCCAGGCAGCTCATCGAGGCGGGCGCGTTCCCGCAGGCGCGGGCGGTGACCGTGCACGTGGCCAGGCCGCTCGCCGCCGAGCCGTCGGACTCGCTGCGGCTGGCGCTGGAGCAGGGGCTGCTGGCGCTGCGGCGGCGGCTGAGCGGGCACCATCCACTGCACCTGGTCCGCTACGACCACGGCGTGCTGCTCACGGCCGGGACCGGGCTCGCGGCGGACGAGCTGCACACGGCCATGCCGGTGCCGGTGGTCGTCGGGGTCGGGCGGGAGCGGGCGGCGCTGGCGGAGGCGGCGGAGTCGTACCGGGAGGCGCGGCACGCGGCCGAGGTCGGCGCCCGTGTGCCCGCGCTCGGCCGGACGACGGAGTGGGCCCGGCTCGGCGTGTACCGCATGCTCACCCACCTCCCCGCCCAGGAGCTGCATCCGGGGCTGGAGGAGCTGCTCGCCGACGCCCAGCACCTGCCGCTGCTGGAGACCCTGGAGATCTACCTCGACCTGGCGGGCAGCGCGGTGGCGACGTCGCGGGCGCTGCGGCTGCACCGCACCTCGCTGTACTACCGGCTGCAGCGGGTGGAGGAGCTCGCGCGCACCGATCTGAAGGACGGCGAGGAGCGGCTGGCCCTGCATCTCAGCCTCAAGCTCGCCCGGCTGTCGGGACGTTACTCACCTCGGGATTTGCCCTAGCGATTTGCGTACTTGGACCTGATTGATTCCCTGGCCCGGCTCACGTTTAATGCCCTGAAGGGTTATCGGACGGAGAGTGCTGATGCCGCTGGCGACGCGTGCGGGACCGATGCTCGGGCGGCCCGCCCGGCCGCGCCCGGGGCGGCGGCGCCCGTCCGCGCCGGTCGTGCTCCACTCCGCGCCGATCGTGCTGCCCGTCAGCGCCGCGCCGCTCCGCGACGGGGCCGTGGTGGTCCGCGGCGACCGGGTCCTTCAGGTGGGGGCGCGGGCGGAGCTGCTCGCGTACTTTCCTGTCGAGACCGAGCACCGCTGGCCCGGGATGATCGTGGCCGGCGCGGTGGACGCCTGCGCGGCCGGAGCGCCCGAGCCCGGCGTGACCGCGCGCGCCACGGTGGTCCGCGACCCGCACGAGCCCGCCGGGTTGCCCGGCATCGCCTACGTCGAGGTGCGCAGCGCCGCCGAGGAGGAATGGGAGTCACGCGAGCGGGACGCCGTCATCACCATGATCCATGAGGCCGAACGGCCGGGCGGGTGCGGGCTCGCCGCGCGCACCCGGGATCCGCAGGTGCTGGAGGACGTGGCGGTGCTGGCCCGTACGTTCGGGCTGCGGCTGCTGGCCGACCTCGACGCCCACGCGCCCGTCGCCCTCGACGAGGCCGGGGTGCTCGGGCCGCTGTGCCACGTGATCTGCTCCCGGCCGCTGGACCCCGGCGAGCGCAAGCTGCTGCGGCTGCGCCGCACGGCCGTCGCCGTCGGGCCCGCGCATCCCGCGGCGGACGTGCTGGCCCTGCTGGAGGAGGGCAACGTCGTCGCCTTCGGCTGTCTCGGGCTGCCGGGCGGGCCGCTCGCGCAGGCGGCGGACGTCCGGCGGCGGGCCCGCGAGCTCGGGCTGCGCCCCCGTGCGCTGGACCGGCGGCTGGTGGCGGCGGCCACGCTGGGCGGGGCGCGGGCGCTGGGCATGGACCAGGGGGCGGGCCGGATCGGGACGCTGGGTCCCGGGGCGCGAGCCGACTTCGCGGTGCACGACGCGCGCGGGCGTTATCCGTACGCGGCGCTGCTGGCCGGGGCGCCGTGCGCCGGCACGGTGCTCGGCGGCGCGATCGTCGCGGGCGCCCCCCAGTAGCGCGGTCGCCCTTGCGCGGGCCTGCTCGACGTCGCTCCGCCACTCAGGGCCGCCCCTCGTGGGCCTGCTCGACGTCGCTCCCCCACCCCGCTCAAGGCCGCGCCTCGCGGGCCTGCTCCAGGTCGCGGTCCCTGGCCTGCGCCGCCGCGTCCACGGTGGCGAGCAGCTCGCCGAGCTGCTCGCGCTGCCCGGGCGTGAGCACGGCGAACAGCTCCTCGCCCACCTGGCGGCGCGCGTCGCGGGCCCGCTCGTCGGCCGCCCTCCCCTCCGGCGTCAGCTCGACCAGCGTGGAGCGGCGGTTCGCCGGATCCGTACGCCGCCGCACCAGCCCCGCCTCCTCCAGCGCGTCCACGACGGGCGTGAGCGAGCGCGGCACGATGCGCAGCCTCTCGGCGAGCTGGACCATGCGCAGCGGCCGCTCCGGATCGGCGGCGAGCACCCGCAGCGCCCGCGCGTGGCTCGGGCTGAGCCCCATCGGGACCAGCCCCTGCACATAGCCGTGCCGCAGCCGCCGGTTGACCAGGTGCATCAGCTCCGCCAGCTCTCTCTCACCCATGCCGACAGTTTAGCCGAGAAAAATATGAGTTAACCTCTGTTTGAGTGCGCATCTGAAAGGAGCACCCCCTTGGCGGAGGAACCACGCGCGCCGCTGCGGCGCATCTTCACCCTGTTCCGCGCCTACCGGGGCCCGCTGGCCCTGGTGGGCCTCCTCATCCTGCTGTCGTCGCTGGTGTCGCTCGCCTCGCCGTTCCTCCTCCGCGAGGTGCTGGACGTCGCCATCCCGGCCAGGGACGCGGGGCTGCTCGCGCTGCTGTCCCTCGGCATGATCGCGGTGGCCGTCGCCACCAGCGTGTTCGACGTGATGCAGACGCTCATCTCCACGACGGTCGGTCAGCGGGTGATGCACGACCTGCGCATCGCCGTGTACGCGCACCTCCAGCGCATGTCCCTGGCCTTCTTCACCCGCACCAGGACCGGCGAGGTGCAGTCCCGCATCGCCAACGACATCGGCGGCATGCAGCAGGTCGTCACCTCGACCGCCTCCTCCCTCGTCTCGAACCTCACCACCGTGATCGCAACGGTCGCCGCCATGGTCGTGCTCGACTGGCGGCTGACCGTGATCTCGCTCCTGCTGCTTCCGCTGTTCGTGTGGATCAGCCGCAGGGTGGGGGCCGAGCGCAAGCGCATCACCTCCGAACGGCAGCGCAAGCTCGCCACCATCGCCTCGATGGTCCAGGAGTCGCTGTCGGTCAGCGGCATCCTGCTCGGCCGCACGATGGGCCGCTCCGACGCACTGACCGAGCGCTTCGGCCGCGCCTCCGACGAGCTGGCCGACCTCGGCGTACGGACGAGCATGGCAGGACGATGGCGGCAGGCGTCCATCCAGATCGTCATGGCCGCGATGCCGGCGGTGGTCTACTGGGCGGTCGGCCACACGGGGGTCATCTCGGTCGGGACGCTGGTGGCGTTCACCACGTTGCAGAAGACCCTGTTCCGGCCGGCGGTGTCGCTGCTGCGGCTGGGCGTGGAGGTGCAGACCTCGCTGGCGTTGTTCGGGCGCATCTTCGAGTACCTGGACCTGCCGGTCGACATCCGGCCCGGCACGCGGACGCTGGAGCGGGTGCGCGGCGAGGTCCGGTTCGAGGGGGTCGAGTTCTCCTACGGCGACACGCCCACGCTGAGGGGCGTGGACCTCACCGTTCCCGCAGGGTCGAGCGTGGCGGTCGTGGGCGGGACCGGCGCGGGCAAGACCACGCTGAGCTACCTGCCGACCCGCCTGTACGACGTCACCGGAGGCCGGGTGACCATCGACGGGGTGGACGTGCGGGAGCTGACGTTCGAGACGCTGAGCGCGGCCGTCGGCGTGGTCTCGCAGGAGACCTACCTCTTCCACGCCTCGATCGCCGACAACCTGCGCTTCGCCCGGCCGGAGGCGAGCGACGAGGAGCTGGAGGCGGCGGCCAGGGCCGCGCGCATCCACGACCACATCGCGGCACTCCCCGACGGGTACGACACGCTGGTGGGCGAGCGCGGCTACCGCTTCTCGGGGGGTGAGAAGCAGCGTCTGGCCATCGCGCGCACGCTGCTGCGCGACCCGCCGGTGCTGATCCTCGACGAGGCCACCAGCGCGCTCGACACGCAGACCGAGCGGGCGGTGCAGGAGGCGCTGGACGCGCTGGCGCGGGGACGCACGACGATCACGATCGCGCACCGGCTGTCCACGGTGCGGGACGCCGACCAGATCGTGGTGCTCGACCGCGGCCGGATCGCCGAGCGCGGCACCCACGAGGAGCTGATGGCGGCCGGCGGTCATTACGCGGCCCTCGTCAGCCGGGACCGGCCGGAGCCGCTGTCCGCGTAATCGGGTTTTAAACCGTGTTCTGCCTCACATTTCGGTCAGACCGGAATGGACGTCCCGGATCCGCACGTTCGGACCTCCGGTTTGCAAGTTCAAGGCTAGGACCCCCGTTGCTGTCTGCGTCATCCTCCACGTTCCGCGCCCTCCGCCATCACAACTACCGGCTGTGGGCAGGAGCGGACATCGTCTCCGTCACCGGCACCTGGATGCAGGTCCTCGGCCTCAACTGGCTCGTCCTGACGATCACCGATTCCGCGACCAGCGTCGGCGTCAGCCTCGTCGTGCAGGCGCTGCCGACGCTGCTGCTGGGGATGTGGGGCGGGGCGCTCGCGGACCGGCTGCCGACCCGTCCCGTCGTGATCGCCGCGCAGCTCGCGCACGCGGCGCTGGCGGCCGCGCTGGCCGTGATCGCGTTCACGGGGGTCTCGTCGGTGGCGCCGATCTACGCGGTGGCACTGCTCAGCGGCGTGGTGGGGGCGCTCGGCGGGCCGGCACTCGGCCGCTTCGGCGCCGAGGTCGTGCCGCCCGACGACCTGCCGAACGCGATGGCGCTCGGCTCCGTCCTCAGCTCCGGAGCCCGCATCCTGGGCATGAGCCTGGCCGGGGCGCTGCTGCCGCTCACCGGCGACGGCGGGCTGTTCGTGATCAACGCGGCCACGTTCTTCGTGGTCATCGCGGCGGTGCTGGTGATGCGGCGCGCGGAGTTCCACCCGCTGGAGGCGGCCGAACGGCAGCCCGGCGCGGTGCTGGAAGGACTGCGGCTCGTGCTGCGCACCCCCTGGCTGCTCGTGGTGCTGGCGCTGTGGTTCGTCTCGGGCAGCGTGGGCCGCAACTTCCAGGTCACGATGGCCGCCATGAGCGCCGGCCCCCTGGGGGCGGGCGTGGGCGGCTACGGCCTGCTGTCCACGGTCTTCGCCGTGGGCACGGTGCTCGGCGGCTTCCTCGCCGCCTCCCGGCCGACCCTCACCGTACGGCTGCTGCTGATCACCACGTTCGTGACCGGGGCGGCGCAGACGCTGAGCGGGCTCATGCCGGGGCTGTGGGCGTTCGCGGCGCTGATGGTGCCGATCGCGGCGGGCGCGGTGACCGTGGACACGACCGTCAGCGCGCGGGCGCAGCTCGACAGCCCCGAGGCGATGCGCGGCCGGATCATCGCGGCGCTGTCCATCGTCAGCGCCGCCGCGGGCGCGGTCGGCGGGCCGCTGCTGGGCTGGCTCAGCGACACCTTCGGGCCCCGGCTCGCGCTGGAGATCGGCGGCGTGTGCTGCGTGGCGGCCTCGCTCCTCGCGGCCGTGGCACTGGCCCGCCTCTCGGGCCGGACGCTCCTGCAGGCGGTACGGCCGCGCCCGGCGCCCGCGTCGGCCTAACCGTTCGGACAGGTTTTGCTTACCTCGCTTGCCTACCGCTTCTGCTGGAGCTAACCTGTAACTGCAGTTGGAGGTTAGATGCAACCGAGAGCGCAGCGAGGAGGTCCCGACATGCTTCTCACCTCGATCGACCCGTTCATCCAGGAGTTCGAGCGGCAGTTCAACCGCCTGGCCCGGCAGACCTTCGACAACGGCTCGGCCATGCCGATGGACGGCCTGCGCCGTGACGACGACGTCGTCCTGCGCTTCGACCTTCCCGGCATCGACCCCGACTCCATCGAGGTCACCGTGGACCGCGGCGTCCTCAGCGTCAGCGCGCGCCGTGAGGAGGAGCTCGGCGAGAACGAGCGGGTGTTCGTGCGCGAGCGCCCCATGGGCGTCTTCACCCGCCGGGTCTACCTGTCCGAGCACCTCGACAGCGACAGGATCGACGCGGGCTACGCCAACGGCGTGCTCACCGTCCGCATCCCGGTGCTGGAGCGGGCCAAGCCGCGCAAGGTCGAGATCCGGCGAGGCGACACCAAGGCCATCAGGGCGTGACCCCGGGCGGCGCGGGGGCGGACGCCCACGTCCGCCCCCGTACCATGAGGAGGTCATGATGGCCGATCTGCCCTTCGACGACGACCACGCCCCGCTCTACTCCCTCGGGCAGGTGGCGGCGATGCTCAACGTCCAGCAGGCCTACCTGCGCCGCCTCGACCAGCACGACGTGGTAACGCCGCACCGCTCCGAGGGCGGCCAGCGGCGCTACTCCCGCCGCGACATCCTGATCGTCCAGCACGTCACCCGCATGGCCGACGAGGGCATGACCCTCATCGCCATCCGCCGCATCCTGGAGCTCGAACGCGAGCTCGCCACGCTCCGCGAGGAGCTGAAGCGGACCCGCGAGCGTCTGCGCGAGCTGGAGTGACCCGGCGATTGGACGGCGTTCCCTTGGGTAGCGCTTGACCTCATGGCAACCGACGTCATCACCCTGATCACCAAAGACCACCGGACCGTCGAATCCCTCTTCGACCGGCTCAAGAAGGGCGAGGGCGACACCAAGGCCACCGTGGCCGAGCTGCACGCCCTCCTGGTCGCGCACGCCCGTGCCGAGGAGGACCGCGTCTACCCCGGCATCGACGCCCACCACGGCGTCGAGGAGCACAAGGAGGCCGAGGTCCTGCTCGACGCGCTCGTACGGGCCACCCCCGGCACCCCCGAGTTCCGCACCACCCTGGACAAGCTCGTCGAGTCGGTGCAGCACCACGTCGAGGAGGAGGAGAGCGACCTCCTGCCCCAGCTGCGGAAGTCCGCCGACGACAAGCGGCTCCAGGAGCTCGGACGGGCCTTCGAGGAGCGCAGGAACGCCGAGCTCAAGGCCCTCCGCGCGACCGCCCCGGCCACGGGCGAGGCCACCAAGGCCGAGCTGTACGAGCAGGCGCAGCGGGCCGACATCCCCGGCCGTTCCCAGATGGACAAGGAAGAGCTGGCCGAAGCCCTCAAGCGGGCCGATTCATAGGATTTCGTACCTGTCCGGGGGTAGGGGATTCTTATGAGTCAACTACCTCCGGACCGGTTCGGAATGAGCGACGAACAGGACATCGAGGTCTCGGAGTGGACCGACGACCTCGGGCTCAACCACGAGGTCGTCCCCGACGACCCGCGGCACCGGGACACGCTCGACGAGCGGCTGCGGCGCGAGGCGCCTGACCGCCTGCACGAGCGGCGCTCGCTGCACCGGCTCACGCAGCCCGACGAGGGCCTGGAGCCGGATCGGGAAGACGAGGAAGTGGCCGAGGACCAGGGCGCCGACAGCGGCGACCTGTCGGCCGAGGAGCGGGCGATCCACATCGACCTCGGCGAGGACCTCGACGAGGACTTCAGGTGAGGCCCTGAAGCGAGGCCCTGAGGCGAGGACTCGGCACCGCGCCGGCTACGCGTTAAGGCCCCGCGTGAAGGCGTCGCGTGAAACTCCCCCGGTGATGGCCCCGGAGTGAAGCCCCCGCGTAAAGACGCCGCGCGATCATCCTGTGCGGACTCCAAGTGCGTGGCGCCACCGCTAGGTCAGCCGCTGCGCCGCCGCCAGGACCTCGTGCAGGTCGTCGACGATCGCGTCGGCGGCCCGTGCCTCCGGCCGCGCGGCGTGCAGATAGCCCCAGGGGCCGCGGCGGATGAGCGCGGTGCGCATGCCGGCCCGCCCCGCCGGGAGCACGTCGTTGTCGAGCCGGTCGCCGACGTAGAGGATCTCCCCGGGCTCCCGCCCCGCCACCGCGGCGACCTTGGCGAAGAACTCCGGCTGCGGCTTGGCCACCCCCCATCCCTCCGAGGTGTGGACGGAGTCGGCCGGCAGCTCCATCGCGGCCAGCGCGTCATAGGCCCGGCGCGGCTGGTTGCCCGCGATGATCACCTGGTAGCCGGCCTCGCGCAGCGCGCCGAGCGCCGGGCGGACGTCCGGGTAGAGGTCGTCGCCGTCGAAGTGGTTGCGCAGCCCGTCCGGGTCGTCCCGCTCCCACGCCGCCTCCTCGGCTTCCAGGTCGATGCCCGGCCGGATGATCTCGAACGCCTCGCTGTGCGACCGGTCCAGCGCCGCCATGCCGCCGAGCGCACCCATGAGCACGAAGTGGCTGACGCCGATCCGCTCGGCCCACCGCGTCCAGATGCGCGTCTCGTCGATCAGCGTCTCGCCGACGTCGAACACCACAGCCTTGACCATCGATCCCCCTGCACTTCGCAATCAACCGCAAACCGGGATTCTCGCACGCTCGGGTTCGTCTCCCTCGACCGGCCGTGCGATACTTAGCGTGCCCGTTCGAATACGAAGGGATAACTCCGATGGTAGCGATGGCGACCGAGCCTCCGGCAGCCCAGCCAGAGGAGATCAACATGCCGCACACAGCACGTGAGTTGCTCGATGCTCTGCCCCCCCTCCCCGGTTTCCGGGCCGAGGTCATCGAAGGGAACCTGATCGTGAGCCCGATGGGCAGCCCGGAACACACCTTCATGGCGGTGAACCTGCACAACGTCCTGCTGCCGCTGAGTCTCGAACGGGGGTGGCTCGCGGCGCCGGGCGGCCTCAGCGTCTGCGTCGAAGGCCCCCGCGACGCGCTCGTGCCCGACTACACCCTGCTGCCACCCGGCTGTCCCCGCTGGGGCCGAGGCGAGCTGCTCTCCTCCGGTCTGATCATGGTCGCCGAGGTGGTCTCCCCCAGCAGCACGCACATCGACCGCGAGGAGAAGCGCCGCCTCTACGCCGTGGGCCGGGTGCCCGTCTACCTGCTGATCGACCCGCTGCCGGAGGTGCCGGCCGTCACCGTCCACAGCGACATCAAGGACGGTGGCTACCGGTCGATCGCCACCGTCCCGGTGGGCAAGCCCCTGCACCTGCCCGCCCCCGTCGACTTCGAGCTCGACACCTCGATCTTCATGGCGTGAGCTTGTCCATCGCCTTGGTGATGCGCTTCTCGCTGATCGGCGTGGGCGTGCCCAGGGTCTGGGCGAAGAAGCTGACCCGCAGCTCCTCGATCATCCAGCGGATCTCCACCACGTCGGGATCGCCGCGCCGCACCGGCGGCAGCTTGTCCAGCAGGTCGTGGTAGTCGTCCTCGACCTTGTGCACCCGGTCCATCCACTCCTGGTCGCGCCACGGGTCCTCGGGCAGCTTGCCCAGGCGGCGCTCGACGGCGCGGACGTAGCGGAGCAGGTCGGACAGGCGGCGGTGGCCGGTCGCCGTGACGAACCCCTTGTAGATCAAGTGGCCGAGCTGGTCGCGTACGTCGTCGGTGGCGGCGCTCGGGCGCAGGGCGTCGAGGCGGGCCGTCGCCTCGTGCCAGACGGCCAGGATCTGCTCCACCTTCGCCAGCACCCCGGCCGCCGTGTCGTGCAGCTCGGCGCGGACGTGCTGGTAGAGGCGGTCGAAGGCGACCGGGTCCCAGGCGGGACCGCCGGCCTCCCCCATGAGCTGGTCGACGGCCGCGTTGACCACGTCGTCGAAGAGCGCGACCGCGCCGCCGTGCGGGCTGCGCGACAGCGCCAGCTTGGCCTGGTTGGACAGGCCGGCCAGCAGGGACTTGGCCGGGTTGGTGACGTTGAGCAGGAGCAGGCGGCGCACGCCCGGCCAGTGGGAGCGGCGCTGCTCGGCCTCGGTCTCGAAGATCTTGATGGAGACGGAGTCGCCGGCGTCCACGAGCGCCGGGTAGCCCTTCATCCGGCCCTGCTCGAACACCTTCGGCAGGCTGCCGAAACTCCAGGTGCGCAGGCCCGTCCGCTCCAGGTCGTCGCCGGCCTCGGCGAGCGTCTGACGCAGCCGGGGCGCGAGACGGCGCTTGAGCGCGTCGAGGTCCTTGTCCTCGGCCAGCGTGCGCTTGCGCTCGTCGATCACCCGGTAGGTGATCCGCAGGTGATCGGGGATCTGGTCGAGCTGCCAGGCCTCGCGCGGCACGCGTACGCCGGTCAGGCGCAGAAGCTCGCGCTCCACGGCGGCCAGCAGCGGCTCACCACCGGGCTTGACCGCGGCCAGCACCTGCTTGGCGTAGTTGGGGGCGGGCACGAAGTTGCGGCGCAGGTTCTTCGGCAGGGAGCGGATCAGCGCGGTGATCAGCTCCTCGCGCAGGCCGGGGATCTGCCAGTCGAAGCCGTCGGAGCCGACCTGGTTGAGCACCTGGAGCGGCACGTGCACGGTGACGCCGTCGGCGTCGGCGCCCGGCTCGAACTGGTAGGTCAGCCGCATCCGCTGGCCGAGCTGCTTCCAGGTGTCGGGGTAGTCGCGCGCGCTGACGTCGGCGCCCTCGTTGACCAGCATCTCCGGCGAGAAGGTGAGCAGGTCGGGCGTCTCCTGCCTGGCCGTCTTCCACCAGGAGTCGAAGTGCCGGGCCGAGACCACGTCGGCGGGGACGCGCTGGTCGTAGAAGTCGAACAGCGCCTCGTCGCCCACCATGATGTCGCGCCGGCGGGCGCGGTTCTCCAGCTCCTCGACCTCGCCGAGCAGCTTGCGGTTGTCCTTGAGGAACCGGTGGTGGGTGTCCCAGTCGCCCTCGACGAGCGCGTGCCGGATGAACAGCTCGCGGCACAGGTCGGGGTCGATGCGGCCGTAGTTGACCTTGCGGCCGACGACGAGCGGCACGCCGTAGAGCGTGACCTTCTCCAGGGCGATCACCGCGCCCTGGTTCTTCTCCCAGTGGGGCTCGGAGTAGCTCCGTTTGACCAGGTGCTGGGCGAGGGGTTCGACCCAGGCCGGCTCGATCTTGGCGTTGACCCGCGCCCAGAGCCGGGAGGTCTCGACGAGCTCCGCCGACATGATCCACTGCGGTTGCTTCTTGGCGAGGGCCGAGCCGGGGAAGATCGCGAAGCGGGCGTTGCGGGCGCCGAGGTATTCCTGGATCGGGCGGCGGCCGCCGTCGGCCGGGCGCTGCTTGTCGAGCACGTCCTTGACGCCGATGTGCGACAGCAGGCCGACCAGCAGCGACACGTGCACGTGGTAGGGGTCGGCGGGGGTGCTGTCAGGTTGCACGCCGAGCGACTGGCGGAGCTGGCTGTAGATGTCCTGCCACTCGCGTACGCGCAGGTAGTTGAGGAACTCGGCCTTGCACAGCCGGCGGAACGCGCTGGAGGACAGCTCCCGCTGTTTCTCGCGCAGGTAGTTCCACAGGTTGAGGTGGGCCATGAAGTCGGAGTCGGGGTCGGCGAAGCGGCGGTGCTTCTCGTCGGCCTGCTGCTGCTTGTCGGCCGGCCGCTCGCGCGGGTCCTGGATGGACAGGGCGGCGGCGATGACCATGACCTCGCGCAGGCAGCCGTTCTTCTCCGCCTCCAGCACCATGCGGCCGAGACGCGGGTCGACCGGCAGGGTGGCGAGCTTGCGGCCGATCGGCGTGAGCCGGCCCTGCGCGTCGAAGGCGCCGAGCTCGTGCAGCAGGTTGACGCCGTCCTTGACCTGGCGGCGGTCCGGCGGCTCGACGAACGGGAACGCCTCGATGTCGCCGAGCCCGATCGCGGTCATCTGCAGGATGACCGAGGCCAGGTTGGTCCGCAGGATCTCGGGATCGGTGAACTCGGGCCGGCCGAGGAAGTCCTCCTCCTCGTACAGCCGGATGCAGATGCCGTCGGAGGTGCGGCCCGAGCGGCCCTTGCGCTGGTTGGCGCTCGCCTGCGAGATGGGCTCGATCGGCAGGCGCTGGACCTTGGTGCGGTGGCTGTAGCGGGAGATGCGGGCGAAGCCGGGGTCCACGACGTATTTGATGCCGGGGACGGTGAGCGAGGTCTCGGCCACGTTGGTGGCGAGGACGATGCGCCGGCCGGTGTGCGACTGGAAGACGCGGTGCTGCTCGGCGGCGCTGAGCCGGGCGTAGAGCGGCAGGATCTCGGTGTTGCGGAACTCGGCCTTGCCCAGGGCGTCGGCGGCGTCGCGGATCTCCCGCTCGCCGGACAGGAACACGAGGATGTCGCCGGGCCCCTCGGTGATCAGCTCGCGGCAGGCGTTGACGATGCCCTGGGTCTGGTCGTCGTCCTCCTCCAGCGGCCGGTAGCGCACCTCGACGGGGTAGGTGCGGCCGGAGACCTCGATGATCGGCGCGTCGTCGAAGTGCCGGGAGAAGCGCTCGGGGTCGATGGTGGCGCTGGTGATGATGACCTTGAGGTCGGGGCGCTGGGGCAGGAGCTGCTTGAGATAGCCGAGGATGAAGTCGATGTTGAGGCTGCGCTCGTGGGCCTCGTCGATGATCAGGGTGTCGTACTGGTCGAGCAGGCGGTCGTTCTGCAGCTCGGCCAGCAGGATGCCGTCGGTCATCAGCTTGACGAGCGTGCGCTCGCTCGCCTGGTCGGTGAAGCGCACCTTGTAGCCGACGACCTCGCCGAGCCCGGTGCCGAGCTCCTCGGCGACGCGCTCGGCGACCGTGCGGGCGGCGATGCGGCGGGGCTGGGTGTGGCCGATCAGGCCACGGACGCCGCGCCCCAGCTCCAGGCAGATCTTGGGGATCTGCGTGGTCTTGCCGGACCCGGTCTCACCGGCGATGATCACGACCTGGTGGTCGCGGATCGCGGCGAGGATGTCGTCCTTGCGCTGCGAGACCGGCAGGTTCTCCGGGTAGCGGATGGCGGGCACGGCGGCGCGGCGGCGTTCGAGACGCCGCTCGGCGCGTTCGACGTCGGCCAGGATCTCCGCGACGATCTTGTCCCGGGTGTCGCGGGAGCGGACCCGGCGCATGCCGTCGAGCCTGCGCCGCAGCCGCCGCTGGTCGCGCGGCATGAGCTCGGGCAGGCGGGACTGGAGGTCGGCGAGCGGAGAGGACACGGAAGGCGTTCCCATACTGCTTTCAAGGATATTTGAGCCGCGCAGAAGCGGAGCCAACGGCCCATCGTGCCCCACCGTCCGCGACCGGCGCACCCCAATATCGGCGGACCCGGCCAGGGCTGGTCAGGGGCGGGCGGCCAGGGCCGCGCCGATGATGCCGGCCTCGTTCTGCAGCCCGGCCGGCACCACCCGGGTGCGCAGCGTGATGTGCGGCAGGAACTTCTCGGCCTTCTTGCTGACGCCGCCGCCGATCACGACGAGCGACGGAGAGAACAACATCTCCACGTGCTCCAGGTATTCCTGGACCCGTTCGGCCCACTTCTCCCAGCTCAGGTCGTGCTCCTCGCGCGCCCGCGAGGAGGCCCGGTGCTCGGCGTCCTTGCCGTGGAGCTCCAGGTGCCCCAGCTCGGTGTTGGGCACCAGCACGCCGTCGCGGAACAGCGCGCTGCCGATGCCCGTGCCGAAGGTCAGCATGAGCACAGTGCCCTTCTCCCCGCGCCCGCAGCCGAACCTCATCTCGGCCACGCCGGCCGCGTCGGCGTCGTTGAGCACGGCCGCGCCGCCGAACAGCGCCGCCGCGTCCACCCCGATCCACGACCGGTCGACGTTGGCGGCCGTGCGCACCACGCCGTCCACGATCACGCCGGGGAAGGTCACCCCGACCGGCCCCGTCCAGGCGAAGTGTTCGCGGATCTGGCGCACGGCGGCCTCGACCGCCTCGGGGCGGGACGGCGCAGGGGTGGGGATCCGCAGGCGCTCCTCGGTCAGCTCTCCGGCGTCGGTGTCCACGGGGGCGCCTTTGATCCCCGAACCACCGATGTCGATGCCCAGTACGTTCATGCGTGTCCCTTCCCCGATCCTGCGCGATGAAGTCGCCTGACGATTTTTCCCCATGACGGAACCTGAACCTGCCTTCGCCCGTCCACGTACCTCCCGTCACAAGCGCTAACTAGGAGGCAACGGATGCGGCCACGCATCATCACACTCTGCGCTGTTGCGGTCGTCTTGGGAGCGACTCTCACCACTCCCGCACACGCCACCACCAGGACTCGTTTCGACGTCACCAACCTTGTGTCGGACGTCCAGGGCAAAGCCCCGGTCACCGACGCCAAGGTCGTCAACCCGTGGGGCCTGGCCATGGGCAAGACGCTGTGGGTCTCCAACACGGGCACCGGCACCGCCACGGTCTACTCCGGCACCGGCAAGAAGGAGCAGACCGAGGTGTGGATCCCCGGCGGAGCACCCACCGGCCAGGTCTTCAACCCCGGCAGCGGCTTCACCGTCAAGGGCAAGCCCGCCACGTTCATCTTCTCCAGCCCGAGCGGCGCCATCACCGGCTGGAACGCCGAGGTGGACCCGAAGAACGCGATCATCGCGGCGTTCACCCGGGGCGCCGACTACAAGGGGCTGGAGCTCGTCCAGACCGAGGACGACGCCTTCCTGCTGGCCGCCGACTTCGCCGGTGGCCGCATTCACGCCTTCGACCAGGACTTCCAGCGCATCCGCCTGTCGCGCTGGCAGTTCAGGGACCCGGGGGTGCCGAGCAACTACCACGCCTACAACGTGGCGGTGGCCAACGGCAACATCTGGGTGTCGTACGCGCTGCGTGACCAGTCCACCGGCAAGCCGGTCTTCGGCAACGGCAAGGGCTTCGTGAGCCGTTTCAACGCCTCCGGCCGCGTCACCGGCCGCATCTCCCGCGTCGGGCTCAACGCCCCCTGGGGCATCACCGCAGCGCCCAGAGGCTGGGGCCAGTTCTCCGGAGCCCTGCTCGTCGGCAACTTCGGCGACGGCACCGTGCACGCCTACAAGAACAGCCGTCACCTCGGCGCGCTGACCACGGCGAACGGCCGGCCGATCGTGCTGCCGGGCCTGTGGGACCTGGAGCCGGGCACCGCGGCCACCGGCGGCGAGCGCTCCCTGTGGTTCTCCGCGGGCATCGACGGCACCAAGCACGGCCTGATCGGCGTCATCAGCCCGCAGGGCGTGAAGCCGACCTCCACCGGCGCGGCGGCCAACCCGTCCGCCTCCCCGAAGCACCCCTCGGGGCACAAGACGAGCGCCCCAGCCACCACCTCGCCGTCCTCCCAGAACCCGTACGGCGGGTATTAGGCCAGCGCTCCCGCGCCGCCGTCCCCGGCGGGCTGCTTGGCCCGGCGAGGAGCGCAGCTCGCCGAGACGGCGAGCCGGGGACGGCGGTCCCGCAGACGTTTCCGGCGCGGCCGGCGCGAGCCGCGCCGGAAACCTGCCGGTGAGGCAGAGCTCAGAACGCGCCGGCGAGCACGGCCGCCAGGTCGGCCGCCGTGCGGAAGTGCACCCCGGTCATGCCGAGAGCCTCGGCGGCGTGCACGTTCTCCAGCCGGTCGTCGACGAACAGGCACCGCTCCGGCGGCACGCCGGCCCGCTCGGCGGCGATCTCGTAGATGCGCGGGTCGGGCTTGGCCACCCGCACGCGGTAGCTGCTGACCAGGTCGTCGGCGAAGTAGCGCAGGCCCAGCCGGTCCAGGTGCTCCTCCACGGTGTCCATGGCGTTGGTCACGAGGATCACCGGGACGTGCCGCTGCGCGCTCGCCAGCAGCGCCCTGACCTCCTCGTCGACGAAGAACGGCACCTCCATGAACTCGGCGACCGCCCGCCTGGCGGCCTCTCCCCCGCCGAGCGCCGCGACGATGGACTCGGCCCACTCCGTCTCGGTGGCGAGGCCCAGCGTGGGCGGCCCGATCAGGGCGGGGTCGAAGGCGGTCTTCCGCAGCGGCAGGCCGTAACGGGCCTCGATCTCGGCCTGGACGCCGTGGTCGAACTGGCGCAGCACTCCGTCAAGGTCCGACAGGACCGCATCAAACCGGATCACAGCGCTCATTGTCGCAGCTCGCGCCTTTTCCCGTACCACCGGAAGGTCTCTGAGCGATCGTCGGCACTACCATCTCCGAGACAGGATTCGGTATCGGAACGGTAGGGCATGAGCGATCACCGGCTGCCACGTGAGCTGAGCCGGCTGTTCCCCGACGGCGGCAGGGGGCGCAGCCTCGGCGTGTCGCTGCCTCCGGGCGAGCTGGTCTGGCCCGATCCCGGTTACACGGGGCAGGGCCGGGCGGTGACTCCCGCGTTCTGGATGAGCTCCGAGCCGGTCGCCGGCGAGGACTGGGCGCTCATGCGCGCGTGGCATCCGCACAGCGGGCTGTGGCCGCTGCTGCTGGACGAGTCCGCGCAGCCGTGGGCCGTGGGCCAGGTCGTCCCCGACGATCCCCGCCAGATCGACCACTTCACCGCCGAGGGCTTCATGACCGAGGTGTGGCAGGAGTGGGTGGCGCAGATGCCGGCGGACGCGATGGAGGAGCTGGAGCCGTACGGCGCGATCTGCCCTGGTCCGGCGCCGCCGGGCGAGCTGAGGGCCGATCCTGAAGCGGTCGCCGACTGGTACGCGGCCCGGCTCGCCGCGCGGAGCCTGCCGCTCGGCCTGGTCGCCGCGGCGCGCGGGGCGGACGCGCTGGCCGTCATGGGCTGGCAGGGAGCGCTGCACCACAACGAGTGGATGGTGCCGATGGCGGCGGTCGTGCGCAGCTGGGAGGAGCGGTTCGGGGCGCGGGTGGTGAGCGTGGGCTTCAACACGCTCGAACTGAGCGTGGCCGCCCCGCCGGTGGACCCGGAGCACGCTCTGCACGTGGCGGCCGAGCACTGGACGTTCTGCCCGGACAACGTCGTGCAGGGCCCCGGCGACCTGCGAGGGTACGCCGAGCAGATCATCGGCGGGCACGCGTGGTCGTTCTGGTGGGACTGAGGCCGCCTCACGGGATGCGGGCCACCGCCCCGTAGGTGCCCGACGCGCTCGGGTCGTCCAGTCCGGCGGCGTCGTGACCGTCGGGCCGCCACTCCGGGACCCACACCAGCCCCGGATCGACCAGCACCAGACCGTCCAGCAGCGCCGCCACCTCCTCCTTGGCGCGGATCGCGTGACCGGGCAGCGTCATCGCCAGCAGGTCGTGGACGGCGGGCAGCAGCTCGGGCGGCACGCCGTCGAACGTGGTCTGCAGCAGCGACAGATAGCTGCCCTCCGGCACCGCTTGCCGGATGCGCTTGATCACGTAGTGGAAGTACTCCTCGTCGTTCAGGCTGTGGGTGGACAGCAGCAGCACCGCCACGGGCCGGTCCCAGTCGAGGAAGGTCCGCATGACGTGGTCGTCGAGGACCTCGTCGATGTCGCGTACGTCGCCCTCGACCACGCGGACGAGATCGGTGACGGGCTCGATGGTCGCCCGCGCCCCGGCCAGCACCATGGGGTCGTTCTCCACGTAGACGACGCGGGGCCGCCCGCCGGGGAGCGCCTCGCGGGCCACGTCGTGCAACTGCCGGCCGGCGGGCAGCCCGGAGGGCACGCCGCTGCCGACGACGACGAATTGTTCGACGCCACCGGCGGCCAGCCAGCGCACCACACGGCGCACATGGTGAAGCACCGCCCGCGCGGCTTTCGTGGTGATCGGAGCCGCGAGGTCATAACGCCGCATCGCATCCCGGTCGGCCACGAAGTTGTTCTTTCCACCCGCGGCCGCGTCGAGGATGCGGGTGGCACTGGCCTGGGTCATCTCCAGCTTCGCCAGGTTTCGGATGGCACGCTGACGCATTGAGTGTTGCCCCTTTCCCCTCGCCCACAATCTCGGGAAAAGTTGTCCTTTCGGACCCCACTCGATGACCCAGAACCTATGATCCCCGCCGGATGAGAGAACACAACACGAAATGCCATTAGTTTTGGGTATATCTGGCTAACCGCCGGAAATGATCACTTTCCGAGCGAACGCGAAAGCCTTTCGCAATGGGCGCTCAGCAGCTCGACGGTCTCCTCGCGGGTGGTCGTCGTCACCGACAGCTTCGTGAACGCCTGGTGGTAGGACTCCACCGCGCCGGTGTCGGTGAGCAGCTCGTCGCGGTCGATGCCGTGGGCGCAGGCGACGTCGGCCTCGTACGCCTCGGCGAAGCGCCAGAGCGTGAAGGGACCGGTGCGCGGCACGTAGGCGGGATCGTCCATCGGCACCACGTGCAGCGAGACGTTGGGCCGCTTGGCCTGGTCCATCAGCGTTTCGAGCTGGCGCAGCTGGATGTGCCTGCCGACGATCGAGCGCAGCAGCACGCTCTCGTCGACGATCGCCCACAGCACGACGCCGCTCTCGCGGGTGAGCGCCTCCTGGCGGGCCGTCACCAGGGCGAGCGCCTCCTCGACGGTCGGCTGGCCGTACGTGGCCGGGCCCATCACGGTGAGCGCGGCGCGGGCGTATTCCTCGGTCTGCAGCAGCGGCGGCACGAACTGGGTGTGGAAGGTGCGGATCAGCGTGGCCCGCTGCTCCAGCGCGTAGGTGGTGGCCAGCCAGACCGGGATGGAGTGCGCGTCGTACCAGGCGGCCTCGCGCTCGCCGCGGGCCAGCGACAGGACGTATTCGCGGATCGGCGGCGAGCCCACGCCGAAGAGCGTGAGCAGCCGCTCGACGGTGATCGGCGGCGGCGCGAGCCGGCCCTCCTCGATGGCGGGGATCGGCGCCGCGCCCCTGCCGAGCGCGGTCTCGACCTGCTCGACCGTCAGGTCGGCGGCCAGCCGCAGCCCGTGCAGCCGGCGGCCGAGCGCGCGGCGCTGCGGACCGGTCAGCGGGGCGGCGGCCTCGGGGATCTCGTCGGCGGGCTCGGGCTCGTCGGGCAGTCCCTCGGCCCTGCGGGCGAGGTCGACCACGCCGCGCAGCACGCTGAGCGACGCCTCGGACAGGCCGGAGGCGGACAGGCCGAGCGTGGCGGCGCGCACCTGGAGGTCCTCGACCGCGCCGGACTCCAGGTGGTCGTCGCCGACCAGCCAGCCCACGCTCACCTGGAGGCAGGAGGCCAGCGCCCGCAGCACCTGGAGCGTCGGGTTGGTCTGTTTGCCCGTGCGGAGCTGGCTGACGTAGGCGCGGGTGATGGGGATGCCCGCCTCCGTCAGCGTGGAGGCGACCTGGGCGCCCGTGAATCCGCGCTTGGTCAGCGCGAGATCGAGCCGCTCGGCGAAGTTCGCCACGGCACACCTCCTACTGCCCGTGAACTTTTCCAGCGTAAGGGACGCGGGGCCCGGTGTCCCCCGCCATGCGGGCTAGCTCTGCCCCGCGGGTGGGAACCAACTTATGCGGAAACTGTCAGTTGACATAGCCCCCTCTTGAAGCAGACTATCGGAGCACGTTGATAAGTGAGGCTTAACGGCCGGAAGATTCTGGAGAGAGTCCCCGACGAGGAGGTGGCCGGAGGTGACCATGGAAGTCTCGGGCGGTTCCTGGTTCCAAGAGGATTCGGCCCCTTCCCCGCAGGAGCGCGTGGTACATCGCATCTGCGGTCGTGTCGCCGGGGCGGGCGTGCACGTCGCCGATCTGCCTCTGGGCGGCGTACAGGTCTGGCTGGACGACGCCGGCGACCGCTGGCGTCACTACCACCGGATGGCCCGCGAGCTGCGGCTGGCCGGCTGGCACACGGAGACCGGGCCCGACCGGCTGCTGCTGCTCGGCTGGAGCTCGGTGTGCCTGAGCCACCGCGCGAGGATGCTGGGCGCGGCACTGTCGGGACGGCTCGCCGACTTCGACCGTACGGCGTTCACCGCCGTCATGGCGGCCACCCGGCTGCTGCACGACGGCTTCCCCGCCCAGGACCTCGCGGCCGAGGTGGAGGCGCGCTGCCGCCACCTGCTGCGCTGGCCCGAGCGGCTGGCCGACCTCGACGGCCTGCAACGTACGTCGTCGCTGGAGCCCATGCGGCTCCGCCTGGCCCAGGTGGCCGGGCTGGAGGCCAAGGTGGGCAGGCGCTGCGGCGAGCACCTGGCGCTCGCGGCGAAGGTCGCGCGGATGGTCGCCGGCGGCGCGATGCCGGCCGCCGCCCCCGCGGGCGGCCCGCGTGCCCGGCACGCCGGCCGGACGGCCGAGCGGGCGGGGCTGGGCCAGCGGGCCGGGCTGACCGAGCGCATGGTCTGCGCCAGCGTGCCGAACCTGGCCTTGAGCGCGGTGACCGCGCGATGACGACCGCTTCACTCCACACGTACGCGCCGCCGTCCGCGAGCGGGCCCGGCCCGCTCGTCCCCTCAAGGGGACCGGCGGCGCGCCTGGCGCTGGCCCCGGCGCTGTCCTGCCTTCCCGGCACCGTGCGGCACGTGCCCGAGAAAATCGGCGCGGTGCTGTTGGCCAGCGCGGTCGCGGCTGGCGTGCTGGCCAAACCGGAGGACAGCGCCTGGGGTCGGCATGGTGCGCGTCCGCCGGGGTGCGGGGTCGCGCCCCGCCCCCGGCGGCGCGCGGCCCCGACGACACATCTCTTCACCGAAATGCTGATGACCACAAGGGACGGGATCATCTCTGGCGGGGGTCCCGTCCCGTGCGGAGGCCGCGCGAGGCGCGTCTCCGTGTCCGAGGCCATCGGCATGGGGGCGATGCCGGGCAGTGCGATCGGCGTGACGGGCGCCGCTGTGCTGATCGGCCGGCCGTCAGGGAACGGTCCGGTGCCCAAGCGTTCCTCCGTGCTGGTGGCCGTCCTGATGGCCGCCGTTCCGCTCGACTCCGCGGCGCTGGTGCGGGTCGCCGCCGCGTCGAGCCATGAGACCGCACGTCGATCTCACCATCGATCTCAACGTCGATCTCAGCGCGCGGCAGGTGGGGGGCCGGCGATGCCGAGCCGGCCCTCCGCCCACTCCGGGCGCGACCGGTTTCATCGGGTCCCCAGCCCAGCCATGCACCGATAGACAGGAGCGGACATGCTCGCGGACGAGATGCGCAGGTCACGACCACACGAGGTTCGCCCGGCCCGGCCAGGGCCGCCGCACGACGAACCCGGCGCCGAGACGGAAGCGCGCGGCGCGCACCGGTTGCGCAGGATACGGCGGACACCCGTGCCGCCCGGCCGGACGCCGCGGCACCGTGCGCACTGATCCCGCCGCTCCCGAGGAGACCTCGATGCGCACTCGTTCGGTGGTGAGCCGCGGCAGGGTGGGCGTGATCGTGGCGCCCGCGAACCCGTCGGCGGAGCCGGAGCTGACCCGCCTGCTCGGGTCGCGGGCCGACATGCACGTGGCCCGCTTCCCCGTACGGCGCGGGCTGCCCCTGGCCGAGCGCCTGGAGAGCTACAACGACGAGCTCCCCCTCATGGTGTACGCCTTCGACGGCCTGCCGCTCAACGCCATGGTCATGGCCTGCAGCGAGCCCCGCTACCTGCTCGGACCCGACGAGGACCGCGAGCAGTGCGCGCGGCTGAGCGCGGCGGCCGGCGCGCCGTTCGCCTCGTCCACCCTCGCCACGCGTGAGGCGCTGGCGCACGTCGGGGTGAGCGACATCGTGCTGGTGTCGCCGTACCAGCCGTGGCTGACGGAGCTCGCCGAGCGCTTCTGGAAGACCGCCGGGCTGACGGTCACCCAGACGGTGCAGGTGCGCGCCAAGACCGGCTACTCCTCGTACGCGGTCACCCCCTCCGAGCTGATCAGCCAGGTCGAGCTGGCCGACGTGCCCGAGGACGCGGTGCTGCTGTTCACCGGCACCGGCCTGCCCACGCTGCCCGTGCTCGGCCCGCTGAGCACCGGCAACGACCGGCTGCTGCTCACCTCGAACCTCTGCACGGCCTGGTGGGCGCTGTCACGGGCCACCGGACAGCACGTGACGCTGAGCCGCGTCCCCCACCGCAGCCGCGTCCCCGCGCAGGGAGGTCACGTCCCGGCGCAGGGAGGCCCCGTGCCGCCGCAGGGGAGCCCGATCCCCGCGCAGGGGAGGCGCCCGGCATGAACGGCGTCATCGTGGTGGGCGCGGGGCCCGCGGGACTGACCGCGGCGCTCTCGCTGGCCAGGGCGGCGATCCCGGTCACCGTGCTGGAGAGCGGGAACGAGCCGCCGCGCCAGCCACGCGCCTGCACCTTCCACCCGGCCACGCTCGACCTGCTCGACGGGCTGGGCGTGGCGGCGCCGCTGGTCGCGGGAGGGCGGGTCGTGGACCGGGTCCAGTGGCGCGACCGGCTCGGCACCGTGCTCGCCGAGATGGGCATGAACCGGCTGGACGGGCTCACCCGGCACCCGTTCCGCGTCCACGCCGACCAGAACGCGCTCACGCCGCTGCTGCTGCGGGCGCTCACCGTCTACGGCGACGCCGACGTGCGCTTCGGCGCCCGCGTGGACGGCGTGGCCGAGGGCGGCACGGGCATCCGGGTCCGCGTGGGCCACACCTGGACGCGGGCCAGGTACCTCATCGCGGCCGACGGCGCGCAGAGCACCGTGCGGGCCGCGCTGGGGCTGCCGTTCCCCCGGTCGGGGCACATCGCGCAGGCGCTGCGGGTGTTCACCGACTCGCCGCTGGACCGGATGCTGCCGAGCCTCGCGCCGCTCACGTACGTGCGCGACGTCCAGCAGTCGTGCACCCTGTTCGGGCTGTCCGACCACTGGCGGATCATCTTCAAGATCCCCGTGGACGGGCACGAGCCGCTGTCGCAGGGCAACCTGTCGATGCTGGTGCGCCGGGCGCTGCCGGGCGCGGGCGGGCCGATCAGGGTGGCCGGCGCGGACCGGTTCGGCCTGTCGCGGGGGGTGCTGCCCTCGTACCGGTGCGGGCGGGTGCTGTTCGTCGGCGACGCGGCGCACCTGACCTCGACCGTCGGCGGGCTCAACATGAACGCCGGCATCCACGACGCCGCCGAGGCCGCCCAGGTGATCGCCGCCGTGCTGCGCGGCCGCGCCCGGCCGGCCGCGCTGGAGGCGTGGGCGTGGCGGCGGCGCTCGGTGCTGATGCAGCGGGTGCTGCCGCGTGGCGAGACCCGGCTGGTGGGCGTGCGCGAGCACGACAGCGCCCGGCTGGCCGCGGCCATGGACGGGTTGCGGGCGATCGCCGGCGACCCCGACGCGACCCGGGCGTACCTGGCCCAGGCGTCCCTGCTCGACAACGTGCCGGGACGAACGTGACGAGGAGGTGACAGCCGGATGTGGCGGACGCTGTCCGACGACGCGCGGCAGGCCATCCGTGACCTGTGCGACCAGCACGGGGCGCGCCTGTACGACTACTGCCGCACCGAGCTGGCCGAGGGCGACGCCGAGCAGGCGGTCGCCGGCGCGCTGCTGACGGCTCACCTGTACGCCGAGCGCGCGGGCGACCCGGCACTCAACCGGCCCTGGATGTACGCGCTGGCCCGCGCCCACCGCGCCGTCGTCGCCAAACCGGCGAGCATCGGCTCCTGGTCCCGCCCCGGCCGCATGTCGGAGCTGCTGCCCGAGGCCCTGCTGTCGCTGGAGCGGCCGCAGCGCGAGCTGCTGGACCTGTCCGTACGGCACGGCCTGGCCGACGCCGAGCTCGCCACGATCTTCGAGCTGGACGCGGCCGAGGTGCGCGCGATCGTGACCCGGGCCGCGGCCGGCCTGGAGGAGTGGTTCGCCGCGATCCTCGCCGCGCGCGGCCCCGACGGCTGCCCCGACCTGACCGCGCGGGTGTCGGCGTGGGTGGCCGCGCCCGGCCGCCGGGCCAGGGCGAGGCTCGGCCGCCACATCCAGTCCTGTGCGACCTGCCGGGCCGCGCCCAGGACCGTGACGGCGGCGGCGCTGCTGCGCCGGCTGCCGATCGCCACCGTGCCCGGCACCCTCGCTGACCGGCTGGCGTCCGCGCAGCCGCTGCCCGGAGAGGGTCCCCTCTGGCGGGCGGACGGCTTCCCCGTGCAGGCACGCACACTGGTGGAGACCGGTTCGGCGGAGACTGGCCGCTGGGCCGGCGCTCCACCGGTCGCCGACGCCACGCCGTCCGTCCCCGTCGCCGACCCCACGACGGCGACGCAGGGAAAGCCCTGGTCGGCGGCGGGCGCGGCCGCCGCCGACCAGGAGCTCCCCGCCGCTCCCGCGGCCCGCGGGCGGCATCCGTTCGCGCCGCAGAGCCGGACCAGGGCCTTCCGCGGGGGCGCGTACACCGACAAGCTCGTCTACAGCACCACGCTCAAGGGCGAGAGCAACGGCCACGCCCGGTCCCCCGACGCGATCATCCGCTACGGCGGCATCACGATGAGCGGCGAGCCGGACGGCGCGGGCAAGCAGTGGCAGGACTACTGGAAGGAGCCGCCGGGCGACGATCCGGAGGCGGGCGCCCCGATCCGGGCGGTGTCCCGGCTGGCGCTCGTCCTCGGCGTGGGCCTGCTGGCGGCCGGCCTGGTGTGGGCGCTGCTGAACGCCCGCGACCATCCGGCCGTGGTCACCAAGGCGGCGGCGCAGACGAACGTGCTGCTGGAGCGGCCGTCGAAGTGGGTGGCCGAGGTCACCGCGCCGACGGCGGAGCCGGTCCCCGCCGGAGGTTCCGGGCTGAGCAGCGTGCCGAGGACGGCTGAGCTGCCCAGGCCGGCGCCGCCGGTGGCGCGGCTGACGCCGGCGTCGATCTCGCTGGGCGCGGCCCGTGCCGGGTCGTTCGCGCTGGCGTGCACGGGCCGCTGCACGATCACCTCGGTCAGCGCCACGTCCGGCCTGTCGGTCTCCGGGCGCAACTTCCGCGTTCGCGAGGCCGCCGACTGCGGCGACCGGAACCGCAAAGGCCGGATCCTGGTCCGCTGGACCGGGACGGCCACCGGCGACGGCGTGCGCACCGGCGGCACGGCCACCGCGCGGGGCACGCTGGCCCTCGCCGTGAGCTGGACCACCGGCCGGGGCCCCTGCGAGTAGGGGCCCCGGGGGCGGGTCTAGAAGAAGGTGAACCCCTCCTCGGGCTGCGGCAGCTCGACGCGGTCAGGTCCGTGGAACCTGGCCTTGTCCTGCGGCACGTCCGCGAGCGGCGTCCCGAGCACGAACGGCACGGAGACGGAGCTCCGCGACAGGTCGACGGTGACGGTGGCGCCGGTCCCGCTCTCCGCGGTGTAGGTGGAGTCGGTGCCGGCGATCACCAGGCCGATCCTGTGGCCCTTCCTGAAGGTGTAGTCCTGCGGCAGCGTCAGCCACTTGACGGTGCCGTACGTGCCGGCCGGCAGCGGCTTCGCCTGGCTGAGCGAGTCACGGTTCTGCACGTCGATCCAGCCGCGGGCGACGATCTCCAGCGGGCGGGTGGCGACGTTCGTGACGACCTTGCGGTAGCAGCCGTCGTCGGCCGCGGTGCTCTCGCCCCAGCAGTCCTCCTCGGTGAGCGTGGTGATGCCCTGGCCGCGCCGCCAGTCGACGCGGGCGCTCTCGCCGAAGTCGACGAGCAGGGCGGTCAGGTTGGCGGTCGGCTTGTCCAGCTTGACCCGCAGGTCGGCGGTGGGCGTGCCGGACAGGCGCAGGTCCAGCGGGAGCGCGCCGGTCGTGAACGCGACCCGGCCCGGGTGGGCGGTGCCGACGTCGGCCACCATGTCGTTCTCGCTCATGGCGACGTCGGTGAAGGTCGCGGTGCTGTTCCTGGCGGCCGGGCGCAGGCCGAGCGAGCCGTCGGCGGCGGGCCGCAGCGACGCCTTGAGCGCGAGCGGCGCGGGCCAGTCGCGCTGCGTGATCCACTGGGCCGGGCCGATCTCCACGTCGGCGCGGGGCTCCTGCGCGATGCCGTTGCGCACGCCGTGCAGGTAGTGGTCGAACCAGCGGTGCAGGGTGTCCACCCAGAGCCCGCGCCGGCCCTCGAAGTCGAACGGGTCCACGTGCTGGGTCTGGCCGACCCAGATCTTGCGCGGCACGCCCCGGTCGGCGAGCGCCTTCCACCAGGTGGAGAAGTTGTCCGGCCGGACGTTGAGGTCGTTGACCGTGTGCACGGCGAACACGCTGGCCCGGACCTTCGAGGCGTCGCCGAGCAGGCCCTTGATGTAGTCGCGTTCGGCCCAGAACGCGTTGTAGTCGCCGGTGGCGTCGCCGTCCTCGGCGTCCATCCGGTCGCGGACCGCCTGGCACTTGGCCTCGGGGTCGGTGTCGACGTAGTTGGCGAGCCAGGAGGCGTAGTCGTAGTTGTAGATCACACCGTTCGAGCGCTGGTACTTGTACCAGGAGCTGATGGCCGAGATCGGCACGATCGTCTTCAGCCCGGCCACGCCGGTGGCGGCGACGGCGTTGGCCAGCGTGCCGTCGTACGACTTGCCGATCATGGCGGCGCTACCGGTGGTCCAGTCGGCGACGGCGGGGCTGCCGTCGGCCCTGGTGGCCTTGGCGCGGCCGTTCAGCCAGTCGATGACGGCCTTGCCGCCCAGCACGTCGGCCCTGCCGCCGACGTCGGGGCAGCCGTCGGACTTGGTGGTGCCGAGCATGTCGACGTTGAGCACGGCGTAGCCGCGGGGGACGAAGTAGTTGTCGTAGAAGAGCGGGAACTTCATGACGTTGCCCGCCGCGTCGTAGACCTTGCGCTCGCCTTCGTTGCCGCGGCCGGAGTTGTCGTAGTAGGGGCTCTCGTCGATGATCACCGGCACCTTGAGTCCGGGGCCGGACTCCTTGGGGCGGATGATGTCCACGCGTACCTTGTCGAGCGCGCCGTCGGCGTCGCTGTCGACGGGGGACTCGACGTACACGTGCTCGCGGACGGCGTCGGCGTAGGAGAAGACGGGTTGGGTGCGGCCGTTCTCGACGGTGATGGTCGGAGTGGCGGCGCGCGCGGGGAGCGCCGTGACGGTCGTGGTCGCCAGGGTGGCCGCGACGGCCACGAGGGCCGGACGTAAGGATGACACGCATGACCTCCAGAGGAGCATCCGGGACAAAACGCAATCTCTCAGACAGCCGGTGACGGTGACAAGATTTGACTCGCGGAGGTCGGGGCCGGATGCCCGGCGGGCGTACGGCTTAGGGTGAGAGTCCCCACCTGAAGGAGAAGAGGGGGCACATGCGCAACGTGGCGCGGACCTCGCTCGTCGACGCGGCGATCGGCGAGCTCCGCCGGGAGATCGCCGACGGCACCTGGCCGGTCGGGACGAAGATCCCGTCCGAGAGCCAGCTCGCCCAGAGCCTCGGCATGAGCCGCCTGTCGGTGCGCGAGGCGGTGCGCGTCCTCGTCCACGCCGGGCTCCTGCACACGCGGCAGGGCGACGGCACGTACGTCACCGCGACCGACGAGTCCAGGGTCGCGCTGCGCCGCCGCCTCGACACGGCGGCCGCCATGGACATCATCGACGTACGCCGCGGCCTCGACCTCGTGGCCGCCCGCCTGGCCGCCGGCCGCCGCACCGACGAGGACCTGCTCGCGCTGCGCGAGATCCTCGCCCGCAGGGCCGCCGCCGCCCGGGCCGGCGACCTCGACGGCTTCGCCGACGCCGACGTGGAGTTCCACGTACGGGTGGCCGACGCCGCCCACAACCCGCTCCTCGCCGACCTCTACCGGGGCATGAGCGACGCGCTGCGCGACAGCGTCCGCGACCAGGAGGAGGCGGCGCTGACGCCGGACACCTCGCACGAGGAGCTGCTGGGCGCGATCGAGGACGGCGACCCGGGGCGCGCGGTCGCCGTCTCGATCGCCATCCTCGACCAGCAGGCCCGCGAGCTCTGACGCGTCAGGGGCTCAGCCGGAGATCACGATGGTCTCGGCGGAGGGATCGCGCGGCGGCTCCTCGTCCTCGGTCTCCCGCCGCCTGACCAGCCACCACCCCGCGCCCGCGAGCGCCGCTCCCCCGGCCGCCGCGAGCGGCAGCGTCCACGCCGGCACCCCGGTGTCCTCCGCCACCCTGGACGGAGGGGGCGAAGGGGGCGGAGCGGACGCCGCGGCCGTGGCCCGCGCGACCGGCGCCGGCTCCGCGGGCAGGTCGGGGAAGCCCGGCGGCCGCACCGCGCCCCAGTAGTCCACCCCCTGCGCCACGAACCCCTCGATCGACTCCTCGCGCACCGGCTCGGCCTTCAGCCCGCCGGGCACGGACACCGTCCCGGCAAGGTACGGCGCGAACATCCCCTGCAGCCCCTCGATCTTCCAGTCGCCCTCCGGCAGCACCACGGAGGCGGCGTAGTGCCCGGCCTCCGGCAGCGGCGTGCCGGGGAAGGTCAGGCTCTCGCCGTCAGGTCGGGTGAAGCGCAGCCCGACCGGCGACAGCTCGCCCTCGTACGGATGGGTGCCGTGCTGCAGCACCCAGAACCCCAGCGTGTACGACGTCCCCGCCGCGAACCGCTGCGGCGCCGGGTCCAGGGACGTCTCGGCCCACGCCCCGCTCGCGCCGCCGAGCCAGCCGGCGACCAGCAGAGCCAGAATCCATTTCATACGCCGGATACACCGCCCGCCGGCCGGAGGTTCCGGGACAATCGACATTTCCTGATGGGAGGCGCGTCTTTTCCGTGCACCACGCGCACAATGAAAAGGTGTCCGCCGCCGGACGTCAGAATCTCGACGCGATGCTGGACGTGCTCGTCTACGAGAACGTGCTGGTGGCGTGGCGGCACGCGCCGCTGGGCGGCTACCTGATCGTCTCCCACGAGGGCGAGGAGATCAGGCTGACCGCGCAGCAGGCGGACATGTGGTCGCGGGGCGCGTTCGCCGTCTATCTGGCGCTGGTCGACGCCCGCAGGATCAGCCCGCGCATCCCCGGCGACGGCGCACGCCACTAGGGCGTCAGGGGTTGCGCGCGCGCCCCAGGATGTGGGTCAGCGTCGGCGACGACGGCAGCGCCTTGAAGGGGAAGCGCTCGCACTCCTCGATGACGAGCCCGCTGTCGCGGAGAGCGCGGGCGGTGTCGCGGTTGGGCCGGCAGTCGCCGGTCACCAGGCGCCACAGTGGCGTGACGGCGTGCTGGAGCAGGCCCACCGCCGGGCGGGGCGAGCGTACGTGCTCGAAGAAGCGCACCTCGCCGCCGGGCCGCAGCACGCGGCGCACCTCGGCCAGCGCGGCCCGCTGGTCCGGCACCGAGCACAGCACCAGCGACAGCACCACCGCGTCGCAGCCGCCGTCGGCGACCGGCAACGCCCCGTCGTGACCGGCCACCACGCGCACGGGCACCTTCGCGGCTCCCGCGGCCCGCTCGGCGTAGGCGCGCAGCACGTCGTCCGGCTCGACCGCGACGACCTCGCGCACCTCGGCCGGGTAGTGCGCGAAGTTCAGCCCGTTGCCCGCGCCGACCTCCACGACCCGCCCGGACAGGCCGGTCAGCAGGCGCCCGCGCAGCTCGCCGGTGGCGCGGGTCTCCGCCTCGGCGCTCAGCCTGGCGTAGGCGCGGGCGAAGCGCGGATGCTGGAACCGCGACAGGTCCTGCGGCAGATCACCCATGACCCCACCGTAGGTCAGGACCGCACGAGGCGCGCGATCGCGTCCGAGGCCTCCTTGACCTTGGCCTCGGCCTCGGCCCCGCCCTTGCGGGTGGCCTCGGCCACGCAGTGCGCCAGGTGCTCCTCCAGGAGGGACAGCGCGAACGACTGCAGCGCGCTGGTCGTGGCCGAGACCTGGGTGAGGACGTCGATGCAGTACTTGTCGTCCTCGACCATGCGCTGGAGCCCGCGCGCCTGTCCCTCGATGCGGCGCAGCCGCCGCAGGTGCTCCTGCTTGCTGTCGGTGTATCCGGGCATCACGGCCGTCCTTCCGCTCGCTACACCGACCGCAACGCCATACCCCCCTACCGTATTCCGGAGCCCGCTCCGGTCAGCCCGCCTTGTTGGTCATGAGGTCCGTGATCTTCCACTGGCCGCCCTGGTCGGCCAGCAGGAACAGCTCGCGGTAGGCGTCGCCGCCCTGCTTGCTGCGCGCGCGGACCACCGCGTACTGCTGGCCGAGGTCGCGCGAGTCCTCGATGGTGTGCGTGGCCTTGGACACGTCCTTGTTCTTGAACAGGTCCTGGTAGAGGCTGCGGATCGCGCTCCCGCCGGTGGCCGTGGCCTTGCCGGCGATGGCGACCACCGCGTCGTCGGAGAAGGAGTTGACGACCTTGTCCACGTTGCCCGACTTCAGCACGTCGAAGAAGCTCTGGACGGCCGAGCGCGCCTGGGCGGCGCCGGCGGTTCCGGTGGGCGAACCCGTCTCCATGGGCGATCCGGACTCCATGCCGGTGCCGGTCTCCATCGGCGACGTCATGCCGGTGGGCGAGGCGGGGCTCGCCTCGCCCTTCATGGCCTGCGAGTCGGTGCCCGCGGCGCAGCCCGCCACCAGCATGGCGGGAACGACGGCGGCCAACAGGAATGCTCTGCGGTGAGAAATCTTGCTCATGGCGGCTTTGATGCCCCGCCGGTCGATTAACGAATGCGTGGTTTAGGCACTTCCGACGGGTTCTTTACTCGGTCCGGTATTACTCGACGGAATGACCCGATATGCCGAGACCGTTCAGAGCTTCGATCGTTGCCGGGGCGAGACCAGCAAAGCGGGAGCCCCCGATACCGTCGCTTCAGTGCCGCAGACCCAGGCGAATCCGGACCCCCTTCCGCAGCGTGAGGACGCCGAGCGTTGCGACAGCTCCGAGACGGGACGCCGTTGCGTCCTGCCGGCGGGCCACCGCAGCCCACACGTCTTCCCACCGGTCGAGGAGCCCCTGCGCTGACGGCTACGTGCTGACGGCTACGTCCGCACCTCCACCGCCGCACCCGCCCGCCGCACCTCGTAGACCGGCACGCGCACGCCCCGCTCGTCCAGGCAGTGGCCGGTGGCCAGCGAGAACACCTGCTTGTGCAGCGGCGAGGCCACGGTCGGCTCGCCCTTCCTGGTGCCGACGATGCCGCGCGAGAGCACGTACGCCCCGCTGAACGGGTCGAGGTTGTCCAGCGCGTGCAGCCCGCCGTCCCAGGTGCGGAACAGCGCGACCTGCCGGCCCGCCACCAGCACGCACACGCCGCGCTCAGGCAGCAGGTCGTCGTAGCCGCAGACCGGCGTCCACGCGGCGCTCATCGGGCCATCACCGGCTTGATCTGGCCGCGCTCGCGCTCGAACACGATCGACGGGTCGGGGACGCCCGGCGCGTTGACGAAGCTGACGAACCGCCGCAGCTTGTCCGGGTCGTCCAGGGTGGCCGACCACTCGTCGGCGTACGTGGCGACGTGGTGCGCCATCTGCGCGTCGAGGTCGGCGCAGATGCCCAGCGAATCTTCCATGATCACCTCACGCAGGTGGTCGAGGCCGCCCTCCAGCGACTCCAGCCACGCGGAGGTGCGCTGGAGGCGGTCGGCGGTGCGGACGTAGTACATCAGGAACCGGTCGATGGTCCTGATCAGCTCCTCGGTGGACAGGTCGGCGGCCAGCAGGTCGGCGTGGCGGGGCTGGAAGCCGCCGTTGCCCGCGACGTACAGGTTCCAGCCCTTCTCGGTGGCGATGATCCCGAAGTCCTTCGAGCGGGCCTCGGCGCACTCGCGCGCGCAGCCGGAGACCGCGGACTTCAGCTTGTGCGGCGAGCGCAGGCCCCGGTAGCGCAGCTCCAGCTCGATCGCCAGGCCCACCGAGTCCTGCACCCCGTAGCGGCACCAGGTGGAGCCGACGCACGACTTCACCGTGCGCAGCGCCTTGCCGTAGGCGTGGCCGGACTCGAACCCGGCGTCCACGAGCCGCCGCCAGATCAGCGGAAGCTGCTCGACGCGGGCGCCGAACAGGTCGATGCGCTGGCCGCCGGTGATCTTCGTGTAGAGGCCGAAGTCGCGGGCCACCTCGCCGATCACGATGAGCTTCTCCGGCGTGATCTCGCCGCCGGGGATGCGCGGCACGACCGAGTACGTGCCGTTCTTCTGGATGTTGGCGAGGAAGGCGTCGTTGGTGTCCTGGAGCGCGGCCCGCTCGCCCTCCAGCACGTGCCCGTTGTGCAGCGAGGCCAGGATCGAGGCCACGGCCGGCTTGCAGACGTCGCAGCCCCTCCCCTGCCCGTGCTCGGCGATGAGCTGCGAGAACGTGGTGATGCGGCGGACCCGTACGATGTCGAACAGCTCGGCCCGCGAGTGCGCGAAGTGCTCGCACAGCGCCTTGCCGACCTCGACGCCCGACTTCTCCAGCAGCCGCTTCAGCATCGGCACGCACGAGCCGCACGTGGTGCCCGCCCGGGTGCACGCCTTGAGCCCCGGCACGTCGGTGACGCCCTGGTCGGCGACGGCGGTGCGGATGTCGTCCGCGCACACGTTGTTGCACGAGCAGACGAGCGCGTCGCCGGGCAGGTCCAGGCTCGCCCCCGCGCCGCTGAACAGCAGGTCGGACGGCGGGGCGGGCAGCTCCTTGCCCACGAACGGCCGCAGCGAGGCGTACGGCGCGGCGTCGCCCACGCAGATGCCGCCGAGCAGCGTCCGCGCGTCGTCGCTGATGAACAGCTTCTTGTAGACGCCGGCCACCGGGTCCATGTAGGTGACGTCGAGCGCCCCCGTCATGGCCCCGAACTGCGCGACCTCGACGCCGAGCAGCTTGAGCTTGGTGGACAGGTCCGCGCCCGTGAACGTCGCCGAGCCGCCCGTGATCCGGTCGGCGGCGACCTCCGCCATCGTGTTGCACGGCCCCACCAGGCCGTAGATCATGCCCCCGGCCAGCGCGCACTCGCCGATCGCGTAGATCGACGGGTCGGAGGTGCGCATCCCGGGATCGACGACGACGCCGCCCCGCTCGCCCACCTCCAGCCCGGCGGCGCGGGCCAGCTCGTCGCGCGGCCTGATGCCCGCCGAGAACACCACGACCTGCGCCTCCAGCAGCGTCCCGTCCGGCGTGCGCAGCCCGGCGACCCGGCCCGCGCCGTCCACGACGACCTCGCGTACGCCCGAGCCCGCGTGCACGCCGAGCCCCAGGCCCTCGATGTGCCGCCGGAGCACCGCGCCGCCGCCCTCGTCCACCTGCCGGGGCATGAGCCAGGGGCTCATCTCCACGATGTGCGCCTTCAGCCCGAGCGCCCGCAGCGCGTCGGCCGCCTCCAGCCCGAGCAGGCCGCCGCCGACCACGACGCCCTCGGCCGCGTCCTTGGCGGCGGTCCTGATGGCGTCCAGGTCCTCGATCGTGCGGTAGACGTGGGCGTGCTCGGCCCCCGGCACCGGCGGCACGAACGGCGCCGAGCCGGTGGCCAGCACCAGCACGTCGTACGGCAGCGCGCCCCCGTCGGCGGTGAACACCCGCCGCGCCTGCCTGTCGATGCCGGTGACGCGGGTCCCCAGCCGGGTGACCGTGCCCTCGGGCACCTCGTAGGCGAGGTCCTCGGCGCTGGTCCCGGACAGGTACGACGTCAGCCGCACCCGGTCGTAGGCCGGCCGCGGCTCCTCCCCGATCACCGTGACCCGCCCGCCGAAGCCTCTGTCCATGAGGCTTTCGACGAGCCGATGGGCGGCCGGCCCGAACCCGACCACGACGAGCTCCTTCATACGGAAATCCCTTCCTGCTCGCACAGCCAGCCGACGATGCCTTCCACGGCGTCGCGGCAGGTTCCGCATCCGGTGGTGGCGCGGGTGGCGGCGGCCACCCCGGCCAGGTCGCGCGCCCCCGCCTCCCAGCACGCCCTGATCTGGCCCTTGGTCACGTTGTTGCACTGGCAGACCCTGGCGGCGTCCGGCATGAGCGTCGGGCTGGCCGCCACGGGCGCCGCCGACAGCCCGGGGAACAGCAGCCCGGCCCGGTCGCCCGGCACCGGCCCGCCGCGGTCGAAGAGCTGGGTGAGCGTGCCGACGGCGTCGCTCTCTCCCAGCAGGATCGCGCCGACCAGGCGGCCGTCGCGGATGACGAGCTTGCGGTAGGTCCCGCGGGCCCGGTGGCTGAACCTGACCACCTCGGCGTGCTCCTCGGTGAGGTGCGTCTCGCCCATGGCGGCCAGCTCGACGCTGCGCGCCTTCAGCCGGGTCACCAGGCGGGAGCCGCGGTAGAGCGCCTTGCCGCCGGTGATGACGTCGGCGGCGACGGCGGCCTGCTCCCAGGCGGGGGCGACCAGGCCGTAGACGGTACCGTCGTGCTCGGCGCACTCCCCGATCGCGAAGATCGACGGGTCGTCGGTACGCAGCTCGTCGTCCACGACGACGCCCCTGCGCACCTCCAGCCCGGCCTCGGCGGCGAGGCCCGTGACGGGACGGACGCCGCAGGCCAGCACCACGAGCCCGGCCTCGACCAGCTCGCCCCCGGCCAGCCGGACGCCGTCCTCCAGCACCGCCTCGGCGGAGACGCCGGTCCGGGTCTCCACGCCGAGCCCGGCCAGCGTCTCGCCCAGCACCTCGCCGGCCTCGACGTCGAGCTGCCGCTCCATGAGGTGCCCGGCGAGGTGCAACAGCGTGACCGGCAGCCCGCGCCCGGCCAGGCCGCGGGCCGCCTCGACGCCGAGCAGCCCGCCGCCGACGACCACGGCCCGGCCGGCGTGCTCGGCCGCGGCGAGGATGCGCGCGCAGTCGTCCAGGGTGCGGAACGGCACGGCCCGCTCCACGCCGGGGATCGGCGGCACGACGGCGTCGCTGCCGGTGGCCAGCACCAGCAGGTCGTACGGCTGGCGGCGGCCGCTCGCGGTGACGACGTGCCTGGTCTCCCTGTCGAGGTGGGCGACGGCGTCGCCGAAGACGGCCTCGACGTCGTGGGCGGCGTACCAGGAGGCGTCGAGCAGCCGGACCTGGTCGGGGCGGGAGCCGCCGGCCAGCACCTCCGACAGCAGCACCCGGTTGTAGGGCCGGCACGACTCCGCGCCGAACACGGTGATCCTGATGTGGGGATCGCGGGCGCGCACCTCGCTGACGAGCCGCGACCCGGCCATCCCGTTGCCCACGACGACGAGCCTCATGAGTCCCTCTCCACCCTGACCGCGCAGACCTTGAACTCCGGCATCCTCGACGTCGGGTCGAGCGCCGGGTTGGTGAGCCGGTTGGCGCCCTCCCAGTGGAAGGGCATGAACACGGTGTCGCGCCTGATGGCGTCGCTGATCCTGGCGACGGCCTTGGCCTCGCCCCGCCTGCTGGTGAGCCGCACCATGTCCCCGGCGGCGATCTCCAGCCGCTCGGCGAGGTCGGGGTGCAGCTCGACGAAGGGCTCGGGGGCGGCCTGGACGAGCGGCGCGATCCTGCGCGTCTGCGCGCCGCTCTGGTAGTGGGCCAGCAGCCGGCCGGTGGTGAAGTGGACCGGGTAGTCGTCGTCCGGCTCCTCGGCGGCCGGCCGGTGCCGGACCGGCACGAACCTGGCCAGGCCGTCCGGGTGCGCGAAACGGTCGAGGAAGGGGCGCGGGGTGCCCGGGTGCCCCGGCTCGGGGCAGGGCCAGAAGACGCCCTTCTCCTCGGCGATGCGCTCGTAGGTGATGCCGGAGTAGTCGGCGGGCCCGCCCCGGCCGGCCCGCCGCAGCTCGTCGAACACCTCGGCCGGCTCGGTGGCGAACCGGTGCCCCAGCCGCGCGGCGAGGCCCGCGATGACCTCCAGGTCGCTCCGCACGCCGTCCGGCGGGGCGACCGCCTGGTTGCGCAGCAGCACGCGCCCTTCGAGGTTGGTCATGGTGCCGGACTCCTCGGCCCACTGCGTCACCGGGAACACCACGTCGGCCTGGGCGGCGGTCTCGGACAGGACGAAGTCGCAGGCCACGAGCAGGTCCAGGGCGGCGATCCGGGCGGCGATGTGCTCGGCGGCCGGGGCCGAGATCAGCGGGTTGGAGCCGAACACCAGCAGCGCCCTGGGCCCGCCGGGGGTGCCGAGGGCGTCAAGCAGCTCGTACGCCGACCGCCCCGGCCCCGGCAGCGACTCCGGCGGCACGCCCCACACGCCGGCCACGTGCGCCCGCGCCGCCGGGTCGTCGATCCTGCGGTAGCCGGGGAGCTGGTCGGCCTTCTGACCGTGCTCCCTGCCGCCCTGGCCGTTGCCCTGCCCGGTGACACAGCCGTAGCCGGAGCCCGCGCGGCCCGGCAGGCCGAGCGCGAGGGCGAGGTTGACGAAGGCGGTGACCGTGTCGGTGCCCTTGGCCTGCTGCTCGACGCCGCGGCCGGTCAGCACATATGCGTTCGACGCGGCGGCCAGAGCCCGCACCGCCTGCCGCATCCGGTGGACGGGCACGCCGGTGATCCGCTCCACCCGCTCGGGCCACCACTCCGCCAGCGAGGTCCGCACGTCCGCGAAGCCGGTGGTGCGGGCGGCCACGTACGCCTCGTCCACCAGGTTCTCGGCGACGACGAGGTGCAGCAGGCCGAGGGCGAGCGCCAGGTCGGTGCCGGGGGCGGGCTGCAGGTGCAGCCAGGCGAGCCGGGCGGTGGGGCTGCGGCGCGGGTCGATGACGATCAGGCGCGGCCCCTCCAGGTGGCGGACGAACGGCGGCATGGTCTCGGCCACGTTGCCGCCGGCCAGCAGGACGACGTCGGCCGCGGCCAGGTCGGTGACCGGGAACGGCATCCCCCGGTCCATCCCGAACGCCCGGACCGACGCGGCGGCGGCCGAGGACATGCAGAAGCGGCCGTTGTAGTCGATCTGGCTGGTGCCGAGCGCCACCCGGGCGAACTTGCCCAGCATGTACGCCTTCTCGTTGGTCAGGCCGCCGCCACCGAACACGGCCACGGCGTCGGGGCCGTGCTCGGCGCGGATCGCGGCCAGCCGGCGGGCCACGTGGTCGAGCGCCACGTCCCACTCCACCGGCTCGCCGTGCAGGAGGGGCGTGGTGAGCCGCTCGCCGCTGGTGAGCAGCTCACCCGCCGTCCAGCCCTTCTGGCAGAGCGCGCCCGAGGCGTTGGCGGGGATGTCCGTCCTCGGCCGGACGGCCAGCTCGGGACCGATCTCCATCCCGCACTGCAGGGCGCAGTACGGGCAGTGCGTCTTCACCGGCTCGCCCACGGTCAGACCCTGGCGTGGGCGAGGCTGGCCACGATCCGGACGCCCACCTTGCGGACGTAGCACCACCAGGTGAGCGCGAAGCAGGTGGCGTAGAACAGGCCGAAGGCGAGGAAGGCAGGGGCGGGCGAGCCGGAGGCGGCGAACGACATCCCGAACGCGCGGTTGATGAGGAAGCCGCCGAGCGCGCCGACCGCCGAGATGACGCCGATCGCGGCGCTGGCCTGCCGCTTGCCGTACAGCAGGGCCTCCTCGCCCTCGCCGCGCTCGGCCACGGCCTTGGCCTGGAAGATCGCGGGGATCATCCGGTACGTGGAGCCGTTGCCGATGCCCGAGGTGAGGAACAGCAGCTGGAAGGCCAGGAAGAACGGCCAGAAGCCGCCGCCCTCGCCGGCCGCCCAGACCAGCAGGACGCCGCCGCCCATCGCGGCGAAGTTCCACAGGGTGACCGGCGCGCCGCCCAGCCGGTCGGCCAGCCAGCCGCCGAACGGCCGGACGAGCGAGCCGAGGAGAGGCCCGGCGAAGGCGACGGCCGCGTACGGGGAGTCGGGGAACAGGCTCTTGCTGAGCAGCGGGAAGGCCGTGGAGTAGCCGATGAACGAGCCGAACGTGCCGATGTACAGGAACGACATGATCCACGTCTGGGCCTTGCCGGCCACCGCGATCTGCTCGCGCGGGTTGGCCCTGGCGGTGGTCAGGTTGTCCATGAAGAACCAGGCGCAGGCGGCGGCCACCACGATGAACGGGATCCAGAACCACCCGGCCGCGGCCAGCCCGAACGCGCCGATCACCAGCGGCATGACGAGCTGCACCGAGCTCACCCCGACGTTGCCGCCCGCGGCGTTGAGCCCGAGCGCCACCCCCTGCTTGGCACGGGGGTAGAAGTAGGTGATGTTGGCCATGCTGGAGGCGAAGTTCCCGCCGCCGACCCCGGCGAGCGCCGCGATCACCAGGAACAGCCAGTAGGGCGTGCCGGGGTTGTTCACCGCGACCGCCAGCAGCACCGCGGGGATCAGCAGCAGCAGCGCGCTGACCACGGTGAAGTTGCGCCCGCCGAACCTGGCGGGGCCGAAGGTGTAGGGCAGCCGCAGCGCCGAGCCGATCAGGTTGGGCAGCGCGACCAGCCAGAACAACTGGTCGGTGGTGAACTCGTAGGAGCCCATCCTGGTCGCGACGATGCTCCACAGGGTCCACACGGTGAAGCCGAGGTGCTCGGCGAGAATCGAGAAGATCAGGTTGCGCCGTGCGACGCGCCTTCCTGAGCTTTCCCAGAAAGCTGGGTCATCGGGGTGCCAGTCGGCGATCCAGCGCGCCATCGACCTCTCCTACGCTCGGCGTCCGGGGAGCTCCAACGTAGGAATCGGTCGTTACGCACGCGCACTTTCCGTGGCTGTGCATCCGTTACAGGTGATTCACCGCGGTAACAAGCCACGCACAAGCGTCACGCCGGAAACGTGCGCGTAACGCCTGGTTACTGCCGCCTTCCTGGGGTAACGACACTCAGCAAGGGGGGGAATCATGATCAAAACACTTCACAAGATGGGCATCAAGTCCAATCACATGTACGTGGCCGGGATCTGCTCGGTCGGCCTGGCCTTCGCTTCCTGGTTCGCGTCGAAGCAGACCGAGCATGCAGGGCTCGACCGCGCGGACCGATGGGGCATCTTCGTCGGGGAATGGGCGCCCACGTTCTTCGCGATGGGGGTCGCGCTGCGGATCGAGGAGACGCACCGCGAGCTGGAGGAGTCCGAGATGGAGTCCTTCGGCAGGTCCCAGGACATGCGCAGCCGGACGCACGCAGGGGTTTGACCGGCACGGCACGCGGGTCACGCCTGTGTGACCCGCGTGACCGCCGTTCTCACGCGGGATCGAGAGCGCGGTCCGCCAGCCGCCGCAACGGCTCGTCGGTGAGCCGGTACTTGTACCAGTCGTCCTGACGCACCGCGCCGAGGCCCTCGTAGAAGCCGATGCTCGGCTCGTTCCAGTCGAGCACCGCCCACTCCAGGCGCTGGTAGCCGCGCTCGGCGCAGATCCTGCCGAGCTCGCCCATGAGCGCCATCCCGAGGCCGCTGCCCCGGTGCTGCGGGCGCACGTAGAGGTCCTCCATGTAGACGCCGTGCACGCCGCGCCAGGTCGAGAAGGTCAGGAACCACAGGACGAAACCGGCGACCTCGCCGTCGATCTCGGCGATGTGGGCGAAGACGGCGGGCCGGTCGCCGAACAGCGCGGCGCGCAGGCCCTCCTCGGTGGCGCGCACCTCATGGGCGGCCTTCTCGTACTCCGCCAGCTCGCGGATCAGGTCGAGGATGACGGGCACGTCGTCGGGGGTAGCGGGACGAATCATGCCCACCAGGGTACGGCCAGGTCAGACCCGCCCCGCTCCCCGTTCCCCGCTACCAGCGGTCGTGGACCTGCGGGCGGATCAGCTCGTCGTAGACCCCGTTGACCGTCTCCAGCGTCGCGGCCGGCAGCGGGTCGAGCCCGGCCGCGGCCGCGTTGGCGGCGGCCTGCGCCGGGTTGCGGGCGCCGGGGATGACCACCGAGACCCCCTCCTGGTCGAGGATCCAGCGCAGCGCGAACTGCGCCATCGTCGCCCCCTCCGGCACCAGGGGAGCCAGCCGCCGCACCGCCTCCAGGCCGGTCGCGAAGTCGACGCCCGAGAACGTCTCCCCCACGTCGAACGCCTCGCCGTGCCGGTTGAAGTTGCGGTGGTCGTCGGGCGCGAAGGTGGTGTTCTCGTCGTAGCGGCCCGACAGCAGGCCGCTGGCCAGCGGGACGCGGGCGATGATGCCGACCCCGGCGGCGCGGGCCGCGGGCAGCACCCGCTCCAGGGGCTTCAGCCGGAAGGCGTTGAGGATGATCTGCACGCTCGCCACGTTGGGGCGGGCGATGGCGGTCAGGGCCTCCTCGCAGGTCTCCACGCTGACGCCGTACGCGGCGATCTTCTTCTCCGCGACCAGCGTGTCGAGGGCGTCGAAGACCGCGTCCGTCGAGTAGACCGGCGTCGGCGGGCAGTGCAGCTGCACCAGGTCGATGGTGTCCACGCCGAGGTTCTGGCGGGAGCGCTCGTTCCAGGCGCGGAAGTTGGACATCACGTAGTTGGCGGGGAGCTGCTCCATCCGCCGGCCCATCTTCGTGGCGACCGTCAGGCCGGGGCGGCCCTTGGCGAACCGGCCGACGATCTGCTCGCTGCGGCCGTCGCCGTACACGTCGGCGGTGTCGATGAAGGTGACGCCCGCGTCGGCGGCGGCGGACAGCGTGGCGAAGGCCTCGTCCTCGGAGACCTCGCCCCAGTCGGCGCCGAGCTGCCAGGCGCCGAGGCCGATGACGCCGACCTCACGACCGGTGCGTCCCAATATGCGGTGTTCCATCAGGGTGGCTCGCTTCCTTTTTGTGCTGCCTCATATTCCACCACGGCCCGCTCACGGCCTTCCGCTGACGGCATCCAGCGGGAGAGCCGGAGCCGTCACCGTGGCCGGTAGCAGCAGCGCAGTCCGGTCTGCACAGACGCGCGCAGTTCCTCCCCGATCACCGGATCCACCCCGGCGATCCGCGACAACGCCCGCCGGATCGCCTTGCCCACCGCGATCCTGGCCCGCTCCTCGCCGCCCGCGAACGGCCGCGCCCGCCCGCCGATCCCCGTGGCCGCCGTCAGCTCCCGCACCAGCCACTCGCGCTCCAGCCGCAGCGCCGACGCCCGTTCCAGGTCGTTCATCTCCTCCAGCTCGTCGATGTCGGCCTGGAGCTGCGTCAGCCGTTCGCGGTAGGAGTCCCGGGCGAGGTCGTCCAGCACGGGCTGCGCCGACGAGCCCTCGCCCTCCTGCGACCAGGTGCCCGCCGCCAGGTCGGCGGCCAGGATCTCGCGCCCGGGGTGGGCCACGAGCGCCGCCAGATGGGCCATGCCGACGCTGTGGTCCGCCACCGCGACCCGCCCGCCCAGCTCGATCCGCCAGTGCCGCCCGTCGCGGTGGAACCGGCACGTCCGCCGCACCTCGCCGGCCCCGCTCAAGACCGCGCTGCCGACCACGCCGGGCAGCGCCATCCCCAGGTCCCTGGCCTCCCGCGCCGCCGCGGCCAGCTCGGCGCGGGCCGCCGCGTCCCGCGGCCCGTCGCGCAACGCCAGCGCCTGCCCCAGACGGCACCGCGACAGCGCCGCCGCCGGCCAGTGCCCCAGCGCCAGGTTCGCCTGCACGGCGGCACGCAGATGCCGTACGGCCAGATCCAGGTCCCCCGTGGTCAGCGCGGCCATCCCCAGCGGGTGCTCCGCCGACCCGAAGCACACGACCCCGAGACTGCCGATCACCGGCAGCCCGGCGTACGGGCTGAGCAGCGCGTACGCCCGCGCCGCCGTCCCCGCGTCCTCCAGCAGGTGGGCCGTCTCGGCCACGAAGTACATCGAGACCAGCCAGGAGCTCGAACGGGGCAGCTCGGCGAGGTCCCGCCCCCGTACGCGGGCCAGGTGCCCGGCCGCCAGCCGATGATCCCCCGCGACGGCCGCGACCAGCGCCAGTCCCGCCAGGTAGGAGTTGTCGATCGGGCTGAGCGTGGGCGAGCTGGCCAGGTCGCGCAGTCCGGGCAGGAGCTCGGCGGCGCGCCCCTGGAACCAGCGGACGGCGCCGAGCTGGCCGCCGAGCCAGCCGGTGGCGTCCATGTCGCCGGCCTCGACGCCCCGCTCGAAGCACTGGCCGGCCAGCCTCTCCGCCTCGTCGAAGCGGCCCGCGCGGATGGCGAGCATGACCTCGACGGCGTCGACCACGTACCCGACCGCGAGGTAGGCGTGCTCGCGCAGCAGCCGGCGCAGCTCCTCCAGGCAGCGTTCGGCGTGCGGGTCGGCGGCCAGGAAGAGGTTCACGGTCCGCCACATCAGGCCCATCAGCAGGTCGCCGCGGCGCTCGGTGACCCCCGCCAGGCCGATCAGCTCATCGGCCAGCTCGCGCCTCAGCGCCGCGTGCTCGGGACCGAGCAGGCAGTGGTGCGCCAGGCTGAGCGCCTCCGCGACGGCGAGCGGGTCCCCCGCGTCCCGCGTCTCGCGGAGCAGCCGCAGGATCCCGTCGTGCGTGCCGTTCCGGTAGTCGTCCTCCCCCTGGAGCCGGATGCGCAGCCGGAGCGCCGTCGGCGAGGACGGGTCGAGCAGCGACAGCGCCCGTAACTGGCGCGTACGCACCCGCTCGGACTCCGCCGACGTCCGGTGCTCCCGCACCCAGCGCCCGCCGAGCCCCAGCGCCGCCAGCCCGAGCGCGACGGGGTCACCGGACTGCTCGGCCTGGCGGTAGGCGGCGTCGTACCAGCGCCGCGCGGTCTGCAGATCCCCGTTCACGTGCAGCGCCCGCTCCCCCAGGACGAGCGACAGCCTGGCATCCGAACTCGGGGCCGGCCACACCTCCGGCCGTTGTGCTACGCCCACACTCCGCTCCTGTCGGTCTCCTGGGCTGAGCCCGCGGACGGCCTCCCGGATACCGGGCGGTTCAATTGAGTCGAAACTGTCGGTGCCGCACGGAAGAATGCGAAGCACCATGATTCCTTTCAACGCCGTACGCACTCCGGGTGGCGACATCGTCGTCTTCTACGTGGGCTCCGAGCCCCGCCTGACCCCCGACCAGGCTCTCGCGTTCGCCGACCAGCTCCGCGCCCTCGCCGACGCCGGCCCCTGCCCGGCCCCCGCGATGGCCGCCGCCGTCTGACCCTTCCCGGTCCTGCCCGTCTTGATCTTCGTCGGCGCCGTACGGCACGATGGCCCCACCCCTGACCGACCCGATCCGAGGAGCCGGCGCACATGGACCTGACAACGACGGTGCTCAGGCTCGTGCCGGCGTGCGTCCTGGCCGCCCTCGGCATCCACACCCTGGCCACCGGGCGGATCCTCGTCGCGACGGAGCGTCAGCGCACGAAGCTCCGGTCACGCCCATACGGTCTGGGCCAGCTCCTCACGGGCCTCTGCTTAGTTCTCCTGCCACTGTCCAGCCTCGTGGCGGACCGGTCGCTGTACTACGTGGTGTTCTTCGCATCGATCGGATGCCTGGTGGCAGGGACCTGCTTCCTGGTGGCCGCGATGATCCCCCAGGACCGGCCCTAGCCCCGGCAGCGGCAGACCGCCCACAGAAGCGGCGGCAGAACGCCCACGGAGGCAGCGGCAGACCGCCCACGACACCTCCGGCAGAACGCCCACACAACCGCCTCTACCTGCGATGACAACAGCAGACCGGCACGAGCACGCGGGCGGCACGCCTCCGGCGAGGTGGTCGGGATCGAGGTCAAGGCAGCGGAGACCGTGCGCGGCGACGACTTCCGCGGCCTGCGCCATCTGGCCGACCGGCTCGGCGCACGGTTTCGTGCTCTACGCCGGGGAGCAGGCGCTGGCGTTCGCCGAGAAACTGCGGGCCCTTCCCATCGCGGCCTTGTGGACGCTCGGAAACGCTTAGGAGAGCCGGCGCGGCCGGCGCCAGGTCAGCCCTCCTGCGCTCGCTGCTGCTTGAGGCGGAGCGCCTCCTTGCGGGCCTCGGCCTGGACGGAGCGCTCGTGCTCCAGCCACGCCGGGTTCTCCGCCTTGATCTCGTCGATCTCGGCGGTGGTGAGCGGCTTGGTGATGCCGCTTCTGGCCAGCCCGGAGATGGAGACCCCGAGCTTGGCGGCCACGACCTGCTTGGGGTGGGGGCCGTTGCGGCGCAGGTCGGCGAGCCAGGCGGGCGGCTTCGCCTGCAGGGCGTTCAGCTCGTCCCTGGAGACCGGCCCGGCCTGGAACTCGGCGGGAGTAGCCGAGAGGAGGACCCCCAGCTTCTTCGCCGCGGTCTCGGGCTTCATCGTCTGGACGGTCTTCGGTTTGGGCGACGGCATGACGCCAAGCGTAGTCAGTCGGAACGGGTTCCCTGACATCGGTACGCTGAGGCGGTGACCGATGGCGAGAGCGGCAGGGCCTTCCGATTGGCGTACGCGCCCGGAGTGACACCCGCCAAATGGGTCAACATCTGGACCGAGCGGATGCCCGACGTACCACTCACCCTGGTCGCGGTCCCCGCCGCCGAGGTGGTGGCGCTCCTGCGCGACGGCGGCGCGGACGCCGGATTCGTCCGGCTGCCTGTCGATCGCGACGTGCTCAGCGTGATCCCCCTCTACGTGGAGACCACGGTGGTCGTGGTGCCCAAGGACCATGCGGTGACCGCCGCCGACGAGGTCACCCTCGCCGACCTGGCCGACGACGAGATCCTGCATCCCTTGGACGACACCCTGGAGTGGACGACCCGGCCGGGCCTGCCCGCGTTCACCCGCCCGGCGACGACGGGCGAGGCGGTCGAGCTGGTCGCGAGCGGCGCCGGGCTCCTGGTGGTCCCGCAGTCGCTGGCGCGCCTCCACCACCGCAGGGACCTCAAGTACCGGCCGCTGCTCGACGCGCCGCAGTCGCAGGTCGGCCTGGCCTGGCCCACCGACGCGACCACGGACCTGGTGGAGGACTTCATCGGCATCGTACGCGGCCGCACGGTCAACAGCTCTCGAGGCCGCACCCCCGCCCCCGCCGCCGCCGAGAAGCCGGCCCAGCGCCGCAAGGAACGCAAGCCCAGCCAGACCGCCTCCGGCCGCCGCGCCACGCCTCCGTCGCCGAACCGCAGAAGAAAAGGCAATCGAAGCCGCTGATCCGCAGGACGACGAAAAGCACTGGGAGCGACCGTCATCCCAAGCGAATCTCACCACGACGGCAGCGACCAATTCACCACGACCTGTACCGCTGACGGTCGTCGCCTATTCGACGGTGCGTGGGACGACGACCACTTGATCGTCGTCCGCGTAGATGATCCTGCCCGGGTCCGCCGATTCGAGGCGTACGCACTCCACGCCGTGCGCGGCGAGAATGGCCAGGTATCCCGGCACCCGCCGGATGAGGTGCCCGGCTGACGCCTTGAACCAGGCCGCCGCCTCCGGATTGACGGTGCGGTCGTAGACGGTGGGGTCCACGGTGGCGGGGTCGGTGAAGTTGGTGTCGTACCAGGCGTTGTTCTCGCGCCTGAAGGCTTCCTCCGCGTCCGACAGGCGTCCCTGCTCGGCCAGGGCGTTGACGAGGCCGAACACGCCCGGATATGTGCCTCGCCTGTTCGGCACGGGACTTTGGAACCGCACGTACATCTGTCCCCCCTTGACGGCTCGGCCCGGACAACGACGGCGGCCCCCCGGCGTTCCCAAGCCGGGGGGCCTTGAATGTTGCCGCCATATGTGAGGCCAGCAGCGTTTAAGAGAGCAGGTCAGCTATGACGAATGTGCGCTCTGCCATTGAGCCACCGCGGCATGAAGAGCCGCGGGCCGGATTCGAACCGGCATCTCAACAATCATGGCCTGCCCTCGGTCGATGTGGCTCTCGACGGTCAATGCTGAGCTTCGAGCGAGAATCTGATTGTGATCGGCTGCCTCTGCCGGTTGGGCTACCGCGGCGCGAACCGCGGGGAGGGCTCGAACCTCCGCTTGGGCCGTTCGTCAGCTTCAGCTTCAGCCTCAGCTTCGCGCTTTCGCGCACCCCGCGCTCAACGGGGAGTCTCTACGCTAGCCGAACAGGTAGGCGAACACCGCGTCGCCGACCCTGCGGTCCTCGACCTCGGCGCTGTTGGCCTCTTCACGGGCGTACTTCACGGCGTCCTGCAGCTTCTGCACCCGGGCCAGCAGCTCGTTGACGCGGCGGGCCGGCAGGGCGCCGGAGAACGCCGTCTTGGTCCAGTAGCCGACGACGATGTCCTCGGTGAACACCTGCACCTGCGCCGGATGCTTGTCGGTCGCCTCGGCGAGCACGTGGTTGCGCGGCACCTTCTTGGTGCGGGTCGTCTTGACCGGCTCCGTACGCCACGCGCCGGAGTTGTCGTCGAACGTCCACGTCTCGGCCGGGTCCAGGGTCGGCAGTTTGGCGATGAACGCGTACAGCTCGACCAGCTGCTTCTCCAGGAACAGCAGGTAGGTGACCGGCGCGCCTTCGATGAGGGTGGTCCCGTCCACGACGACGTCGGCCTTGGCGACGGTGTTCGTCCAGTCCTTGGTCGCCGTCACGTCGAACAGCTTCGTGAGCGCCTTGCCGACCTCGGCCAGCACCTCCTCCGCCTTCACCTGGACGCGGGTGGACTCCGGCGGAAGCTGCTCGCCCTCGTCGTCGATCGGCTGGTACGTGCGCGACAGGCCCGACAGCAGGGGGTGCTTCTGGATGGTGTGGTGGGCGTCGGCGACCGCGCGCTGGCTGCTGGCTTTGACGCCCTTCTCCACGGCGAGGATCTGGTTCAGCTTCGCCACGGCGAGGTCCGTTCATGCGAGGGGTTGACGGGATGAGGCGAAAGCGTACAGCGGCCCGCCCAAAGCCGCGCAACTCGTTAAATCGGTCACCTGAGACGACGCTCATCCACCTGGGCAGTCACTGTCGCCGCCGCTGTACTCGGCGCAGTAGCCGGACGGCAGAGGCGGCGGAGGACGGCGCAGCTCCGCCTGTCGCGCCTCCGTGTACAGACTCGCCAGGACGAAGAGGACACACGCCGTCGCGACGAGGCCGAAGATCCAGGCACGTACGACTCTGCCGGTGAAGACGCAGATGCCGGTGGCGAGGACGGGCGCGACAGTGAAGATCACCGCCGCCGCGGCCAGCCACGCGTTCGTGCCGCCACGATCGAGTTCGGCGCCACCCGTGAACGCGGTGGCGAGTGCCTGCCAGAGGCACAGCGGAACCCCGATGAACCAGATCACCGCCAGCAGGCCGAGGACCATGCCGCTGACCTCGCTTGGCTCCGTGCCCTTCGCTTTCACGACAAGGGACTGTTCCGTCCGCTCGTCATGACGCACAAGTCAGGAGTCAAGCTGCTTGCGTCCTTTGTCCGTCAGCGACGCCAGATGCACTGCCACGCCGAAGGTGGTGAAACCCGACCTGGCCGCGGCGGTGAACCCGGCGATCACCGCCTCCGACGGATGATCCCGGACCAGGACGTCATAGGCCGCGAACTCGTGGTCCCGGATGGCGGCGAGAACCATGTCCGTGGTCAACTCGGACTGACTCACGATCTCCTCCAGCAGGTCGCCCTGCCCCTTACAGTCTCACCGTCTGCCGACGGCGGTCTACCGTCTGTCCAGGATCGGGCACGAACAATCCTTCAGGCACAAGCTCGCGGGCAGCGCGCGGGCGAGCGGACCACCACGCTCGCCCGGCAGCGCTCGCTTCGTCATGCCTGCGTGAGAGGCCGGGCCTCCACGGCGCCGGTGCCCGCGAGGTGGCGGCGGCGGCTCGGCATCAGCATGGTCGGGTGCGAGATGCTCCAGGCCGCGCTCGCGCAGATCATCTCCTTGATGCGGGCGGCGGTCCGCCCGGTGAAGACGCTGGACGTGACCTGGTCGTCGGGGGTCACCCGCTGGATGATCCCGTCGCGGCGTCCGAGGCTGATGCACTGCACCGAGTAGCCGATCGTGGTCTCGGGAACCTTGCGACCGGTCAGGCGCGCGGCGATGACGTCGGCCGCCAGCCACGCCATCGGGTTCGCCGAGGCGCAGGACATCCGCAGCGGCTTGCCACCCGCTCCTTCTGCGTACGCGGCGTCGCCGACGGCGTACACGTCGGGGTGCGAGACCGATCGCATGCCGGCGTCGACGACGATCCGCCCGGTGTCGGACACCTTCAGGGTGGTGGCGGCCGCGATCGGGTGCACGCCGAACCCCGCGGTCCACACGGTCACCTCGGCCCGGATCTCGCTGCCCGCGGCGGTGACCACACCGTCCGCTTCGACGCGCGCGATGTCGACGTGGTCGTGAACCGTGATGCCGAGCCGGTCGAAAGCGCCGCGCAGGTGACGCTGGGCCTTGTCGCTGAGCCACCCGCCGACGCGGCCGCGGGCGGCGATCGCGACCTCGAGGTCCGGGTGGGCCTCGGCGATCTCGGTGGCCGCCTCGATGCCGGTCAGGCCGCCGCCCACGATCAGTACGGTCCCGCCGGGCTTCACCTCGTTCAGGCGCGCCCGCAGCCGGAGAGCGGCCTGCTTGCCGGCCACGTTGTAGGCGTGCTCGGCGACACCAGGGACGCCCTGGTCGGCGTGGGTGCTGCCCAGGGCGTACACGAGGGTGTCGTAGGCGAGGGTCTCGCCGCCGAGCTCGACGGTCTTGCCTTCCACATCGACGGCGGTGACCCGCGCGGTCCTGACCTGTACGCCGGTGCCCGCGAAGACGTCGCGCAGCGGGCGGGGCCGCAGATCCTGCCCGCTCGCCAGCTGGTGCATGCGGACCCGCTCGACGAACTCCGGGTCGCCGTTGACCAGGGTGATCTCGACGTCGTCGCGGTGCAGCCGCTTGGCGAGGCGGCCGGCGGCGTTGGCTCCGGCGTACCCGGCTCCCAGGACGACGATGCGGTGCTTCATGGCTACGCTCCTATCTGGTTGCTTTCACCTCCTGAACCGGACAGGCGCACGATCCCTGACAGGGACTTGATGTGATGTGGGTCACCAGCTCAACGGGACCGGGCGACGAGATCCATCGGCCGCCCACTGACGCGTGATGCGCTGGAGCTTGTCGGGGTTGACCTGGATGTGGATCGAGGCGAGGCCCTCAGGGGTCGTGTCGAGACAGATCACGCCGATGACCTGCGCGCCGACCTCGACCAGCACGGCAGGACCGCCGTTGACGACGACGGCGTAGAAGACGGGATCGCCGCCGACGAGGGTCCGCTTGGAGTCGCTCGGCTGGAACATGCCACGCAGGTACTGGGCGATGCCCAGGGCTCCGATGACCGGCGTCCTGCGCGCGACGACCTTCCCGCCGCCGTCGGCCACGCTGACCGCGTCGTCCGCGAGCAGCCGGATCAGCGGCTCGGTGTCGCCGCTGAGGGCCGCGGCGAGGAACTCCTCGACGATCTTCCGTGCGGCGGCGGCGTCGACCTCCGTACGGGATCGCTCGGCAGCCAGATGCTGCCTGGCCCGCCGGTAGATCTGCTGGCAGTTCGACTCCGTGATGTCCAGGATCTCGGCGATCTCTCGGTGCGCGTACCCGAACGCCTCGCGCAGCACGTACACGACGCGCTCGTTGGGCGTCAGCCGCTCCATCAGCGTGAGCATCGCCATGGAGACCGACTCGCGCTGCTCGAAGGTGTCGGCGGGACCGAGCATCCGGTCCCCGTCCAGCACCGGCTCGGGAAGCCACTGCCCCACGTACGTCTCCCGCCTGGCCCGCGCCGAGGTGAGCTGGTTGAGGCAGAGATTGGTGAGCACTTTGGTCAGCCAGGCCTCGGGCGTCTCGATGCGTTCCCGGTCCGCCGCGTGCCAGCGCAGGTACGTGTCCTGCACCGCGTCCTCCGCATCCCCGGCAGATCCCAGCAGCCGGTAGGCAATCGCCTCCAAACGGCCCCTAGAGCTCTCGAACAGATCGGTTTCGTACACGCGGAGCGACATGGCCTTATGATCGGCCATCCGTCCAGGTCACGCCACACCGCCCCGGCTATTACCCGCCGGAACGCCCGGGCCAGAGACGTTCATCCTGGTGCGGCTCAGGCCCGCGTCCTCTCAGCTGCGCTGCCGGGCCTCATGCCATAGACGGAAACCTCACCGTGACTTTGACGTTGCCGCGCGGGTCAGCCTTGCCCAACTCCTCCGAGAGCGCCTCATGGGAGAGACCGGGCGGCCCATAGCGGGCGTACCACTTCTGACCGTCGATCGTGGAGACGGACATGCGTTGCTCATCGTGGATGAGAGCCGCTTCGCTCACCTGGCCTTCACGCACGGGCCACGGCAACTCTTTCACTCGGCTGGTCACCTGTGCCATGCACCTTCATGCGTTCTTCTGTCGTGAACCCGAATGGCTGAAGTCCGTCGCCCTGCTTACTTGTCGCCGGCGCTGTTCGCGATGTAGACATAGCCGGTGCGATGGCGTCGCGTCACCTGGTGCCACGTCGCCGCGTCACAGAATCCTGCGACGCGCCGAATCGCCTGATCCCAGATGAAGTAGCTCTCCCCCAGGTCGAGCCAGCTGTCTTCCCGTGCTCGCTTGTCCCAACTTCTCGTTGGTATCTGTATGCATTCATACCGATGCGACTTGTTTTTGCTGGTGATTTTCAGCACATCCACGCCCTGCTCATGGGTGCGTATCACAAGACAAGGGCGGTCTTTCCAGCCTGGACGATCCGCGAACTGTAGGGACGCCCAGCAAATCTGACCTGGGTGAACCCGGGATCTCCAGGACGCGTCCGGGGGCTCCAAGTGAACCGAGGGGCGCGTGGCGGCCCGGCGCTCGGCGATATAGCGGATGAGCTGCGTCAGAAGGGCCAGGCCGCCTACGAAGACGATCAGGCCAAGGATCACGGCGAGAGCGGATGGCGCTGTGCCCGAGATGGCCATCGCGTAAGGGAGTGTGCCCATCACCGGAGGCACCTTACATACAGGTCGAACATCACGGTAGCGTTTCCTCCGTTTCATGCCGAATAACTGCTTCGGGAGGGCGCGCCCCGATCACCAGAGGCGCACGTGGTCCGGAATATGTTGCGACTTCCGGCTGCCGGCGATCGGTTCAGGGAATGCAGGGCTGGGTGGTGGCACCCGGTTTTGAGGAGCGTGGCCGCCAGGGCGGCGAGGGCGGCTGCCCGTGCCCAGGTCGTTGTCGTGGTCATCGAGACTTCCTCGATCAACGTACGCAGGTGATGGAGGGGCCGCGCACGGTCGAGGTGCGACTCTGGGCGCCGGCGAGAGACACGTTGATGGTGATGTCGCCGTGGTACCGCTTGCCGGACTGGCACGCCGAGGGCGTCTCCAGCGTGGTGTTGATGCCGGCCTGCGCGGGGTCCCGGAAGCTGTCGAACTGGTACGACGTCTCGACCGCGTCCAGGAGTCCGCCCCGGTGTCGCTTCAGGGCTAATGTGACCTTGACGTACCGAATACGACGGTTATTGCATGAAAAGTAGTAATTTACCCCGACTCGCTGGCTCACCACGATGTGCGGGTCCGGTCGATAAAGGCGACATCCGGGAACGGATGTCCCTTCTGCGGCCGCCGCCGCTTCCGTGGCCGTTGCCCCCATGGTGCCGATCGCCAGAACCATGGCCGCGAAGAGGGCTTTGCCCCTGCTGTTTGTGTTCATGCCCCGACATTCGCGCCTCGGGAAGCCGGCGGGCAAGGGGTTTCGTGTCCGCGGACAGAGTGCGGACAGAGCCCTCCCCATCAATGCCGAAATTGCGGCACTATCTCAGACATACCGGCGGCTTCGGGATTGGACAGGCGAGTGGATACCGGACAACACACTGATTATCGCCAGGTTCTTCGCCAGTTCTATGCTGATCTCAAAGAGCTGCGCAAATCCGCCAATTCGCCCAGTACGCGAAAAATCGCCGGTGATATCAACCGCAGCAAGACCGTGATCGGCGATCTCTTCTCCGGTCGCGGCATCCCACCGGAACCGGCCGTGCGGGACATCATCGAATATCTGGGCGGCGACTGGCGCGAGTGGGAGCAGCGCGTCCGCGAGGCACGACAGGCTGAAGCGAGAGCGCGGACCGAAGAGCGGTCCCCGCGACCTGACCACCCATGGCTGCGGCACCTCGCCATCGCGTCGGTCAGCGCGGTGCTCGTCGCCGGGGTGAGCCAACTCATCAACGCCGCACTGGAGCCGAAGACGACGGCCCAGGCGCCGAGCCTCGCCCGGATGCCCATCGTGGGGCGTCAGCACTGCGCCGTGGTGATCGTCGACTCGGCCCCCGTCTACCACCTGCCGGACCCACAGGCAGGCATTCTCAGGGAGAAGACCAGGCAGCAGCTCATCACGTACGACGACAAATACCCCGACAAATGGGCGAACGGCGTTCTGTTCCGCGCCGTACGGACGCCGAACGACCGGCCTCAGTACCACTGGATGATGGCCGACCACCTCAAGGTCACGGCATGCGCTTCCTGAGGGGCGCCGATCTCCTTGCGCTCTTCGGGCTTGGTCACGAAGCTGCCCACGCCGGGCTCCGTACGGATCAGCCCGTCCGCGCGAAGGGCGCGCATGACCAGCGGGCCGGAGGTCTCGTCCGGCGTACTGTCCAGCACAGCACAGGGCACGTGATGGCACGACAGCCCCGTAGCGAGATCGCTACGGGGCTTCCCGGTGCAGGTGGGCGGTACTGGATGCGATCCAGTGACCCCTCGCCGGCAGGGAGCGAAGATCGTTCCCGTCGGTGCGCCGGCCTGTGGGCCGGCCTGGGGAACCACTTCCCCGCTGACCGTCTCCGCGCTGCCCCGATGGCATGACGGTCAGGGCCGGGGGCCCGCACAGGAGACGTTCTTGGCCGGCAGGGTTCCCTTGATCAGGAACGCGACGGTGGCCTTGTCGGCGCAGGTCGAGCCGGTGCCGTAGACGAAGTGGCCGCCGTGCTCGACACCGAGGAAGCCGGCGCGGTCACCCAGGGCCCTGTGCATGCCCCGGCCCGCGGCCCACGGCGTGGCGTTGTCGCGGCGGTTCTGCAGGATCAGGATGTTACGCGGACCGTGCGAGGTGACCTTGACCACCGGCTCGATCGGCTTCTGCGACCAGAACGCGCACGGCAGGATGTTGTTGGGCATGCCCGCGCTCAGCGGGTACTTCGCGCGGGCGGCCGCGGTGGCGTCGGCGTAGGAGCCCACCTCTCGCGACCAGGTGGTGTCCCCGCAGAGCATGGCCAGGACCATGGTCGCCTGGTTGTCCGCAGGCACGCCCTTCACAGCCGGGGTGTCGGCGAGAATCTGCCGGAGCACGGCGGCGTCCGCGTCCGCCAGGGCCTTGCCCGCGGACAGGTCGGCCGCCGCCTTCCAGAATCGGGTGAGCGGCGCGAGCATCTCGTTGCGCTGCAACATCTGGTACGTGACGCCGCGCAGCAGCGCACCGCTGATGGCCACCGGTGTGCCCGGCATCATGGCCGGCTTCCGGTCGAGGCGGTCGGCCAGCGCGATGAAGGTGTCGGTGACCTCGCCGGCGGTGCCGCCCAGCCCGAGGTCGGCGTCGGCCGCCGCGGCCACGCGGGCGGCGTCCGGGAACCGGTCGTTCATGCCCTGGTTCCAGGTGTTCAGCATCTTCGCCCACACCTTGTTCGGGTCGACGTTGCCCTCCAGCACCATCCGGTCGGTGTTGCGGGGGAACAGCGAGGCGTAGACCGCGCCGAGGTAGGTGCCGAAGGACTGGCCCCAGTAGGAGATCTTCCGCGCCCCGAGGGCCTGGCGGATGCGATCCATGTCGCGCGCTGTGTTCGCGCTGTTGAAGAAGCGGAGCTTGTCACCGATCGTGGCGCACTGCCGGGCAACGGCGCGCGCGGTGGTGACGTTGCCCTCGATCGAGCCGCCGGCGCCGGGGTAGGGGAAGATGGTGACAAGGCTGGGGCCGGACAGACCGCAGCTCATCGGGGTGCTGTGGCCGACGCCGCGCGCGTCGAACCCGATCAGGTCGTAGGAGTCCCGCACCTCCTTCGGGAGAGTGAGTGCCATCTGGCCAGGCATGTCCAGGCCCTGCAGTCCCGGACCGCCCGGGTTGAACAGCAGGTCGCCGCGCTTCTTGCCGTGCTTGGCGGTGGCGATCCTGGAGACCGCGACGGTGATGGTCTCTCCGTCGGGGCGGCGGTAGTCCAGAGGCACTTTGACAGTGCCGCAGGTTTGCCTGGGGTCCCGTTCGGCGCCTGGCGCGAGTTGGGGGCACTGACCCCACTTGATCGAAGTCTGGACGTGACCGGCGGTCGCCACGGCCCTGGCGCCGGCCGGCTGCCCACCGATCACTGCCCCCGCTGCCGCGACCGTGGTCAGGGCGCCGGCGACGATGACGCGTACGCGGATGGTGTTTCCCATGGTGCTGTCCTCCGAATGACCGATGTGCCGTGATCTGGCTTCGCGGTTGACCGTGGTTGTCGGCCGCTGACGAGAAAGGTAGGGATGGAAGGCCCTGTCCCGAATCACCGCGTTGTGGACATTCCGTGTAGCTCACATGAGGGACAAGCACGGCAACATCGGGGATCAGGGATCGCTAGGCTCTGGGCCATGTCGGGGACCTGGGCCGGCGACCGCTTACGAAGGTTGCGGAAGGTGTGGCGCGTCTACGACGCCACGGTGTGGGACCGGTGGCTGGCCGTCGTGACCACCGGGCTGGCGTTCGTGCCGGCGCTGTCGATCATGAGCGTCGAGTTCGGCAACCTGTCAGGACGCCCGGCCGACGCGTTCCAGATCGTCCTGATCCTGGCCCAGACGGTGCCTCTGGCCGTGCGTACCCGATGGCCCGCCGCGTGTCTGGCGATCAACGGCACGGCTTTCATGATCCACGAGACGCTCGGCTACCCGATGCAGTTCGGCACCGTGACGGTGTACATCGCGCTGTACTCGGTGGGCGCGCACCAGGAGCGGTTCCGGGGCGTCATCGCCGTCGTGGCATCGGTCGCGTACGTCGTGCTGTGCGTGGCCGTGGTCCTGCTCGGCTCACCGGTTCTGCAGAGCGAGTTCCTGGTGTTCTACCTGCTTTTCGCCGCGTGCTGGCTGGGCGGCGCCTTCGTACGCGGGCAGCGGCTCCAGGAGGCCGAGCGACGGCGGCTCGCCACCGAGGCCGCGGCCGCCGCAGAGCGGGCGCGCATCGCGCGGGAGCTGCATGACGTGGTGACCCACCACGTCACCGCCATCGTCGTGCAGGCCGACGCCACGCAGTTCGTGGCCACGTCACCGGAGCGCGTGGCCACGGCACTGTCCACGATCGGCGGCGCCGGCCGCCGAGCCCTGGCCGAACTGCGGTATCTGCTGGACGTGCTGGAGGCGACCGGAGAGTCGGCCACGCCCGTCGTGGGCAGCGTGCGAGACCTGGTCGAACACATGCGAAGCGGCGGCCAGCCCATCGAACTGGTGGAGGACGGCGACCAGCCCTCGCTCCCGGTCGGCGTGGGGCTGGCCGTGTACCGGACGGTGCAGGAGGGCCTGACGAACGCCGTCAAGTACGCCCAAGGCCGCCCCACCACCGTGCGCATCGGCTACCGGGATGACCGCGTGGAGGTCGAGGTGACGAACGCCGCTGCCGCGGTCCCCGTCGGCGCGAGAAGCAGCCTCTCCGGCGGCCGCGGCCTGGCCGGACTGCGCGACCGGATAGGCGCGCTGGGCGGCGAGCTGGCCACAGGCGAGCAACCGGACGGCGGTTTCCGAGTCTCCGCGTCGATCCCCGTAGGCGGTGCCAGATGACCATCCGCGTCGTGATCTGCGAGGACCAGGAGATCGTCCGTGCCGGTTACGTGACGGCGTTCGACGCGCAGCCGGACATGGCGGTGGTCGGCGTGGCCGCCGACGGCCTGGCCGCGGTCGAGGCGGTCACCAGCCTGAAGCCCGACGTGGTGGTCATGGACATCCACATGCCGCTGATGGACGGCATCGAGGTGACGAGGCGCATCGCCGGCCCCGGTGTCGTGGCGCCGCCGAAGGTACTGGTGGTGACCACGTTCAACGTGGACAAGTACGTCTACGAGGCGCTGCGTGCCGGAGCCAGCGGCTTCCTGCTGAAGGACGCCCCTCTCCTGGACCTGGTGAACGGCGTCCGCACCGTCGCCCGCGGAGAGTCCCTGCTGTCCCCCACCGTGACCCGTACCCTGATAGGTCGCTTCGCCGACCGCCTCCGCCCGGCCGTCCCCACCCCCGACGAGGATCCGCTGGCCGTCCTGGCTCCCCGCGAACGCGAGGTGCTGCGGCTGATCGCCCGTGGCCTCTCCAACGCCGAGATAGCCGCAGAACTGGTGATCAGCTTCGAGACCGTCCGAACCTACGTCTCCCGGATCCTCACCAAACTGGACCTACGCGACCGCGTCCAAGCCGTGGTCTTCGCCTACCGCACAGGCTTCGCCGACGACGACCGCTGAAACCGGCGATCGCCTTTCCGAGGCCGGACGAGCAAGATCCCCACTGCTCGGGCACATGACGGGGCGAACGGCGGAGGTTCCGGATCATTCACAGCCTCGACCTCACGCCAGGGGGACTGCCTTCAGCTGGCGGCTGAGGCAGCGATGGCGCACCTGCTCGGGAGCGATGGTCTCGGCTTCCAACAGCGAGGCCATCGCGTCGTCGGCACGGTCCCACAGGCACAAGGCGTACGCCACGGCCAGGCCATGACAAGCGCGCCCGCTCGCTGATATCCAGCTTCGGCCCGAGTTCCACAACCGCCTGGATGTCTCCCAGCTCGCCTGCCGTGGCCACCTGATGGATAGGGACGTTCGTCGGCCCGAACGCGGGGGCGTGCCGACTGTTTGCCAGGCCATCGATTGAGCCAGATGCTCCCCATTTGTCACATGGGTATCTGCTGTATGCCCTGACCACGGCACTCACAGACAAGGAAGCAAGATGATCTCACCGAAGCGCGCGGTCTCCTTGGCCACAACCACCTTGGCGGGAGCCATCCTGGCCGCCTCGTTCCAGGCACCGGCGTCCGCTTACGACAACCCAGAGCGCGACAACATCTTCAGGCACGACAAGCCGATCATCGGGCACGAGATCGTCCGTGCCGAGATCACTCTGCGCCCTAACAGTCTGGTCAGCGGAGAAGTCAGATGCCCTGCAGGGAAGAAGGTTCTCGGCGGAGGCTACCACCTGCCTGGGATCCTCCCGAATCCTGAGGTGGTAGACGATCACGCCACAGATGACGGGAGGGGGTGGCTGGTCTCGATCTTCAGTCCTCTCGGGTCCTCCGGGGGCACCGCCATCATTTCCGCCCAGTGCGCCTTCGCGCGATAGACCTGTTCGGCCCCAGACGACGAGGACCGTCCCCGGTCACTGAAACGGGACGGCCTCGCTGAGATCCGACGTCAGGAACAGCACCCGGTACGCCAGTGGCGGAGTGTCTGCCCTTGGGCATTCCGGTGCCGTCACCCGGACCCACCGCACCGCCGCTCGAAGCCCCGCTGGCTCCTTCGACAGGCGCCCGTCCTCCTTCGTGGACGGCGGGCGCTTCCTCGCGTCATGACGTCCCCATCGAGGACACTCTTTCTGCTGGTGGGCGGTACTGGGTTCGAACCAGTGACCCCTCGCTTGTAAGGAGCCAAGATCGGCGTCGCGTGCCGTCGACCTGGTCACTCCCACGTGAATGCCGCCCATCCGCGAGCCGTTGGACAGAAGCTAATGGCACGCTAATGGCACGGTGATCATGCCTCTCTGGCCTGCGTCCATGCCGACCGACCAGCGCTTTCCCATCACTCTCGGATCACTGAATGGCACGGGTATGGCACGCACGCGTACGCGCGTACCCACTGGCCTTGGTGCCTGTTGCGCTCACTGCGGGGAGCACCAACGGCGCCAGCACCGAGCCCGATGATCAGCCACATTGCTCCGTGGGCCAGGGCTGAGGAACGAAGCCCTGGACCTTCGATCGCCCCCAGCCACGAACGGCGATCAACCATGCCGTGGCGATCGTAGGGCTGCATCTGTGCGGCGGCGCGGCAACCCCGAACGGAGCGTTCGGTCCGTGCGGTGGGGTGGGCGTACGGCGGCCGGCCCGCAGTCCCGCGCCGTCCGGGACCGGCCCCCAGGCCGCATGCCCGGACGGCGGGCGGGTGGCGGGCCGGAGGCACGACGGCGCGCTGCGCCGCCGCTTGATGCCTATAAGCATAATTCAGCAAAGTGCGAGTTGACGAATCGCGTGACGTTGCGGCGCAAAGCCTGGACCGTCTACATTTTGCCGTCTCTCTTCGGAGGGTCGATCAGCCTGCACGCCCCTTTGCTTGCAGGCAACAATTGCGCGCACGTAGCCTGCTGATAGGCTCGTATGGTTGCTGGTTGCAGAGCGCTGGCTTCTGCTTGAGCTAGCGATGCTTTCCAAGTCGCGCGACCTTCCACAAAAAATACATATCCGAAGTTTCCACCGCCCCTCTCTCGTCGAAGTATTTATAGATATGAGTGAGAACAGTTGCCCCAGCGGCAACACCGGTAGCGAGGACTAGAGGCATGGAACTCATAACGCCGGCCGACGCAACGGCGGTACCGACCGCAATGCTTGTGCCAGACTTGCGCGCAAGCAATTTTTGATTGATTCTTAGACGTCTATCTATGTCGGCAATGGCCGGCTCAATGTATTCCCGAGTGACAGCTTTGGCGATCTCATCAGGTGCAGCCGATTCTCGCCTGCCTATCTGCTCTGTGATAGCACTGCTGAGAGCGGATCGAAATACTTGAAAACATTCCCTCTCGTCGTTGCGGAGTTTAACCAGGTCTCCCAGCGAGACTGATTCCGGCACTGGAAGTCTGAGATTTAGCGCAACAAGGGATGAGTGGTCGACGGGCTTCGATTTGCCGCCCATCCACGAAGCACGAAACGCCTGCGCAAGCGGGAGGCGCAATCGCGATGCAGTACTCACGTCGGATTGCATCAAGAAGGAGTAGTAATCAACTATGGACTTAGCCACTTCTTCTCTCGAGGGACGCTTTGACTTCTTCCCCTTCATGGACATACGCGCAGGATCCGAGAAAAATTCGTGCTCGACGTCAAAATACCAGGCCCCATTAGACCATCGTGCTGCGACTTTTGCTTCGGCGGCAAGCCGCGATATGGCCTTATCTACAACGTCCCGGGGAAGGTAAGGCGCAGGCTTAGGGCTTTCCCTCAACTCCTTGCTATGCTTCTCGCAAAGAGCCAACCCCTTCGACTGAAAGAGGACATGTTTATCGATACCCTCATTTCTGAAATAGAGGAGCATTTTAATGGCTTCGCCCACTCTATAAAAGAGTCGCCCGACATCCTTTTTGGCGATCCCTTCAAGCTCTGACAAAAAACTTGCCGGAGCTACTCCCTCAGCAACTACATAATCGAAGTAGGTAAGTATTCTTGCATACGAGAGGTCAACGTCATGCCGCACGCACTCGTAGCCGAAGCATCCCACTTCTCCCGACATGTCTATACCGCGACCCGCCAAGATCGCCCCTTCAGGCATTGTCGGCATACATAGGCGATCAGTAGCCGCAGCCTGCGCCAGTTCCTCTAGACGCTTAATAGGTCCCGGAAAATGCATGGCACGATGAAAGTCGTCGGAAGACTTGATTGAATACTCATCTATAAATGAGTAGAGCCAATGCTCTTGCGACTGATATTCCGCTGCCTTCATCGGTTCCTCGCGTAACCCAGGAGTCGACAACTGCTCGTTCGGGCAACTCTACGCAATTCTAGCTGGCAAAACGGGCCGAAGAGGGCAAGAGTTCCCAACCGGCACAGAGACTTAAAGTTCGCAGGTCACTGGGCCTGCGCCTTGACGGCACTGATCGTGCGTAGCCAGAGTGGCGGTAGGCGAGGAACCTCCGCACGTGCCTGGTCGCCGCAGGAGCGTTCTCATCCGCAGATGCAAGGACCGCTTTGGTAACCGGCAGGCTGCCCCACGGGCTACGCAGATACTCGGGACGAGCAGTAAGGACCTTGCAGCGCAGGTCACATCCTCAACTCAGTCGAGCAGGTCTGGACGACGGTTGGTGAGGGCTCTACGGGCGGTCACGAATCGTTCGTGGAATTCTTCAGTAAGGGCTTCCCTGCGATAGCGTTGTCGTAGCACCCGGTCGAGGTCTCCGGCGCGATTGACGAGGTCAGTGAGAGATCGTCGGTCGATGTCGAATGCGGCCATGCCTTCGTCCACCGCCGCATCGAGATCGCCACGTCGGGCATGGACGATGCCAAGGTCTATGTGCGCGTCAGCAACTCGCATGGGGGCGTTGGAGGTACCATCGGGGCGGGTGTGCATCTGAATGGTTTCGCGGGCGTGTTCTTCGGCGCGATCGTCGTCGGCGAGCCAGGTGTAGCAGGTGGCGGCGTAGAAGACCCACTTGGCATGGTCGAAGACGAAGTGGTGGTCTGGGTGCTCGGGCATGGGCAGGCTGCTGAGGACTTCGGCTCCGCGGGTGAGGGCGCGGTCGGCTTCGCGGCGGTCGCCGATGCGGGCCAGGCCGCGGGCTTCTTGGAGGGTGAGTTGGACCATGGCGCTGCTGGTGCCAGCCATGGCTTGGCCCATGCGGGCGGCGGTGACAACGTCTTCGTAGCGGCCTTCGACGAGGGCGAACCAGGCTGACATTTCGTGTGCCCAGCCCATGAGTTCGCCGTGTCCGACCTGGCGGCCCATCTCGAAGGCTGCGCGTCGGGTTGTTTCGGCCTCTTCTCGCTCGCCCAGATCGTAGTGGACGCAGCCCAGCAGGGCGGTGAGCCAGCCGGTGATGACGAGCAGTTCGCGGTGCTGGTTCAAGGTGAGGCGACCAGCGAGCAGACGATTGATCTGTGCCAGGCGTTTTTGAGTGCGGTCGCGTAGCGTGCCTGCGGGCACAACGGGATAGGCGCGGCACAGGAGATCGACGGCCTCGGCAAGGGCCTCCAAAGTTCCGGCTCCCACGTCGGATGCCTGAAGCTGTTGGGCGAGTTCCATGGTGCCGTACAGTTCGGCCTCGGCGCGGAGGGCGTCGGCAGGGATCAGGCGGGCCTCGATGAGGCCGCTGCTGGTCTGTTTGGTCTGGGAGAACCCGAGTGCTTCCGGCTCCAGGCCGGTCAGTTGCGTGAGCGCCAACCGGTATGGCGTGCGTGGCCACCGGACCTCGCCGGCCTCCCAGCGTCGTACGCGCTCCTCGTCACACGTCAGCCTTTCGGCGATGCCTACCGGTGTGGCGTTGATGCGGTCGGCCATGTCGGCGCGGGTGAGGCGATGCTCGTTGCGCCAGGCGCGGAGGCGAACGTTCGGGATGTAGTCGGGCATCTTCGGGTCTTCCTCCCGGCTGGGGGCTCGAAAGGGGAAACAAGGGGGCCGATCAGGGGTCCTGCTCGAACGCGGTTGCCGGTGGACTTGTCATCAATCAACCACGCTACGTCACGCGGCCTCCCGCCACAGGGAACGCCGGATGAACGAGGAGATTGGCGACGGTGACCCGGCCAGACGAGACATGCAAGACGTCGCCCTGCCCCGCTTGCCGGGGACGCGGGATCAAGCTGCGCAACTCGCGCCGTGCGCTCCTCATCGGCGACGACAGCGGAGATCAGCTTTCGAGTGAGGAGCGGCGGTGTCTCGACTGCCTCGGCGGCGGCCAGGCCGAAGGGAGCGAAAGATGAATTCGATCATGCAGGCGGCTGCGGCTGGCTTCGCGCAGAACCAGGACGAGGGGGACATGCTCGTCCGGCTGCGTGACCGGCTCGTGGCTCTCGGCGTCAATGCCGAGCTGCGCGACAACAACAGCGCGCTCATGGTGCACAAGCCGGATCCGGGTCTGCCGGTGTGGGTGTTCGTCGGGTACGGCGGGGCCTACTACTCCTGGCAGAACGCCGAGCGGCGGCATCCGACCAACGATCCGGCGGGTGCGGCGAACGTCCTGGCCGAGTACATCGCCAGGTGATGACGGGGCGCGGCGGGACAAGCGCGGTTCTTCTCGGAGGGGGGTGGAGCCGTTGCTGTGTCTCGTCGCGCCTCTCTCCGGCAGGCAGTCGCAGGGACCGCCACCGCGGCATCCTTCCCAGCCGCCGCTGCGCTGCCTGCCGGATCTGGCGTTCGCGGCTCCGTTGTCGCCAACCGCATGGACAGAGAGTGGCGAGCCGGATACGCTCAAACTTGGTAAAACAACTTGTCGGCTGTTGGACGGTCATGATGTCGCTAGAGTCCGTGCCGCCTAAGTATGCGCAGCTTGTGCAGACTCTTCAGCGGCGCATCGAGTCGGGAGACTATCCACCGGGCAAGCTCCTCCCGAGCGAGAACCAACTCATTCAGGAGTTCAGTGTCTCCCGTCCTACCGTGGTCGCCGCCCTGCGCGTGCTGCGTGAGCAAGGCTGGATCGAGTCCCAGCAGGGCAAGGGGCGCTTCGTGCGCGGCCGTCCGGCCATGGCCTCCATCGAGCAGAAACGTCCCGGGCAGGCGTACCTGACCAAGCCTGAGTCCGACACCACCGGCGATGTTGTCGAAGTGGGCGCTGTGACCGCCCCGAACCGCGTTAGCGTGCTGCTCGACGTGCAGCCCAAGAGCAAGGTGTTCGTTCGGCGGCGGCTCATCGTGCGTGATGGCGAGCCGACCGAACTGGTGTCGCTGTGGCTGCCGTTGGATCTTTCCGAAGGTACGGATCTCACCAGTGGTGAGCCGTTGCGGCAGGGGTTCCGGGAGCATCTTCAGGCGCGTAAGGGCGTACGGTTCGATCACATCGTGGAGCAGATCACCGCGCGCATGCCCTCGGCCGATGAGGCCATGCAACTGGGCATGCCCAGGAACGTCCCGCTCCTGGCGGTGTTCGGCGCCGTCCGTGATGCCTCCGGCCGGCCCTTTGCTGTCGTCGAGGTCTTGCTTCCTGCCGACCGGCACGAGTTGGAAGACGCCTACCCGATCACGTGATCCGGCTGCCGTCTATGCGCAGCGGATGTCCCCGTCGCTGGCGCTGAGGTCGCTGAACTCCACTACGACGGCTCTACCGTCTTCGGTGTCCTCGCCCCATTTCAGGCGGACCTCAGCTGGGTCGTCAACTCCGGCAATGGCGGCCTTGCGATAGTAGGCGCCGATCTCCCCGGCCGACAGACCAGTGGTGAGAGGCAGTCGGATCTCGTAGTGGCAGTAGTCGCCATTTCCACTGCCGTTCTTGCTGAATTCGGCTTCGCTGTCGCCGTTGCTGCGTGTCTGAGGCGGTAGCGGGATGGCCAGCACGCGCTCATGAAGGTCGTCGAGCCGGGCATCGTCACGCCACACCGGCATCATGATCAGCAGGAACAGCCCGACCAGCGGGGCGATCACGACCACGGCCAAGCAGCCCCACAGGATTCGCACTAAATCCTCCCCCATACGCCGGGCCATCGGCTTGGGCGACTGTCTATCTCATTGGTGACACGCACGTCACCTCGCACCTAGTCACTTGACCTAGCAAGCTACGCACACAGTTATCGTCTAGCTACTCGATAGGTCGAGTGCCTGTCATCCAAGAGAGGAACCAACGTTATGGCTCTGCAAGGTCCCATCCCCGTCACCTTCGACATGGTCTTCCCGCACGGCTGCTACGTCGTCGGTGAGGTCGAGCCCGTCAAGGACTTCGACGCCTCGTCCAACGGCCGGTTCGTGCAGGCCCGCGACAAGCAGACTCAAGAGCTGGTCTGGCAGGTCGCGGTCATGGACGGTGACCCGACCCTCAAGCCCGCCCAGAAGACGGTGGCGGTCAAGATCCTCGCCCCGGTCCAGCCGGTGCCCCCGCAGCCGATGCCGGGGCTGCCGTTCACGCCGGTCGAGTTCGACGGCATGTCCGTCACGCCGTACGTCAACGCTTCCAGCCGTCTCGCGTACTCGATCAAGGTCCGCGAGATGCACGCACCCCGCCCGACCAACCAGCCCGCCCAGAGCAAGACCCCGGCCGGAAAGGACGCCGCCTAAATGACCCGACGCCGTACCCCGCGCAACAGCGTGATCCGACTGACCACCGGGCACGCCGCCCGCACGCTCAACCACCCGTTCCCACGTCGTGAGCCCGTTCTGGCGCTCGACTTCGGCGCCACCTGCGTCCTGGTCACGACCAGCGGGCCGGTCACGGTGGAGGACCTGGAGTTCGCGCGCCAGCTCGCCCGTGAGGCATCGCGCTTCGCCCGCTCCCTGGAGCGCAGCTTCTACGGCCTGCCCGACGGGCGCGGGGTGGCGGCATGAGCGAGCACCGGCCCTACACCTACGTCACCTTGTCCCTGCGGCCCGACTCCGAGCCGCAAGTCCGGGTCTCCTTCCACACGCCGCGCCTCCAGGCCGGCGCAGGGCTGCTGCTCGACGACCCGCGCCCGTTCCTGGAGTTCACCTCCGACGAGGCGAACGTGCACATCTCCACCACCAGTGCCGGTCCCGTCACCGACGCCGATCTGGCCACCGCTCGCGAGATCTTCACCGCTGCCGCTCGCTACCTGGCCGACTGCGAGCAGTTGCACGCCGAACAGACGGCCGACGACAAGGACGCCACCCCGGACGCCACCGGCCCGGCGGCCTGACACAAGTAGGCGGGGCCGCTGGAAGCGGCAACTTCCGGCGGCCCCTCGGTTCTCCCACGACTCCACATCACGAGAGGTTCCTAGCTTATGTTCAAGCGGCTGCCTGGAGACGAGGCGCGCAATCTTGTCTCCACCACGCCCGACACGGCCGGCGTCTTCCGCCCGGCCGTGCTCAAGACACCCGCCATCGTCACCTTCATCGTCTACGGCTGGCGCTTCCTGGCCGCCCTCGTCCGCACCACCTGGCGTCATCCCGTCGCGGTCGCCGTCCCGCTCGCCCTCGGCGTCGTCTGGAACGGCTACGGCTGGCCCGCTGCGGCATCCACGCTCGGCTTCGCCGTGCTGTCCCTGCTCGCCTGGGCCTGCACCGCGCCCGGCTCCTTCGCCCGGCTCGTCGGCTGGCGACTGCTGGCCTGGTGGCGGCTCATGTCCGTTTACCGCCGACACTGGCAGTCCGTCATGGACGTCTCCGGCCTGGCCAAGCGCGTCAACGGACACGTCTACATGCCGCGCCTGCTCCGCGTCACCTGTGACGGCTGGGCCGACCGGGTCACCGTCCGGATGCTCGGCGGCCAGGCGGTCAAGGACTGGACCGACCGCATCGACAATCTCGCCCAAGGCTTCGGCTCCGCTTCCTGCCGCATCGCGCTCCTCAAGGGCGGCAGGCTGCTGGTCACCTTCCCACGCACCGATCCACTCGCCGCACCCATGCCGGCACTGCCCATCCCCAACGAACCAACCGTGGGACCGGTCGAGATCGGCAAGCAGGAGGACGGCAAGCCACTCCGGCTCAAGGTGCACGGCACGCACGTCCTGATCGCGGGCGCGACCGGGGCCGGCAAGGGCTCCTTCCTCTGGGACACGATCCGCGGACTGCTCCCCGCTATGCGCGCAGGCCTGTGCGAGGTCTGGGCGCTCGATCCCAAGCTGATGGAGCTCTCCTTCGGGCGGGAGCTGTTCCAAGGCCGGTACGCCGCCGATCCGGCCGAGTGCGCCGACCTGCTGGACGAGGCGGTCAGCGTCATGCAGAAGCGCGCCACCCGCTTCGCCGGCCTCCAGCGCTCCCACACCCCGACCGTGGACGACCCGTTCGTCCTGGTGATCGTCGACGAGGTGGCGTTCCTGACCGCCTATCAGCCTGACCGTCAGCTCCGCCAGCGGACCTCCGCCGCCTTGGCCACGCTCGCCACGCAAGGCCGCTCGGTCGGCGTCGGCGTCATGGCCGCACTTCAGGACCCGCGCAAGGAGGTCATGAACATCCGCAACCTGTTCCCCGACAAGATCGCCCTGCGGCTGGACGAGTCCGAACAGGTGGACATGGTCCTCGGCGACGGCGCACGCGACCGGGGCGCCCTGGCCGATCACATCTCACCAGTGCCCGAGCTGGGCGCGGGCGTCGCCTATATGCGCCTGGAGACCTCGCCCGAACCGATCCGCGTCCGCGCCGCCTACGTCTCTGACAACGACATCCGCGCCATGGTCGCCTACCACGGGCAGGCCGCATGACTCATGCCCACGACCGCGCCCTTCCTCGGGCCGTCCGCCAGGCCATGCCGATGGCCCGGGATGTGCTCGTGGAGGTCGCCAAGCAGCACGGCGTCTGCATCAGGCCCATCCCACTCAAGCGTCTCGACACGCACACCGGTAAGTGGGAGATCATCGACGTCCCGTGCGGGGCCACCCTCGACAGCAAGTGCCCGCCGTGTGCCAAGCGCAACAAGCAGCTCCGTAAGGCTCAGTGCCGGGAGGGCTGGCACCTTGACGCCGAACCCGTCATCACGCCGAACCAGCCGGACGAGGAACAGCGCTGGCTGGTGGAGTTCCGCGCCGACGTCCACGCCCAGCGTGAGGCCGCCGAGAAGGCCGGCGATGACACTTCCGAGTTGGACGAGCTGATCAGCGGTCTGGACGAGGAGATCAACGCCGCCGGGATGCGCGGCAATGTCCTCGGTCGTACCGCCGCCAAGCGCTCCCGCTCCACCCGGCGGCGGCAGGATGCGCCGGACCTGCCCAAGCGCAAGATGGCTCACACCACCCTGGGACGCACCTTCCACGGCACGGACGGGAAGGTCTACCGGCCGTCGCTGTTTGTGACGCTCACCCTGCCCTCGTACGGCAAGGTTCGCGACGGCGTACCGATCGACCCGGACGTCTACGACTACCAGCGTGCCGCTCGGGACGCGCTGCACTTCTCCAAGCTCGTGGACCGGTTCGTGCAGAACCTGCGCCGCGTCGCGGGCTACGACGTGCAGTACTTCGCCTCAGTGGAACCTCAGAAGCGGCTCGCCCCGCACCTGCACATGGCCATCCGTGGAACGCTCCCGCGCGCGGAGCTCAAGCAGATCGCCGCCGCCACCTACCATCAGGTCTGGTGGCCACAGGCCGACGAAGTCGTTTTCGACGGCGCCCACATGCCCGTCTGGCAGGACGGCACCGGCTACCTGAACCCAGTCACCGGCGAAGTCCTGCCCACCTGGGACGAAGCCCTCGACGCGCTCGACGAGGACGCCGAACCGCTGCACGTCATCCGCTTCGGCGAACAGATCGACGTCCAAGGAGTCTTGGCCGGCACCCCAGACGCCGACCAGTGCATCCGCTACCTGTCCAAGTACCTCACCAAGTCCCTCGGCGACGCCCTCGACGGCGGCCAGGCCCAGCGCGAGCACGCCGCCCGCATGCTCGACGCTCTCCGCTACGAACCCTGCTCGCCCACCTGCCCGAACTGGCTCCGCTACGGCGTCCAGCCCAAGGGAGCCAAACCCGGCATGCAGCCCGGCCGCTGCCGTGGCAAGGCCCACAAGCCCGACCACCTCGGCTACGCCGGACGCCGCGTCCTGGTCTCCCGCAAGTGGTCCAACAAGACCCTCGCCGAGCACAAGCAGGACCGCCGTACCTGGGTCCTGGAGGCCCTCGGCCAGACCGACGAACCCACCGACCCGCACCGCTACATCTGGCGACCCGTCCCGGCCGGCGACGGCAACGTGCCACCCCTCACCGTTCGACTGCTCCGCTCCGTCCACGAACGCCAACGCTGGCGAGCCCACCTCAGAGAGCTGGAAGCCAGAGCAGCCGGACAAGACCTTTCGGCAATCGACCTAGGAAGGGCGGCCTGATGGCGAACAAGCCAGGAAAGCGGCGCTTCGGCAGCATCCGTCAACTCCCGTCCGGCAGGTTCCAGATCCGCTACCCCGGTCCCGACGGCAAGATCCGCGTGGGCGAGACCACCTATGCCCGCGAGCGCGACGCTGAAAGGGCTCTCTCGCTGATCGAGGCCAAGCTGGTCACGGGCGACTGGACCGACCCACAGCGCGCCAAGGTCAAGCTCGGCGACTACGCGGAGAAGTGGATCTCGGAACGCACGAACCTCCGCCCTCGAACCGTCGAGATCTACAGAGGGCTGCTCAAGCGCTACATCCGTCCCCAGCTCGGCGGCATGCCCATCGGCAAGGTGGACACGGCTGCCATCCGCGAGTGGCGGGTCCTGCTGCTCGGCAACGGCGTCGGCCAGTCCGAGGTGGCCAAGGCGTACCGTTTCCTGCGGGCCGTCCTCATTACGGCGGCAGACGACCAGATCATCCCGCGCAACCCGTGCCGCATCCGTGGGGCCGGCGAGGAGAAGCCGGAAGAGCGGCCGGTTCTCACCGTGGCGAAGGTGTTCGAGCTGGCCGGCCTCATGCCGGAACGCCTCCGCGCCCTGGTCCTCCTCGCCACCTTCGCCAGCCTGCGTTGGGGTGAGGTGGTGGCCCTGCGTCGGATGGACCTGGATCTCATCGCCCGGACCGTCAGCGTTCGGCAACAGCACGTCGAGCTCGACACGGGCGAACTCCTCGTCGGCCCGCCCAAGTCCCGCGCGGGGGTCCGTACGATCGCCGTCCCTGAAGCGATCATCGGGGCACTTCGCGAACACCTCGACCAGTTCACGGAACCAGAAGCCGACGCGCTGATCTTCACAGGCGCACGAGGCGGCATCCTCCGCCGCAGCAACTTCCGGCGCGCGGCCAAGTGGGACGTGAGCACAAAGAAGATCGGCTTTCCTGGCCTGCACTTCCACGATCTCCGACACACCGGCAACACGATCGCCGCCAGCTCCGGTGCGAGCCTCAAGGACCTCATGCAGCGGATGGGACATGACTCGGTCCGCGCCGCCCTGATCTACCAACACAGCACAGCGGAAGCCGACCGCAAGATCGCCGATTCCATCGACGACAAGATCAACCAGAGCAACCCGGACGACGACGATGGATCTTCAGGAGTGCCCGCCCGCGTGAGCTAATGGCACGTTAATGGCACGAAGCCCCGTTTCCATGATCGGAAACGGGGCTCTTTCTGCTGGTGGGCGGTACTGGGTTCGAACCAGTGACCCCTCGCTTGTAAGGCGAGTGCTCTACCGCTGAGCTAACCGCCCCTGATCGGCACTACACCTTACGACACCAAGGGGCCCGACCGCACATCCACGTCCCACCCGGGCCCCAGCTCCGGCCGGCCCGCGGCGCGCCAGCCCAGGAGGGCGGCGCCGAGCATGCCGGCGTCGACGCCCAGCGCGGCCGGGATCAGGGGCGGGGCGTCGCGGAAGGCCAGGCGCTTGAGCAGGCGCGTGCGTACGGGGTCGAACAGGGCCGGGCCGGCCTCGGCGAGGCCGCCCCCGAGGACGATGGCCGAGGGGTCCAGCAGCAGCGTGTACGTGGCCAGGGCGAGCGACAGCGCCTCCACGGCCTCGTCCCAGATCTCGATGGCGATCGGGTCGTCGGAGGTGACGACCTGTTCGGCCCTGACGCCTTCGAGGCCGGCCCGCTGGCTGTAGCGGCGGCCCACGGAGGCGGCCGACGCGTACGTCTCCAGGCAGCCGAACTGGCCGCAGGCGCACTGTTCGCCGTCAGGGAAGACCGGGGTGTGGCCGATCTCGCCGGCCCAGCCGGAGGAGCCGCCGTACGGCTCGCCGCGGATGACGGTGGCGCCGGCGATGCCGGTGCCGATGGGGAGGAAGAGGAAGTCGGCCACGTCGCGGCCGGCGCCGAGCACGCTCTCGGCGAGGCCGCCCGTACGGACGTCGTGGCCCAGCATGACCGGGATGTCCAGCGTGGTGAACGCCGAGGCGGGGACGTCCCGCCAGCCGAGGTTGGTCGCGTAGACGGCGGCGTGCTCGGTGACCAGGCCGGGCACGGCGAGGCCCACGCCGGCCGGCTCCCCGTCGCCCGCGGCGGCGAGGTGGCCGATGAAGTCGGAGATGGCGGCCACGACCGCGTCCCCGCCCTCGGTGCGCGGGGTGGGGCGCCGCTCGCTCAGCAGCACCTTGCCTGAGTCGCTGACCAGGCCGCCCTTCATGGACGTGCCACCCACGTCGAGCGCGACGACGAACGACGAGCTACTCGACGTACTACTCAATGCGGACACGGTAGGAGACGATAGCGCAGCTCATCCGACGGCGGTGAAGCCCCCCGGCGGGAGGTCAGGCGCGGCCGAGCACGCGGTTGAGCGCGGCCTCCACCTCCGCCGACAGCCCCGGCGGCGTCTCCATCGCGGGCGGCCGGCCCGGCGTGCCGCCGGAGCGGGCCATCCAGACGGCTCCGCAGGACCGGCACTCCACCTCGCCGAGCCGGCAGATGAGCGCCGTGGACCGGCAGGTGCCGCAGTGGTCCAGGTCGAGGTCGTGCAGGCGTTGACAGTCCGGGCAGATCAGCACCTGGGACTCCGCGCGCACCCCGCGCTGCCACGGGCTGGAGCCGCGGACCGGGTCCGTCTGCCGGGCCCCGCAGCGGTAGCAGGGCATCGTTGCCTCCGAAGTGAGTGCCGGGGTCGGGATCAGTGCCAGTGTCGATGTCGGTGTCAGGGTCAGTGGATGTCGGCGAGCGCCTTGACGTAGTCGGCGACGTCGCGCGCGGCGGAGATCGGGTTGATCACCGACCAGCGGATCACGCCCTCGCCGTCGATGATGAAGGTGCCCCTGCGTGCGAGCCCCTTCGCATCGTCGAACACACCGTACGCCTGCGCGACCTGTCCGTGTGGCCAGAAATCGGAGAGCAGCGAGAAGGGATAACCCTCGCGATCCGCCCAGGCGCGGAGGGTGAAGACGGAGTCGACCGAGACCGTCAGCACCCGTACGTCGTCGCCGAACGCCGTGTCGCGCAGCGCGTCCAGCTCGCTGCCGCAGATGCCGCTGAAGGCAAGCGGATAGAAGACCAGCACGACCTTGCGGCCCCTGAGCCGGGACAGGCGCACCGGAGCGCCGTGCTGGTCCTGCAGCTCGAAGTCCGGAGCCGGGGCGCCGACCTCGACAGGATGTGCGTTCACGCCCATATCCTGCCGCATGGCGGACGCCGTGACTCCCTGGGTGGTCGAAGCTCTCTGCGGGTCCTTACCTCCGGCCCTTGGGCGTCACGAGCCGGGTGCCGGACCAGTCGGGTGCCGCCGAGATGCTGCTGGTCTGCGACAGGCCCGCGGTGGCGGCGTCCTCTCCGATGTCGCTCGGCTCCACATGGCCCTCGCGTCCGGACTTAGGGGTGAGCAGCCAGATCTGGCCGCCCTCGGCGAGTGCACGCATGGCGTTGGTCAGCGTGTCGAACAGATCGCCGTCGCCGTCGCGCCACCACAGCAGCACCACGTCCACGACCTCGTCGCTTTCCTCGTCCAGCAGCTCGGTGCCGGTCAGGTTCTCGATGGAGTCGCGAAGATCGTCGTCGACGTCCTCGTCCCAGCCGATCTCCTGCACCACCTGACCCGGCTTGAGGCCGAGTCGTTCGGCCAGGCCGCGCTCGCCCTGCGCCTGACCCGCGGTCGCGCTCACGTTTATCCCTCCTGCTTGAGTGGCCCCGCTTATGCGGTTTATCGCTTCGGGACAGTCCACACGCTGTGACCCTCAGTCGTCAACGGTCGCCACGGGTACGGCCGTACTCGGCCAGATTCAATGCGACAAAAACGACAGGCGAACCTGGCGTTGCGCGTTGTCGACGTTCAGGTCCACGACGGCGATGGACTGCCACGTGCCGAGCGCCAACTGCCCGCCGAGCACCGGTACGGTCGCGTACGGCGGAATCAGCGCGGGCATGACGTGCGACCTGCCGTGACCGCGTGAGCCGTGCCGATGACGCCATCGGTCGTCGGCCGGCAGCAGCTCCCGCAGCGCCGCGAGCAGGTCGTCGTCGCTGCCGGAGCCCAGCTCCAGCAGGGCGACCCCCGCGGTGGCGTGCGGCACGAATATGTGCAACAGGCCGTCTTCGCCCTGACCGCGTACGAATTCGGCGCACTGGCCGGTGATGTCGTGCACGGTCTCTCGCGAACCTGTGGCCACAGAGATGATTTCTGATCTCACGAGCTGATCTTACGTAGACACATCGACGGCATCAGGGCCGGCGAACACCGGCCCGCCGTGCCCGTCGCCGGAGCGCGCCACGCGGTGCGGCTCTCCGTACGAGCCCTGAACCTCCCTGATGACGCGGCTCCTGTCCTTTTCCTCCACGCCGTCGGCGTGGGCCAGGAGACGGTCTCCTGCCGTTGCCTTCATACCTCCCACACTGGGCCCCGGAAAGCCGGACGAAAAGACCATTTCCCTAGAACGAACGATTTTTACCTCCCTCTCCTGGGGGAGGACCCGGGCCTGACCCGGGCGTTACGCTGCGAAAGGTGTGGGGTTCCGGGCTGCGCGGGCGGATGGCGGCCTCGTACGTGCTGGTCACGACCACCGCCGTGTTCCTGGTCGAGGCCGTGATCGCGGCGACGTTCCTGATCCCGCAGGCCAACGCCTCCGACCTCGCGGAGGTGCTGCGGGAGCAGGCGTCGAGCGACGCGCAGGCGATCGGCCTGGAGGTGACGCGGCTGAGCGGCCCCGCCCCCGTCCGCAGGGAGATCACCATTCCCGATATTCCCGATATTCCGGACGTCCCGGGCGAGGCCGTGAGAAGAGCCGGCGCGGACGGCCGCGAGCTGCTGCGGGCGGCCGTGGCGGCAGCCGGGGGACGTACGGTCGCGGGCGGCGCCCGGCCGCACGCCGAGCCGGGCCTCGCCATGCTGGAGACCGTCGTGGACGTGAACGGTGTGATCCTGGCGGCCAGCGCCCCCGGCATCCACCGCCTCGGCGCCAAGCTGGACGTGCCGCTGCCGCCGCTCGGCCGGGAGAACGCGGGCGGCGGCCGCACCGTGACGGGGCGGACGGTCTGGCACGTCAGCCCCGTCCTGCGCAAGGAGCCGGTGGGGCCGCACGGGTTCGAGGTGATCGGGTACGTGCACGTCCAGGCCCCCGCCGACGCCGAGGTCGCGTCCGTGCCGAGCCTCACGCCCATGATCGTCCCGACGCTGCTGGTGCTGGGCCTGGTGCTTCCGGTGGGGCTGGTGTTCGGGCTGCTGAGCACCCGGCGGCTGATCGGCCGCCTGCGCCGGCTGGCCGCGGTCACGACGGCGGTGGCGGCGGGCGACTTCCGGCCCCGGGTCGAGGTCTCGGGCTCGGACGAGGTGAGCACGCTGGAGCAGTCGTTCAACGTCATGACCGACCGGCTCGGCGCGGCGGTCGAGTCGGCCAGCCTCACCGCGCGCACCGAGGCCAGGCAGGCCGAGCGCGGCAGGATCGCGCGGGAGCTGCACGACTCCATCTCCCAGGACCTGTTCTCGCTGAGCCTGCTGGCCGCGGGCATGCGCAGGGCGGCTCCCGAGGGGCTGCGCGGTCAGGCGGAGGCGATGGAGCGGACCTCCGCCCGCGCGATGCGCGAGATGCAGGCGCTGCTGCTGGAGCTGCGGCCGGTGGCGCTGGAGGACGCCGGGCTGGTGCCCGCACTGGAGGAGCTGTGCCGGGCGTACGAGACCAGGCTCGGCGTACGGGTCGAGGCGGTGCTGGAGGAGGTCGCGCTGGAGGCGGCGGCCGAGCACGCGGTGCTGCGGCTGGTCCAGGAGGCGCTCGGCAACGCGGTCAAGCACGCCGCCCCCTCCCGGGTGGAGGTGCGGCTGGGCCGGGGCGCGGGCGGCGCGGTCACCGTCTCGGTGTCGGACGACGGCTCGGGCTTCGACCCGGCGGACGTGGCCGGGCGGCACGGGATGGGGCTGACGCTGATGCGCGAGCGGGTGACGGAGCTCGGCGGCCGTCTCGACGTCCGCAGCGACGGCGACGGGACGACGGTGACGGCGACGATAGCCGGGGCGGTGAGCCACGCGTGAGCGTCCGGGTGCTGATCGTGGACGACCACGAGGTGGTCAGGCAGGGCCTGCGCTTCGTCCTGGAGCAGGAGGACGGGATCGAGGTCGTGGGCGAGGCGGGCGACGGCGAGGCCGCCCTGCGGGCCGTACGCGCCCTGCGGCCGGACGTGATGCTCCTCGACCTCGTCATGCCCGGCATGGACGGGCTGCGGGCTCTGGAGGCCCTCAGGGAGGCCGGCGACGGCCCGGCGCCCGCGGTCATCGTGCTGACGTCCTTCCAGGAGGAGGACCGGGTGGTGGAGGCGGTGCGGCTCGGCGCGCTGTCGTATTTGTCGAAGACGAGCGCGGTGGACCGGGTCGTCGAGGCGGTCCGGGCGGCGGCGCGCGGCGGCAGCGTGCTGGAGCCGGGCATCGCGGCGCTGCTGGTCCGCCAGGTGCGGCGCGCCGAGCGTCCCCGCCCGCTCGACACGCTCACGCCGAGGGAGCGGGACGTGCTGGCCGCGCTGGCCCGCGGCCGCTCGAACGCCGAGATCGCCCGCGACCTGCGCATGGGAAGGGAGACGGTCAAGTCGCATGTCAGCAGCATCCTCGCCAAGCTCGGCGTGTCGGACCGCACCCAGGCCGCCATTTACGCCCTCCAGCAGGGGCTCGTGCCGCTCGACGAGGCTCTTTGACGGCCCGGCGAGGAGCCCGGCGGCGGCCTGCGGGAGTCGTGACCGCTAGACTCGGCCGGCCGCCCGGTGACGGCCCTGTCCCCTGAGGGAAGGGCGGGCGCGGCGGGCAGGGCCCCGTGGAGCAGGACCGGGACACGCGAGCGAAATTTCGTTCATTTTGCTGTCTTGTTAAAATGCTCCTGGGATGTAACCTTTGACTGCGAATCGTCCTACCATCGGTGGTCTAGGCCATCGGAGAGGTCCCTGCCAGCAGGGACACGCTGGTTACCGGCCAGTAGAGATGCGTTTTCTACGGCTAGAGACCAGGATGGAAGACGACCAGACCAGACATCAGTCATTCTCGGAAGGCGAGACCCAGTGGCTTCCGGACGCCAGCGATTCTCGATCATCAGCGACGGCCTACCCAGCCAGCTGCCTGATGTCGACCCCAGTGAGACCAACGAGTGGCTCGAGTCTCTCGACAACGTCGTCAAGACCGAAGGCCGCACCAGAGCCCGCTACCTGATGCTGCGCATGCTGGAGCGGGCCCGCGAGCACCAGGTCGGCGTGCCGGGCCTGCGGAGCACCGACTACATCAACACCATCCCGCCGGAGCGCGAGCCCTGGTTCCCCGGTGACGAGCACGTCGAGCGCCGCATCCGCGCCTACATCCGCTGGAACGCGGCGGTCATGGTGTCCCGGGCCAACGCCCGCACCAACGTCGGCGGTCACATCGCGACCTACGCCTCCGCCGCGTCGCTCTACGAGGTGGGCTTCAACCACTTCTTCCGCGGCAAGGACCACGGCGAGTCGGGCGACCAGGTCTTCTTCCAGGGCCACGCCGCGCCGGGCATCTACGCCCGCGCCTACCTGGAGGGCCGGCTCAACGAGGCGCAGCTCGACGCGTTCCGCCAGGAGCTCTCGCACGGTTTCCACGGGCTGCCCTCCTACCCGCACCCGCGGCTCATGCCCGACTTCTGGGAGTTCCCGACCGTCTCCATGGGTCTCGGCCCGATCGGCGCGATCTACCAGGCGCGGTTCAACCGCTACCTGCTCAACCGCCAGATCAAGGACACCAGCCGCAGCCACGTGTGGGCCTTCCTCGGTGACGGCGAGATGGACGAGCCCGAGTCGCTCGGCGCCATCGGCGTGGCCGCCCGTGAGGAGCTGGACAACCTCACGTTCGTCATCAACTGCAACCTGCAGCGGCTCGACGGCCCCGTACGCGGCAACGGCAAGATCATCCAGGAGCTGGAGTCCTACTTCCGCGGCGCCGGCTGGAACGTCATCAAGGTCGTCTGGGGCCGCGACTGGGACCCGCTGCTCGCCGCCGACGTCGACGGCGTGCTGGTCAACCAGATGAACACCACGCCCGACGGACAGTTCCAGACCTACTCGGTCGAGTCGGGCGCCTACATCCGCGACAACTTCTTCGGCTCCGACCCGCGCCTGCGCAAGATGGTCGAGCACCTGTCCGACGACGACATCCGCAAGCTGTCGCGCGGCGGCCACGACTACCGCAAGGTCTACGCGGCCTTCAAGGCGGCCCGCGAGCACGTCGGCCAGCCGACCGTGATCCTCGCCCAGACCATCAAGGGCTGGACCCTCGGCAAGGACTTCGAGGCGCGCAACGCCACGCACCAGATGAAGAAGCTCACCAAGGCCGAGCTCAAGGAGTTCAGGGACCGGCTCTACCTGCCGATCCCCGACTCGGCGCTGGAAGGCGACCTGCCGCCCTACTTCCACCCGGGCGAGAACGACGAAGAGATCCAGTACATGAAGGAGCGCCGGGCGGCGCTCGGCGGCGTGCTGCCCAAGCGGGTCCAGCGGGCCAAGCCGATCAAGCTGCCCGGCGACGAGGTCTACAAGAGCTTCGGCAAGGGCTCGGGCAAGCAGCAGGTGGCCACCACCATGGCCTTCGTCCGGCTGCTCAAGGACCTCATGCGCGACAAGGAGATCGGCCACCGGTTCGTGCCGATCATCCCCGACGAGGCGCGCACGTTCGGCATGGACGCCATGTTCCCGTCGGCGAAGATCTACTCGCCGCACGGCCAGACGTACGAGGCCGTCGACAGGGAGCTGCTGCTGTCGTACAAGGAGGCCGTGCAGGGCCAGATCCTGCACGAGGGCATCAGCGAGTCGGGCTCGATGGCCTCGGCGATCGCCGCCGGCACCTCCTACGCCACGCACGGCGAGCACATGATCCCGATCTACATCTTCTACTCGATGTTCGGCTGGCAGCGGACCGGCGACCAGATGTGGCAGATGGCCGACCAGATGACGCGCGGCTTCCTGCTGGGCGCCACGGCCGGCCGCACCACGCTCAACGGTGAGGGCCTGCAGCACGAGGACGGCCACACGCCGCTCATCGCCTCCACCAACCCGGCCGCGATCTCCTACGACCCGTCCTGGGCGTTCGAGGTGGCCCACATCGTCAAGGACGGCCTGCGTCGCATGTACGGCGACCAGCCGGAGGACGTCTTCTACTACCTGACCGTCTACAACGAGCCCTACCTGCAGCCCGCCGAGCCGGCCAACCTCGACGTGCAGGGCCTGCTCAAGGGCCTCTACAAGTTCGCCGACGGGCCGCAGACGCAGGGCCCGAAGGCCAACATCCTGTGCTCGGGCGTGGCGGGCCCGTGGGCGATGGAGGCGCAGCGCCTGCTCGCCGAGGACTGGGGCGTCTCCGCCGACGTGTGGTCGGCCACGTCCTGGTCGGAGCTGCGCCGCGAGGCGCTGGCCTGCGAGGAGCACAACCTGCTCAACCCGGAGGCCGAGCAGCGCGTCCCCTACGTCACCCAGGCGCTGTCCGGCGCCCAGGGGCCGTTCGTGGGCGTCAGCGACTACATGAAGGCCGTCCAGGACCAGATCGCGCAGTGGGTGCCGGGTGACTGGTCCTCGCTGGGCACCGACGGGTTCGGCCTGTCCGACACGCGCTCGGCGCTGCGCCGCCACTTCCACGTGGACGCGGCCTCGATCACGCTGGCGGTGCTGACGCAGCTCGTACGCCGCAAGGAGCTCGACGGCGAGGTGCTGCGCGAGGCCATCGCCCGCTACCACCTCAAGAACGGCGTCACCGAGGCCGGCGGCGCGGAGAGCAACGACACCCAGTCGATGGGCGTCTGACACATCCATCAGGGACGCTCCCGCGAATGTCCTCGCGGGGGCGTCCCCGTGTTCGGGGGACGGGCGGGTGAGGCGGCACGTTAGGAGGGGTACGGGCCGCCTCACCCACGTTTGGTGCGAGGTCGCGTATTGTGGGCACTCTTCCCCCGAGTAGACGAGGGGAAGTTTGTGCCATGCGAGGTGTCCTAGCCGTCGCCCTGCTCGTCGGGGCAGTCGGTTGTTCCGCCGTTCCGGCCGAGCCCGCCGCACAGTCCGTCCCAGGGCTTCAGAGCAGCGCCGACCAGGTCGAATGGGGCCCGTGCACCGACATCAAGCGCCCTGACGGCGCGCCACCGGCCCGTCAGGACAGCTCGGTGCGGTGCGGCAAGCTCGCGGTGCCGCTCGACTACGACAAACCGGACGGCGAGAAGATCCAGCTGGCGCTGATCAAGATGCCGGCCACCGGGCAGCGGCTCGGCTCGATGGTGTTCAACTTCGGCGGCCCTGGAGCCTCCGGGGTGGACACGCTGGACCAGGCGGGCAAGGCGCTCGCCCCGCTGCGCACCCGCTACGACCTGGTCAGCTTCGACCCGCGCGGGGTCGAGCGCAGCTCCGGCGTGCGGTGCGGCAACGGCGCCGAGATGGACCGGTTCACCGCCCTCGACACGCTGCCGCCCAACGACCAGACGCACCGCGAGGGCGAGCAGATGAACAAGCAGTTCGCCGCGCTGTGCCAGAAGAACTCCGGCAAGATCCTGCCCTACGTCGGCACCGTGAACGCCGCCCGCGACATGGACCGCATCCGCGCCGCCGTCGGCGACCCGAAGCTCAACTACGTCGGCATGTCGTACGGCACCCAGCTCGGCGCCGTCTACGCCACCCTGTTCCCCAAGAACGTGGGCCGCATGGTGCTGGACGCGCCGCTCGACCCGACGATCACCTTCGAGCAGCGCACGGTCGCCCAGACGCGCGGCTTCCAGCACGCCTACGACAGCTTCCTGAAGGCGTGCGTGAAGGACGGCTCGTGCGCGGTCGGCAAGGACGTCGCGACGGCCAACACCAACGTCGAGAACCTCATGAACGAGCTGACCGCCAAGCCCATCAAGGTCAGGGACCGCGAGCTCACCCAGGGGCTAGCCTCGACGGGCGTGGCGGCCGCGCTGTACTCCGAGCTGACCTGGCCGTTCCTGGAGCAGGCGCTCGGCGAGGCGCTCCAGGGGCACGGCGAGGCCCTGCTCTACCTGGCCGACACCTACACCGGGCGGTCCACCGACGGCAGCTACTCGACGCAGATGACCAGCTTCCCCGCCATCACCTGCGTGGACACCGCCGAACGGCCGAGCGAGGCCGACCTGCGGCGCACCGAGCAGCAGGCGCTGCAGATCTCGCCGCTGTTCGGGAGCGAGGGCTCCGGCGGGCTGTGCCGGGTGTGGCCGGTCAAGGGCAGCGACCAGGCGCGGCACGTGGACGCGACCGGCTCGGCGCCGATCGTGGTGGTCGGCGGCAAGGGCGACCCTGCCACGCCGTACGAGTGGGCGCCCAAGCTGACGGCCCAGCTCAAGACCGCGACGCTGGTGACGTACGAGGGCGAGGGGCACGGCGCCTACCTGTCGGGCAGCAAGTGCATCCGGGCGCTCGTCGACAGTTACCTCATCAACGGAAAAGTGCCGCAGAAGGGCGCCACCTGCCCGGCGGCCTAGTCTGGTGCGGGTGAACTACGAGCCGCTGATCGAGCAGGAGACCGAACGCCTGGCGGAGCTCACGGAGCTCGCCGGTGACCTGTCCGCGCCCGTACCCTCCTGCCCGGGGTGGACGATGGCCGAGCTGGTCACGCACGTCGGCCAGACGCACCGCTGGGCGGCGCACGTGCTGCGCGACCGGGTGCAGGAGCGCATCTGGTCGCGCCAGGTGCCGAGCGGGCTGCCCGAGGGGCGTAGCGGGGACGCCGGATGGCTGCGGGCCGGTGCGGCCGAGCTGGTGCGCACGCTGCGCGAGACGGACCCGGACACGCCGGTCTGGACCTGGGGCCCGGACCGGCGGGCGGCCTGGTGGCCGCGGCGGATGGCGTACGAGCTGGTCGTGCACCGGGTCGAGGCCC
>NZ_JBGLOU010000019.1:0-85060 GCF_041402765.1 Nonomuraea sp. AD125B | reverse complement strand
GAGCTCGCGCTCGGCGTCGACCCGGTGGTCCCGCCGGCGACCGCCGCGGACGGCATCGAGGAGTTCCTGCACAACCTGCCGGCCGCGGTGTGGGTCACCCGGCGGCTGGCTGAGCTCGGCGTGGAGGGGGCCACGATCCACCTCCACGCCACCGACACCTCCGACGCCGCACCCGTCCCCGGGGGCGTCCGGGGCGAGTGGACGATCACACAGGGCCCCGGCGGGCGCATCGAGTGGACGCGCGGCCACGCCAAGGGCGACGTCGGCGTCCGGGGCCCGGCCGCGGACCTGTTCCTGCTGCTCTACGGCCGCCGCTCACCGGACGCGCTCACGGTCCACGGTGACCACGCCCTCCTGACCCGCTGGCTCGCCACCGCAGCCTTCTGACCCCGCCCGGCTCGCCACCGGGGCCTCCTGACCCCGTCCAGTCGGCTCGGGGCCGTCGCGGCCGGGTCAGGGCCCTGGACGCGCCGCCGCTCGGCGATCGGCGGCGTGTCCAGGGCGCGGGGTGACTCCGCGCCGCCCGCGAACCCCTCGTCGTGAGCCCTGAGGGGTAGGGCGGGCGCGCGCGGCCCCGTGGCGGCCGGGATCGGCGGGGAAGGTGCTTCCCCCGGCCCGCGCACGGGTCGTCACCTGCGGTGGAAGATCCCGAAGAGGCTGCCCGAGGTGTCCTGGAGATAGGCGAAGTCGGTGCCCGCGCCCTCGCCGACGACCTTGGTGATCACCTTGCCGCCGAGCGCCTCGGTCCGCGCGCAGGTCTCCTCGACGTCGGCCACCTGGACGTGGAAGACCGCGTGGTCGGGGAACTCCCCCTTGGTGTTGAAGAGCCCGCCCGCCGGCTCCCCGCCGCCCGCATAGCCGATCATGCGGTAGTCCATCGGCCCGCCGCCGTCGCCGGCGGCGAACGTCCAGCCGAACAGACCGCCGTAGAACCGCTGGGCGCCTTCGGGGTCGCCGGTCGCGACCTCGAACCAGGTCACCGTGTTGTCCATCGCCATCTCCCTCTTTCTCGAACAAGACAACGATGCATCCGTTGAGCGACAACCCTATGTCGGTGTTTCCTCTTGACTTTTCGAACATCTGAATCACCTAGTCGAGGAGCGTGCCGTGCACGATCAGCTCCGGGACGTCGGTGGCGAAGCCCTCCAGCGGCCGCTCGGGGCAGCGCTCAGCGGTGACGGTCGCGGCCGCGATGCGGTCGAGCCTGAAGACGCGCACGTCGTCGCGGAGCCGGCACCAGGCCACGAGATACCAGAACCCGCCGCGCCCGCCGAGGAAGACGCCTGGCTCGACGTCGCGCGAGGTGAGCGCGCCCTTGGCGTCGGCGTAGTCGAGCCGCAGCACCCGCCGCCGCAGCAGCGCCTCCTCGATGGCGCGCGAGACGTGCTCGGGGCCGAGCGGCCGGGACTCCTCGCCGTCCTCGCCGGGACGGCGGACGAGCTGCACCCGGCGGGCCAGCTCGCGGGCCAGCTCACCCTCCTGCCCCGGCATGGCGGCGACGACCTTGCGTAAGGCGCTGTGGGCGTGGCGGCCGAAGGGCTGGTCGCCCGCCTGGCTGAGCGCCACCGCGATGGCCACGGCCTCGGCCGGGCTGAAGTTGAGCGGGGGCAGGGACATCTTCTTGTCGATGGCGTAGCCGCCCTTGCGGCCGGGCTCGGCGTAGATGGGGACGCCCGACTCCTGGAGCGCGGTGATGTCGCGCTCGATCGTGCGTACGCTGACCTCGAACCGCTCGGCGAGCGCGCGGGCGGAGCGGCAGCGGGGCGCGATGGCGCGCAGGTCCTCGACGAGCGCGTAGAGCCGGTCGGTACGATTCACAGCCGTGACGCTACGTGCCGCCACCGACAATCGCGGCCCGCGACGCTCCCCCGCCACAGCCTCCTGTCCGCCCGGCCACGCTATTGTCACCCCGCCGGCCGGCCACCGTTTCCGGCTTCGGAGCTGCTTCCCGAGGCGCCTGGCTTTCCGATCGAGCAAAATCGCGCGAACCTGACCATCCTTCCCTCCCTACCGAAGGGTGACATCTCGATAACGCGGAGTTATCGCCCGGCCGCGAGAAGGAGTAGCGTCCAGCCATGCGCCTGAGAACGATTTTCATCACTGTCCTGGCCGGCTGCGCCACGCTCGTCCCCACGGTTCCTTCCGCCGCCGCGGCGGCTCGCGGCACCGCTCCCTCCTGCGTCGCCCGCATCGCCGACGAGCAGCCGCACGGCCTGATCGTGTGGGTGCGCAACGGCTGCGACAGCACCATGCGGGTCAAGGTCATCATGGACTGGGCCCGCGACACGCCCTGCGTCACGCTGGCCGTCGGGCGCTCGCGGGAGTGGACGTACAAGGTCGGGTCCTACAACCGCACGGTCACCTGCTGAGGCGTCCGGGGCGGGCGCGGGTCCAGTCGAGCAGCCGCTCCAGCGGCCAGGTGTTCACGATCCGGTCGGCCTCGATCCCGCATCTGGCCGCCCGCTCGCAGCCGTATCGCTGCCAGTCGAGCTGGCCGGGCGCGTGCGCGTCGGAGTCGATCGCGAACAGGCAGCCCATCTCGTACGCCAGCCGCATCAGCCGCTTGGGCGGGTCGAGCCGGTCGGGCCGGGAGTTGATCTCGACCGCCACCCCGAACCTGCGGCACGCCTCGAAGACCAGCTCCGCCTCGAACTCCGACTCCGGCCGCTTCACGCCCCGCTCGCCGCCGCCCCGCACCACCCGCCCGGTGCAGTGCCCGAGCACGTCCACCCGCGGGTCGGCGACGGCGGTCACCATGCGGCGGGTCATCTCCTCGCCGTTCATGCGCAGCTTGGAGTGCACGCCGGCGACCACCACGTCGAGCCGGTCCAGCAGCTCGGGCTCCTGGTCGAGCGAGCCGTCGAGGTTGACGTCCACCTCGATGCCGGTGAGGATCCTGAACGGCGCGAGCCGTTCGTTGAGCGCGGCCACCACGTCGAGCTGGCGCTCCAGCCGCTCGGCCGACAATCCCTTGGCGACGGTGAGGCGCGGCGAGTGGTCGGTCAGCGCCCAGTACTCGTGCCCGAGCGAGCGCGCCGCCTCGGCCATCTCCTCGATCGGCGACCCGCCGTCGGACCAGTCGGAGTGGCTGTGCAGGTCGCCCTTGAGCGCGGCCCGCAGCGCGGCGGTCTCGGCGTCCAGCTCCACGCCCTCGGTGGCCCGCATCCGCCGCAAATATGTCGGAACCTGGCCGTCGAGGCTTTCGTTGATCACCAGTGCGGTGACCTTCCCGATGCCGGGCAGGTCGCCGAGCCCGCCGTCGCGGGCCAGCCGCAGCAGCTCCTCCTCGGGCAGCTCGGCGACGACCGCGGCGGCACGGCGGAAGGCCCGCACGCGGTACGTCGGCTCACCGGCGCGTTCGAGCAGGAAGGCGATCTCGCGCAACGCCTCGACGGGGTTCATGCGTCCCTTCTACCCCACGGTTTCGGACAGGCCCTGTTCGGCGATTGAACGCGGCCGAGAGCCACCGGTAGGCTGATCGGCCACTGAAAGCAGGAGCTACATGGCAAAACCGCCGCAAAACAGATCGAAGCCGCCGCAGGACCGGAAATCCTCAAAAGTCGTCCAGCTCACCATCCTGGGCGTCATCTCCGTGGTCCTCGTCGGCTACTGCGCCGCCACCGCCGACGACGACGAGGTCACCGCCGACTGCGTGGTGCAGCTCGCCGACGGCACGTACGAGGTCGTGGACGACGACTACTGCGACGACGACGACGGCCACGCGCACTACTACGGCGGATCGCGCGGGGCGTACATGTGGTACTACGGAGGCACCCGCACCGGCAACAAGATCCGGGGCGGCACCACCTACCGGCCCACCGACGTGGACATCTCCTCCCGCAGCGGCAAGTCCATCCAGCGTGGCGGCTTCGGCAAGAGCTGGAGCGGCGGGAGCTGAGGCATGCGTCGCGAGCACAGCACTCCCAGGGACGGCTGGGAGAAGACGATCGAGGGGCAGGGCCTGGCCTACCACCGCGCCGCCCACCCCACGGGCCTCACCCGGCCCTACTGGGACGAGTCGGTGCACTACGTCTTCTCGATGGAGGAGATCGAGGCGCTGGAGGAGCAGGTCGAGGAGCTGCACGGCATGTGCCTGCGCGCCGTCGAGCACGTGGTGAGCACCGGCCGCTTCGCCGACTTCGCCGTGCCAGAGTGGGCGTGGGAGGAGGTCGCGCGCTCCTGGGAGCGGCGTGACCCGCACCTGTACGGCCGCTTCGACCTGCGCTACGACGGCACCGGCCCGGCCAAGCTGCTGGAGTACAACGCCGACACGCCCACCTCGCTGGTGGAGGCGTCGGTCGTGCAGTGGTTCTGGCTGCAGGACGTGCACCCCGGCGACGACCAGTGGAACTCCCTGCACGAGCGGCTCATCGACCGCTGGCGCGCGCTGCGGCTGCCGCCCGGCCCGGTGCACTTCGCCTTCACCAACGCCGACGAGACCGGCGAGGAGGCCATGACGGTCGCCTACCTGCAGGAGACCGCCGAGCAGGCGGGGCACGCGACGATCTCGGTCGCGATGGAGGACATCGGCTGGGACGACCGCGAACGCCGCTTCGTGGACGCCGGCGACCAGGTGCTCCGCTCGGCGTTCAAGCTCTATCCGTGGGAGTGGATGCTCTCGGACGACTTCGGCCGCCACGCCGTGCGTCACGCCACCTGGGTCGAGCCGCTGTGGAAGGCGCTGCTGTCCAACAAGGCGCTGCTCGCCGTGCTGTGGGAGCTCTATCCCGGGCACCCCTCGCTGCTGCCCGCCTATCTCGACGGGCCGCGCGAGCTCACCTCGTACATCTCCAAGCCGCTGCTCGGCAGGGAGGGCGCCTCCATGAGGATCGTCACCCCCGGGGGCACGCAGGAGACGCCCGGCCGCTACGGCCGCGAGGGCTACGTCCATCAGGGCTTCGAGGCGCTGCCGGAGTTCGGCGGCCAGCGCCCGGTGCTCGGCGCCTGGGTGGTCGCCGACGAGGCCGCCGGGCTCGGCATCAGGGAGAGCACGGGCCTGATCACCGACGACACCTCCTCCTTCGTCCCGCACCGCATCGCCGACTGACATCCCCCTTAGAACGAACCAAGGAACAGACGTGACCCTTCTGGAAACCCTCGCCCGCGGCTCCGGTGCCGTCGCCTCGTACGCCGCCGTGGGCGTCCTGCTCATGATCGTGGGCTTCTACGTGATCGACTGGGCCACGCCGGGCAAGCTGAGCGAGATCATCCGCAGCGGACGCAACCCCAACGCCACCCTGCTGGCCTCCTCCGCCATGGCGGCGGTCGGCCTGATCGTGGCCGCCTCCATCTGGGCCTCCGGCGGACGGCTCGCCGAGGGACTGGCGGGCACGGCGGTGTTCGGCCTGGTCGGCATCGTGGTGCAGACCGTGGCGATGCTGGTCTTCGACCGGATCGTCGGCATCTCCGTACGCGACCTGGTCCAGGAGCCCGAGCTGCAGCCGGGCGCGCGGCTGCTGGCGGTGACGCACGTGGCGATCGGCCTGATCACCGCAGTCGCGGTGATCTGAGCACGGGTTCGGCCAGTCGCGCAGGCCGAGTGGCGTCGCGTTCATCGCGAGCCACCTGGCACTCTAGAGTGCGTGACAGACCGGACCCGGGAGGACACCACACGCAGGCTCGAGCGGGCCATGGGCTCGCTCGGCACCGCGGCGCTGGCCCGCATGGACGAGCAGCTTCCCTGGTTCCGCGCGCTCAGCGCCGAGGACCGCTCCTGGGTGGGGCTCGTCGCGCAGGCCGGCATCGCGGCGTTCGTCGAGTGGTTCTCCAGCGCCGGCGAGGACCGGCCGACGCCCAGCATCGAGTTCTTCGGCACCGCTCCGCGCGAGCTCAAGCGCTCGATCTCGCTGCAGCAGACCGTCGACATCGTGCGCGTCGTGGTCGAGGTCGTCGAGGCGCAGACCCACGAGCTGGCCGCGCCCGGCGGCGAGGACCAGCTCCAGCAGGCCATGCTGCGCTACACCCGCGACGTGGCCTTCGCGGCCGCGCACGTCTACGCCCGCGAGGCCGAGGCGCGCGGCTCCTGGGACGCCCGGCTGGAGGCGCTGATCGTGGACGCCCTGGTCCGGGGCGAGGTCGACGACGGGCTCCACTCCTGGGCCGCGGCGCTCGGCTGGACCTCCTCCCCCGTGGTCGTCATCGCCGGCCACGCGCCCGAGGGCGATCCCCGCGCGGTCATCGACGGGCTGCGCGAACGCGGCCGCCGCATCGGCATGGACCTGCTGGCCGGCGTACAGGCCGACCGGCTCGTCGTGATCGTCGGCGGGGCCGACGACGTCGACGTCGCGGCCAAGCAGGTCGTGTCCCGCTTCGGCATGGGGCCCATCGTCATCGGCCCCGAGGTGCCCGACCTGCACGCCGCCCCCCGCTCCGCGCGGGCGGCGCTGGCCGGGCTGAAGGCCTCCGCGGGCTGGCCCGACGCGCCCCGTCCCGCCCACGCCGAGGACCTGCTGGCCGAGCGGGCGCTCGACGGCGACGAGGACGCCAGGGAGCAGCTCATCGAGAACGTCTACCTGCCGCTGGCCGGCACGCCGCTGCTCGACACGCTGGCGACCTATCTGGAGCAGGGCACGTCGCTGGAGGCGACCGCGCGGCTGCTGTTCGTCCATCCCAACACCGTGCGCTACCGGCTGAAGAAGATCACCGAGCTGACCGGCTACCAGCCCACGGAGGGCCGCTCGGCCTTCACGCTCCAGGTCGGCCTGATCCTCGGCAGGCTCGCGGAAGCCGCCGTTACATGGCGACCCCTAACGTAATCGGGCCGAAATCATCACTGTGGGGTTCCTACAAATAAGCCTGGACAAAGTTCGTATGGATCTCCAGCCGCGTGTCGAACCTCTACAGGGCATGGTGGAATGCGTGCTTGTACTCGTCGCTCCGGGCCAAGGTGCCCAAACTCCAGGCTTCCTCACTCCCTGGCTCGAGCTGCCCGGTCTCGCCGACCGGCTCGGCGCCTGGTCCGAGGTCGCCGGGATCGACCTGATCGCCTATGGCACGACCGCCGGCGCCGACGAGATCCGTGACACGGCCGTCGCCCAGCCGCTGCTCGTGGCCGCCGCGCTCGCCTCGGCCGAGGCCCTGGGCGTGCAGCCCGACGTGCTCGCCGGACACAGCGTGGGCGAGTTCGCCGCGGCCGCGCTGGCCGGGGTGCTCACGGCCGAGCAGGCGCTCTCCCTCGTCCGCGAGCGGGCCCAGGCCATGGCCAAGGCCGCGGCGATCACCGAGACCGGCATGACCGCCGTGCTCGGCGGCGCCGAGGACGAGGTGCTGGCCGCCATCGACAGGCACGGGCTCACTCCCGCCAACATCAACGGCGCCGGCCAGATCGTCGCCGGGGGCACGCTGGAGCAGCTCGCGGCCTTCGCCGAGGACGCCCCGGCCCGCGCCCGGCTGCGCCCCCTGTCCGTGGCGGGCGCCTTCCACACCCGGCACATGGCGACGGCCGTGGAGAGCCTGCGCGCCGCCGCCGAGGCCCTCACGCCCGCCGACCCGCGGGTGACACTGCTCTCCAACGCCGACGGCCGATCGGTCGCCGGCGGCGCCGAGTTCGTCGATCGCCTGGTCAAGCAGGTCAGCAGCCCCGTCCGGTGGGACGCCTGCATGGAGACCATGGCCGGGCTCGGCGTCACCCGGATGATCGAGTTGCTGCCCGGCGGCACGCTGACCGGCCTCGCCAAGCGCGGGCTGCGCGGCGTCGAGACCGTGGCGCTGAAGACACCAGACGACCTCGAAGCGGCCAGGGAGCTGATCAAGTGAGGATTCCCGACATCGCCCCCGGCGCCCGGGTGCTGGCGCTCGGCCATTACCAGCCGGCCAACGTCGTCACCAACGACGACCTCGCCAAGACCATGGACACCAACGACGAGTGGATCCAGTCGCGCGTCGGCATCAAGGAGCGCAGGGTCGCCGCCGCGGGCGAGTCGGTCGAGGACATGGCCGCCATCGCGGGCGGCAAGGCGCTCGCCGCGAGCGGGCTGTCGCCCGACGACGTCGACCTGGTGATCGTCGCCACCTGCACGCTGGAGACGCAGATCCCCAACGCCGCGGCCATCGTGGCGCACCGCCTCGGCATCAAGTCGCCTGGCGCGTTCGACGTCAACGCCGCCTGCGCGGGCTTCTGCTACGCGCTCGCCACCGCCAGCGCCGCCGTACGCGGTGGTTCGGCCAGGAACGTCCTGGTCATCGGGAGCGAGAAGCTGTCGCAGTGGGTCGACTGGACCGACCGCTCCACCGCCGTGATCTTCGCGGACGGCGCGGGCGCCGCGGTCGTCGGCCCCGCCGAGACCCCCGGCATCGGCCCCGTGGTCTGGGGCAGCGCCGGCGACAAGTCCGACGCGATCGCGATCCAGGACCGCACGACCTTCCTCCACCAGGAGGGGCAGACGGTCTTCCGCTGGGCCACCACCGCGCTGCACCCGGTGGCCCTGGAGGCCTGCGAGCGGGCGGGCGTCGACCCGTCCGAGCTGTCGGCCTTCGTCCCCCATCAGGCCAACCTGCGCATCATCGAGGCGATCGCCCGTAAGCTGGGCGCCGACAAGGCCGCGGTGGCGCGCGACATCGTCACCGCGGGAAACACCTCCGCCGCCTCCATCCCGCTCGCGCTCTCGCGCATGCTGGAGCGCGGCGAGGTGCAATCCGGCGGGCTGGCGCTCGTGCTGGGCTTCGGCGCGGGGCTCACGTACGCGGGCCAAGTGATCGAGATCCCGTAGGATCCCGCCCGCACCACTCGCTTGCGCGGTCCTCGGGCCGCGCGGATCCAAGAAAAACTAAAGGAGAACAACGACATGGCTGCCACCGAGCAGGACATCCTTGCGGGCCTCGGCAAGATCATCAACGAGATCACCGGGATTCCGGCCTCCGAGGTGACCCCCGAGAAGAGCTTCGTGGACGACCTCGACATCGACTCCCTGTCCATGGTCGAGATCGCCGTGGCCGCCCAGGACGAGTTCGGCGTCGAGATCCCCGACGACCAGCTCAAGAACCTGAAGACGGTCAAGGACGTCCTCAACTTCATCCAGGGCTGAAAACCACCGCAGCACACAACTGATCACCAGCAAGGAGCGCGAAACGTGAGTGCGAACCGGGTACGTGTCGTCGTCACCGGGCTTGGCGCGACGACGCCCGTCGGTGGAGACGTCACCTCGACCTGGGCGGCGCTCCTCGCCGGTCAGTCGGGTGTCGAGACCCTCGCCGCGGACTGGATCGACACCGTCCCCGTGAAGTTCGCGGGGACGGCCGCCGTCGATCCGGCCGAGGTGCTGCCCCGGCCCGAGGCCCGCAGGCTCGACCGCAGCGAGCAGTTCGCGCTGGTGGCCGCACGGGAGGCCTGGCAGGACGCCGGCGCCCCCGAGGTGGCTCCCGAGCGGCTGGGCGTGGTGGTCTCCAGCGGCATCGGCGGCATCACCACCACGCTGAACGCCTACGACACCTACCGTGAGCGGGGCTGGAACCGCCTGTCGCCGTTCACCGTGCCCATGCTCATGCCCAACGGCCCGGCCGCCTGGATCGGCCTCGACCTGGGCGCTCAGGCGGGCGTGCACGCCACCGTGTCGGCGTGCGCCTCCGGCGCCGAGGCCATCGGCAGCGCCATGGACATGATCAGGGCCGGCCGCGCCGACGTCGTGGTGGCCGGCGGCACCGAGGCCGCCATCCACGGGCTCAACATCGCGGCCTTCGCCGCCGCGCGGGCCATGTCCACCCGCAACGACGACCCGGCCGGCGCGTCCCGCCCGTGGGACCGCGACCGCGACGGGTTCGTGCTCGGCGAGGGCGCCGGCATCATCGTGCTGGAGTCCGAGGAGCACGCCAAGGCGCGCGGCGCGCGCATCTACGCCTACTGCGCGGGCGTCGGCTACTCCGCCGACGCGCACCACATCACCCAGCCCGAGCCCGAGGGCCGGGGCATCATCATGGCCATGACCCAGGCGCTCAACAACGCCGGCGTCTCCGGCCAGGACATCAAGCACGTCAACGCGCACGCCACCTCGACCCCCGCGGGCGACGTCGGCGAGGTCCGGGCGATCGCCAAGGCCATCGGCACGCACCCGCTGGTCACCTCGACCAAGTCCATGACCGGGCACCTGCTCGGCGGCGCGGGCGGCATCGAGTCCGTCTTCACCATCAAGGCGCTGCAGGACCGGATCGTCCCCGCCACCATCAACCTGCACGACCTCGACGACGGCATCGAGGTGGATCTCGTCCACGGCGAGAATCGCAAGCTGCCCGAAGGCGACATCGCCGCAGTGAACAACTCGTTCGGCTTCGGCGGGCACAACGTGTCCGTCGTGTTCAAGGGGGCTTAAATGACCGTGCTCGACAACGGGGTGGTGAGGCCCGGCTCCGATCAGGAGCCCGCCGATCCCCGTGACCCACTCGTCCGCCTGTCGGCCCTGCTCGACGAGGGCTCGCTGCGGCTGATCACCCCGGAGGACAAGAGCGGCGTCCTCGCCGCCATGGGCCGCGTCGAAGGCGTGCCCGTCGTCTCCTTCTGCAGTGACGCCCGCTTCCAGGGCGGTGCGATGGGCAGCGAAGGCTGCGAGCACATCGTCCACGCCTACGACGTCGCCGTACGCGAGCGGGTGCCGGTCATCGGCATCTGGCACTCCGGCGGCGCCCGCCTCACCGAGGGCGTCGAGTCGCTGCACGCGGTCGGCAGGGTCTTCGCCGCCATGACCAAGGCGTCCGGGGTCGTCCCGCAGATCTCCGTGGTCGTCGGCCCGGCCGCGGGCGGCGCCGCCTACGGGCCGGCGCTCACCGACCTGGTCATCCTGGCCGACACCGGCCGCATCTTCGTCACCGGCCCCGACGTCGTCCGCAGCGTCACCGGCGAGAGCGTCGACGCCGCCGCGCTCGGCGGCCCCGAGCCGCACAGCAAGCGCAGCGGCGTCGTGCACGTCGTCACCAAGACCGAGACCGACGCCTACGTCAGGGCGCGCCAGCTCGCCACGCTCCTCGGCCACCAGGGGCGGGTGCGCGCGGGAGAAATCGAGGAAGTGGACTTCTCCACGCTGCTGCCGGAGTCCGCGCGGCGGGCCTACGACGTCAAGCCGCTCGTCAACGGCCTGCTCGACGAGCCCGGCATCGAGCTGCACCCCAAGTGGGCGCCGAACATCGTCACCTCGCTCGGCCGCCTCGGGGGCCGGACCGTCGGCGTCATCGCCAACAACCCGATGCGGCTCGGCGGCTGCCTCGACGCCACGTCCGCCGAGAAGGCCGCCCGGTTCGTACGCATGTGTGACGCGTTCGGCGTGCCGTTGGTTGTCCTGGTGGACGTTCCCGGTTACCTGCCGGGCGTCGGGCAGGAGCACGACGGCGTCGTACGGCGCGGCGCCAAGCTCCTGCACGCCTTCGCCGAGGCCTCGGTGCCGCGCGTCACGCTCGTCACGCGCAAGGCGTACGGCGGGGCGTACATCGCCATGAACTCCCGCGCCCTCGGCGCCACCAAGGTCTTCGCCTGGCCCACGACCGAGGTCGCGGTCATGGGTCCCGTGGCGGCGGTGCGGATCCTCAAGCGGCGCGAGCTGGCCGCCGCGGCCGAGGAGGAGCGGGCGGCGCTGGAGGAGCGGCTGGCCGAGGAGCACCAGAAGCTGGCCGGCGGGCTCGAACGCGCTCAGGAGCTCGGGGTCATCGACGAGGTGATCAGCCCCGGGGAGACGCGCGGCGCCATCGCCAAGGTCCTCACCCAGGCGACCCCCGCCCGGGGCGCTCACGGCAACATCCCCCTGTAACACCGGCTTTCTCCGAAAGGCCCCGCACTCGCCCTCTTCCGGCGGCGAGCGCGGGGCTTTTCTGCTGCGTCAGGAACGGCGGGCGCCGCACACAGCCCAAAAGGCCCCGCACCGGCGAACGGTGGGGGCCTTTTCAGGGGGAGGTCGGGTGGGCGCCGGTCAGACGGCGGCGTGCAGCCAGCGGACGGGAGCGCCGTCCCCGGCGTACCGGAAGGGCTCCAGCTCCTCGTCCCACGGCCGGCCGAGCAGCTTGTCGAGCTCTTCCTCAAGCACACAGCGCCCCTGGGCGGCCAGCATCATCGCGGCCCTGAGCCGGTCCTCGGGGACCATGATGTCGCCGTTGACCCCGATGACCGCCGTGAAGGCGCCCAGGGTCGGCGTATAGCAGTGCCGGGAGCCGTCCACGCCCGGCGAGGCGTCCTCGGTGATCTCGAACCTGAGCCGCTGCCAGCCCATGAGCGAGGAGGCGATGGCGGCCGCGATGCCGGGCCTGCCCTCCCACTCGGCCTGCGCCCGTACGACGTTGGGCGCGGCGGGCTGCGGCGTCCACGTCAGGTCTACGGGCACGCCAAGGACACCCGCGACCGCCCATTCGATATGAGGGCACAGCGCGGGCTGAGCCGAGTGGACGTAAAGGACGCCACGTGCAGACACCGGACCTCCCGTTCGGTACGAGGTGCGCCTTCCCCAACGGCCTCGTACATAGGGATGATCACAAGTGACTAGGGAGAGACTACCGTCGGTCGCCACCCGGCACCAGTGGGGGGCCATACCAAGTTGGTGCGGGAGTGTCGCGTGACACCTGGTGCGGGCGGGAAACATACGTCGCCATGAACTTCCAATCTGTCGGCGAGGCGCTCATCCGTCCAGGTCAGCTGCTGGGCGACCGGAGCACCTTGTCCGCCGTCGCCCGCTGGACCCAGGCCGTCTCCGAGGCGGACGGGGTCTGCGTCGCGCACCTGTCGCCCGGGGTGGACCCCTGCGAGCTCGCCTCCGAGCTGCACGCCAGGGGCCTGCGGGCCTCACCCAACCACGTGTTCCGCGGCCAGCCGCTGTTCTTCGGCGGCCCGGCGTCGCGGCCGTTCCCGGTGGAGCCGATCCCGTACCGGCCGGTCAGGAACCGTTCCGCGGCGACGGTGGCGGTGCTCGACACGGGCGTGGCCAAGCATCCGTGGTGGTCGGGCACGGAGTGGTTCGCCCGCGTGGGCCCGGAGGACGCCGACGCGGCCGAGGGACAGCAGGCGGGGCACGGGACGTTCATCGCGGGCCTGCTGGCGCGCCTGGCGCCCGGCGTGTCGCTGCGGGTGCGGCGGGTGCTGGACGGCGACGGCGTCGGCGACGAGGCGAGCGTGATCCGCGCGCTGCACCGCCTGCGCGAGGACCCGCCCGACGTGATCAACCTGTCCTTCGGCGGCCACACCTTCGACGACCGGCCACCGCCCCTGCTGAACGACGCGATCGCGGCGCTGAGCGACACCGTGACCGTGGCCTGCGCCGGCAACACCGCCTCCGACCGCCCGTTCTGGCCGGCGGCGCTGCCCGCCGTGGTCGGCGTGGCGGCGCTGGAGGCGACGGGGCGGCGGCGCGCCGCCTACTCCGGCTACGGCACGTGGGTGGACGCCTGCGCACGCGGCGACTGGCTGGAGAGCAGCTATCCGGACCTCGGCGAGTTCGGCGGGTTCGCGACGTGGAGCGGCACGTCGTTCGCCGCGGCGCTGGTGTCGGGGACGATCGCGGCCGCGGCCGTCGCCGAGCCGGCCAAGGAGGTGGTGCGGCGGATGCTCGACGGGGATGGCGCCCGGCAAATTCCCGATCTGGGAGTTGTCGTTCCGGCGAGTCTGTAGAGTTTACGCTCAGTCCACGTTCGATCACGGGGAGGAATGATCGCCTCCCCGTCCCTGACGTGAAGGAGTCCTCGTGCACCCCCAGCGCGCCCCAGCGGAGCTGCTGCGAGCCGCCGCCGACGGCGATCGGTCGGCGTGGGACGCGCTCGAGGCCGAGTTCGGCCCGCTCATGTGGGCGGTGGCCCGCGCGAGCGGGCTCGGTGCCGCCGACGCGGCCGACGTGGTGCAGGGCGGCTGGCTGCGGCTGCTGCAGCGCCTGGAGGACATCAGGGAGCCCGAGCGGCTGGGCGCGTGGCTGGCCACGGTCGTGCGCCGCGAGGCGCTGCAGATCCTGCGCGAGGGCCGCCGTTCCGGCGTCCACGTCCTGGCGGCGGTCGAGGAGCCCGAGCCGGGCGCGGCCGTCCTCCGCGACGACGACCGGCAGTTGCTCTGGAAGGCGGTCTCCACCATGCACGAGCCCTGCCGCACGCTGCTGCAGCTGGTCGCGATCGACCTCGGGAGCCGGCAGACCGCTGCCCGGCTCGGGATGCCCATCGGCAGCGTCGGCCCCACCCGGGCCCGCTGCCTGGAAAAACTGCGCACTCTGATCTCATCTCAGGAGATGGCGCAATGATGGACGACGAGTATTTCCTGGCGGCGCTCCGGCTGGCCGCGGGGACCGACCCGCCCCCGGCCCACGTGACCACCGCCGCGCGCGAGGTCTACGGCCTGCGCGTCGCGGGCTCGCTCACCGCCGCCCCGGTCGCCGAGGCCATGCTCGCCGGCGCGGGGGCGCGGGGCGAGGACGGCTCGCACCTGGTGCGGTTCGTCGCCGACGGGCTGACGTTCGACCTGGAGGTGACGGTCGGCGACGGGCTCATCGACGTGGCCGGGCAGGTGCTCCCCTATCCCGGGGAGGACACGCTGGTCGACGTACGCACCCCGCATCTGACGTTGTCCCGGCGGATCAGCCGCAACGGCTGTTTCGCGGCCACCGGGCTGCCTCCGGGCTGGCTCAGCGTGGTCTGCCATCGGCCGGGGCACGCGCCCGTACAGACCCGCTGGGTGCGCATCCGACCGTGATCCGCCCGGCCACCTGGACCCGCGGCCCCGACGGGAGGGGCATGTCCTCAGCCGACCGTTCCCCTCGGGGCCGGCCATGAGCGACGCCCCCCGTCTGCTCGTCGAGGCGGCCGAGGCGGCCATGCTGCGTTCGCTGGTCGATCCCGAGCACGCCCTGCGCGCCGCCGGCACGGTGCTCGCCGCCGCCCGCCGGTCCGGCGCCTGCGAGGCCGAGGCCGTGGCACTGCGGGCCATGGCGCTGGCCGACCGCGAGCTGGGCGACCTCGACAGCGCCGAGCGCCACCTGCGGGCCGCGATCGCCGTGCCGGGCGCGCCGCGCGAGCGGGTGGCGCAGGCGCGGCTGTCGCTGGTCACCGTACGCACCGAGCTCGGCCACCCCCTCCAGGCCCTCCGCGTGGCCGCCCTGGCCTGGGCCTACCTGCGCCCGCTCGACCGGGCCAAGCTCGACACCCAGCGCGCGGTCGCGCTCGCCCACCTGGGCCGCCACCAGGAGGCCATCGCCTCCTGCGACCGGGCGCTGCGCGCCCTCGTGCACGCCCCCGGCACCGTGGACGACCGCAGGTTCCTCGCCGGCGGGCTGCTCAACCGGGGCCTGGTCCGCTGCTGGCGGGGCGAGTGGGAGGCCGCCATGCGCGACCTCACCGCGTGCCTGGAGATCTCCCAGCACGCGGGCCTGCGCCACCTCGCCCGGCTCTCGGCCGCCAACCTGCCCTTCCTCTCCGTACGCAGGGGCGACATCGCCGGCGCCTTCCACTACTACCGGGAGGCCGAGGACACGCTGTTCGGCTATCCGGAGCGGCTCGCGACCATGCGGGCCGACTTCGCCGGCGCCCTGCTGGCCGCTCACCTGCCCGGCGAGGCCAGGGCGATGCTCGAGCTGGCCGTGCCCGACCTGGAGGCGTGCGGGGCGCGGGTGACGCTCGCCGAGGCGCGGCTGAAGCTGGCCCAGGTCGAGCTGCTCACCGGCGACCCGCACCGGGCGCTGCAGGTCGGCGAGCAGGCGGCGGAGGAGCTGGCCGGGCAGGAACGCACCTCGTGGCTGCCGCTGGCCAGAGAGGTCGTGCTGCGCTCGCGCCTCGCCCTCGGGCCCGTCACGCCCGACCTGGTGTCCGGCCTGATCGCCTGCGCCGACGAGCTGGAGGACGGCCTCGCCCAGCTCCCGGGAGCGGCGGCGCTGCGGCTCACGGCGGCCGAGGCGGCGCTCGCGGTCGACGACCATCCGGCGGCCTCGGCGCAGCTCGCCCGGCTGACCCGGCACGCGGCCGTGGACGAGCGGCCCGACGAGCCGTACTCCGGCGGGCGGCTGGCCGGCGAGTGGCAGGTGCCCGCGCCGGTGCGGCAGCACGCGCTGGCGCTGGAGGCGGCGCTGCGCGAGGACGTGCCGGGCGCCTTCCGCGCGGTACGCGAAGGGCTGACCGAGATCGGCGAGGGCGTGGAGTGCTTCGACGACCCGTCGCTGCGGGCCCACGCGGCGCGGGCCGGGGAGCGGCTGGCGGCGTTCGGGCTCTCGCTGGCGGTGCGGGAGGGCCGGCCGGACGACGTGTTCGAGTGGGCCGAGCGGTGGCGGGCCGTCACGGCGCCCGCGCACGGCTCACCGGCGACCGATCCCGAGCGGGTGCGCGCGGAGCTGGGCCCGGGCGCCCTGGTGGAGTTCGTGATCGACGGGGAGTCGCTGCTCGCGGTGCTGGTCGGCGGGGAGCGGGTGCTGCTGCGCTGGCTGGGCGGGGTGCGGGCGGTCGAGGAGGCCGTCGTACGGCTGCGCTACGCGCTGCGGCGGCACGGCGAGCGGCGCGACTGGTCCGCGTCCGCGGGCCCGGACGGCGGGAACGATCTGGAGGTCGCGGCGCAGGAGGTGGACCGGCTGCTGTTCGGGCCGCTCGACGCCGAGCTGGGCGGCGGGCCGCTGGTGGTGGTGCCGGTCGGAGCCCTGCACACGCTGCCCTGGAGCGCGCTGCCCAGCCTGCGCGAACGTCCGGTCGGCGTGGCGGCCAGCGCCGCAGGCTGGCTGCGGGCACGGGCGCGGCACGACCGGCGCGGCGCCGGCGTGCCCCGGGTCGCCGCGGCGGCCGGGCCCGGCCTGACGCACGCGCACGCCGAGGTGGCGCACGTCCTGGCCTGCCATCGCGTCGCCGCCGAGATCCCCGCGCGCGGCGGCCGCGTCCTCGACGCCCTCGGCGAGGTGGACGTGCTGCACCTGGCCGCGCACGGCGTCTTCCACGCCCGCAGCCCCCTGATGTCCGGCATCACCCTGGACGACGGGCTGCTGATGGCCTACGACCTGCTGACGCTGGACCGGGCGCCGGAGCTGGTGGTGCTGTCGGCGTGCAACTCCGGCATGTCGCGCGCGCCGGTCGAGGGGGCGCCGCTCGGGCTGCCGGGGACGTTCCTGGCGCAGGGGACGTCGTGCGTGATCGCCGGGATGGTGCCGGTGCAGGACGAGGCGGCGCGGGCGGTGATGAGCGCCTTCCACGAGCTCGTCGCGGTCGGGCAGCCGCCGGACGCGGCCCTCGCCGCCGCCGCGGCCAAGACCGGCGTGTACGAGTTCACCTGCTTCGGCGCGGGCGACCGGCCGCTCTACTGACTCAGCCCTCGACGGCCTCCGCGATCCGCAGGGCGACCTGGGCGGGCGTGAGGTGCGTGGTGTCGACGACCTCGGCCTCGGCGTGCAGCCACGTACGGGCCGCTTCGGCGTAGGGCTCTAGGTGGTGGAGACGGAACGGGGAGGGGACGGGGCCGAGGAGCTTGTCCCCCTCGATGCGCCCGCGGAGGGTGTCCTGGTCGGCGTGGAGGACGAAGTGGCGTACCGGGATGTCATGGCGGGCGAGGCCCGTGCTGATCTCGCGCCAGTACTCCTCGACCAGGACGGTCATGGGCATCACCAGCGTGCCGCCGGTGTAGTCGAGCACGCGGCGGGCGGTCTCGACCACGAGCGGCCGCCACGGCGGCCAGTGCTGAAAGTTGCCCGTCGCGGGCAGCCCCGGCGTGATGTCCATGAGCGCCTCGCCGACCTTCTCGGCGTTGAACACCCGTGAGTCCGGGATCAGCCGCTGCACGAGTGCACTGGTCGTCGTCTTGCCCGCGCCGTGGGTGCCGTTGATCCAGATGATCACGAGGTCCGATGCCAGCGCCGCGCGGCTAACGCCCGCGGTTCCCGGCGCTAGCCGCCGGTCGCGACCGGGCGGGCGGGGTCGGTCACCCAGTGGGACCAGGAGCCGACGTAGAGGGCGGCGGGCAGCCCGGCCAGCTCCAACGCCAGCACCTCGTGCGCCGCCGTCACGCCGGAGCCGCAGTAGGCGCCGGTCGGCACGTCCTCCCCCGCCCCGAGCGCGGCGAAACGGGCCCGGAGCGCCGTGGGGTCGAGGAACCTGCCGTCGGGGCCGACGTTCTCGGTGGTGGGGGCGCTCACCGCGCCAGGGATGTGCCCGGCCACCGGATCGATCGGCTCGGCCTCGCCCCGGAACCGCTCCCCCGCCCTCGCGTCGAGCAGCACGCCTTCCGTGGCGATCGCGCCGGCCTCGTCAGCGGTCAGGACCGGCATGCCGCCCGGCCGGGCGGTGAAGTCGCCCTCGGCGACGCCGGGGGCTTCCTTGGTGAGCGGCAGGCCCGCGGCCGTCCAGGCGGGCAGGCCGCCGTCGAGCACGCGTACGTCCTGGTGGCCGAAGTAGCGCAGCGCCCACCAGGCGCGGGCGGCGGAGGTGGAGCCGGCGTCGTCGTAGACGACGACCGGCCGCCCGTGCCGCACCCCGAGCCGGCGCATCGCGGCCTGAAACGCCTCCGCATCGGGCAGCGGGTGGCGGCCGCCACCGCCGGGGGGCGCGGCGAGGTCGTGGTCGAGGTCGCAGAAGACCGCGCCCGGCAGGTGGCCCTCGCGGTAGAGCTCGACGCCAGGCGGGCCGCCGAGCCGCCAGCGGACGTCCAGCAACGTCACGTCGGGGCCGAGCGCGGCGAGGTCGGCGGCGGTGATCAGCGGGCCCGTCACGGGCGTACCTCCAGGAGCGGGACGTTCTGCTCGGCGGCGGTCATCGAGCCGTGGTAGCCGGTGAACAGCGCCTCGACGGGGTGGCGGGAAGGGGCGACGATGGCCAGGCCGTCGTGCGGGACCGCCACGACGTCGCCGATGCGCCCCAGCCACTCCTCGCGTACGCGGGGCCCGAACCAGCCGGAGTCCACCGCCTCCTGGCGCGAGACCACCCACGCCTTGCCGTGGAAGGTCTCGGCCCACGCCTCCAGCACGTGGCGGGCGGCGCCCGGCTCGGCGTAGACGTGCCTGGCCCGCGCCTCGCCGCCGAGCAGCGCGACGCCCTCCATCAGCTCGGGGACCTGCTCGGCGTCGACCTTCTCGGTGGCGTTGACCATGCCGTGGTCGGCGGTGACGTAGAGGGCGGAGCCGGGCGGCAGGCCCTCGGCCAGCCGGGCGGCCATGTCGTCCACGACGGCGAGCTGACGCAGCCATTCGTCACTGCCCCAGCCCACCATGTGGCCGGCGGCGTCGAGGTCGCCGTAGTAGACGGTGACGTGGGCGTGGGGCTCGCGCAGGGCCTCGTGCACGCGGGCGATGCGCTCGTCCACGGTGTCGGCCGCGAGGTAGCGGACGCCGCGGTAGACGGCCCTGGTCAGGCCGGTGCCCTCGAACTCGGCGGGGGCCACGTAGCTCGGCCGGACGCCGGCCTCGGCGGCCCGCTGGTAGACGGTCTTGGCGGGCTGCCACTGCTCGGGGTCCATGCTCAGGCCGCCGGGAAGGCTCCAGCGCAGGCAGTTGAACAGGTGACCGGTGCCGGGGACGGCGAGGGTCAGGCCCAGCATGCCGTGCTCGCCGGGGGTCATGCCGGTGCCGAGCGAGCACAGGCTCGTGACGGTGGTGGCGGGGAACCCGGCCGTGAGCGTGCGGGCGGTCAGGGAGGACAGGAACGGGGCGGCCTCGGGGTGAGCGCGCAGCAGGTCGGCGCCCAGGCCGTCGACGAGGAACAGGCAGACGCTGTCGGCGGGCGCCAGAGTCAGGCCGGCGTTCTCATGACGGGCGGGCTCGGGCACTCCCAAGGCGGCCAGCAGAGCGCCGGGCAGGTCGGCCAGCGACCCCCCGCCGTAGCCTGGCAGCAGCATGTCCACATCCTAGCCGTACGGGGGGAGACGGCCGGAGCACACGCCACGGGCAGGCCGGGACCACGTGCGGCGGCTTTCCGCGGCGCACGGCATAGCAGGCCACCGAGCGCGGCGGTGTGTCGCGACGGGCAGCGGAGCGCCCCTGGCCGCTTTCACGACGCGCGGCGGAGCCGGCCCTCGGCCGCGACCGGCCGGCGTGTCGCGACGGACGGCGGAGCGGGCCTCGGTCGCCGGGTGGGTGGGTCAGGCGCCGGCGGCGCGGGCGGTGGCCTCGGACAGGGCCTTGGCGAAGGCCAGGACGTGCGTGACCGCCTCCGGCCCGTCGGCCGCCTCGCTGACCCGGAGGGACAGGTCGTCGGCGGTGATGGCGCCGGTGTAGCCGTGGTCGGCCTCGCAGTTCTCGTCGCCGCAGGTGGCGGGTTCGAGATCGACGTGGGAGATGGCCCCCCAGCCGATGGTGAGCGTGACCTCGGTGGGCGGGACGCCCGGGACGTAGGAGGCGGGGTCGGGGACCACGCGGGTGACGGCGACCGACTGGACGCGGCTCAGCCGGACGGCCTCCGTGGTGGTGGAGGCGTGCGAGGTCGAGACGCCCTCGACCGCCGGGTGCTCGTCGGTGTGGCAGACCAGCAGCCGCGTGCCCGTCAGCACCAGGACCGTGACGTGCCTGCGCACCTCCATCGCAGGATCGAACGTGGCCTCGTGGTGCACCACGAACGCGGTCACTGCCTCCTTGCCCAGCGCGGATTCGACCGCATCGGTGACGAGGTCGGGATAGTAGCCGCTGCGCTCGATCGCTTCACGCAGGCCCGCGGCTGAGACTCGGGTTTCCCTCATGGCTCCATCCTGCCAGGGGTCGGCCGTGCACTCACCCGCCGGATATAACGCTCTATAACGTCTTTCGGACAGGCAGCAAGGGGCACACCGGCCACCTGTTTCGCGGCAAGCCGAAGACGCCCGCGTCCATAGCGGCCCTGGACGGCCCTGGTCACGACAACCTGCGCGGGCCCCCGTCGAGCCGTGGCCCCGCCGGCGTGCGCAGGGTCGCGCGGGCGCCGAGGATCATCACGCTCGACTCGCCGACGAGCACCTGGTCGAGGTCCAGACGGGCCACCTCGGGCAGGTCGTTGGCCAGGCGGCCGACCCGTACGAGCAGCTCCTCCAGGGCGTCGACGGCGACGGGCGGGTAGCCGTACTGGCCGAAGAGCAGCGGGGCGGCGCGTACCGACCGGACCAGGGCGGCGGCGTCCTCCGCCGTGAGCGGCGCCAGGCGGTAGCCCTGGTCCTGCAGGAGCCGCGCGGTCACCTCCCCCAGCCCGAACGACACCACCGGCCCGAACGCCGGGTCCTCGACCACCCCCACCACCGTGGGGACCGCGGGCTGCGGCGCCATCCGCTGGACGGCCAGCACCTTCTCGCCGAGCTGGTCGGCGAACTCGGCGTAGGCGTGGCGGACCATCTCGGGGCCGGTCAGGCCGAGGCGTACGGTGCCGGCCCGGCGCGAGGCCCCGGGGTCGGCCACCTTGAGCACCACCGGCCAGCCGAGGCGTTCGGCGGCGGCCACGGCCTCCTCGGGCGAGCGGACCATCTCGGCGGGCCACACGGTCAGGCCGTAGCAGGAGAGCAACTCGGCCGCGTCGATCTCGACCGGCGGCCCGGGCTCGGCGAACGCCGCCGAACGCACCCCGCGCCGCGTCCCGGCGGTCTCCGCAGCAGGCCCGGGCGTGGGCTCGGGGACGGACAGGAGGTCGTGGACCAGGGCGCGGGCGCGGGCCGGGTCGAGGTCGTCGAGGGCGGGCGGCGGGGTGGCGGGCTGGGCGCGCCAGGCCGCGTACCTGGCCGCCTGGGCGAGGGCGCGGACCGCCTCCTCCGGAGCCGCGTACGAGGGAATGGACCCCCGCGCCGGCGCCGGCCGCTCCCGCGAGGCCCCAGGCTCGGTCACCTGGAGCGCGGGATGCATCCCCAGATGCCCCTCGAACGTCGTCAGTACCGGCTTCCCCGAGCCCTGGGACACCCGCAGCAGCTCGGCCGCCACGGCCTCGGCGTCGCCCGGCAGCGGCGGCATGTAGATCACGACGGCGGCGTCCACGCCGGCGGAGGCGAGCTCCCCCTCCAGCGCCGCGCCGAACTCGGCGGCTCCCGCCGCGGGCCCCAGGTTGACCGGGGGACGCGGTTCGAGGCCGGCCGCGAGGCAGGCGTCGGCGGCGAGCAGGCCGAGCGCGTCGGAGTTGGTGACCAGCGCGACCTTGGGCCCGGCGGGCAGCGGCTGGTAGGCCAGGAGCTGCCCCACGTCGAAGAGCTGGATGAGGTCGTCCACCCGGATCAGGCCCGCCTGGGCGAACAGCGAGCTGATCGCCGAGTCGGGCAGCCCCAGCTCCTCGGCCGAGTGCCCCGAGGGAGTGCCGCCGCTCTTGACCACCACGACCGGCTTGCGCCGGCTGATGCGCCGGGCCAGGCGGGTGAACTTGCGCGGGTTGCCCAGCGACTCCAGGTAGAGCAGGATCACCTCGGTCGCGTCGTCCTCCTCCCAGTACTGCAGGAGGTCGTTGCCGGACACGTCGGCCCGGTTGCCGGCCGAGACGAACGACGAGATGCCCATGCCGCGCTGCGCCACCCGCTGCAGCAGCGCGGTGCCGAGAGCGCCCGACTGGCTGAAGAAGCCGACCTTCCCCCGGCCGGGGACCGTGGCGGCGAGCGTGGCGTTGAGCCGTACGGAACGGTCGGTGTTGGCGATGCCGAGGCAGTTGGGGCCGACCACGCGCAGCCCGTACGAGCGGGCGGTGCGCGCCAGCTCGTCCTGCCGCTCGCGGCCCTCCGCGCCCGTCTCGCCGAACCCCGACGACACCACGACCAGCCCGTGCACGCCCTTCTGGGCGCACTCCTCGACCACGTCGAGCACGCTCTCGGCGGGCACGGCCACCACGGCGAGGTCGACGTCGCCGTCGATCGCGGTGACGCTCGGATAGGCGCGTACGCCCGCCACCGCCCGCACCTCGCGGTGCACCGGGTAGACGGGGCCGGTGAAGTCGGCGGCCAGCAGGTTGCGCAGCACGGTCTGGCCGACGCCGCCCGGCTCGCGGGAGGCGCCGATGACCGCCACCGAGCCGGGCGTGAGCAGCCGGGCGATGGAACGGGACTCGGCGCGGTGCTCGCGGGAGGTGGTCACCTCGGCGGAGGTCTCGGTGGGGGTCAGGTCGAGCGTCATGCGGACGACGCCGTCGGCGAACCGGCTCTGCGCGGTGTAGCCCGCCTGGCGCAGCACGCCCATCATGCGCATGTTGGCGGGCAGCACGTCGGCGACGAAGGTCTCGATGCCCTGCTCGCGGGCGGTCGCGGCCAGGTGCTCGAGGAGCACGGACGCGACGCCGCGGCCCTGGTGGGCGTCCTCGACGAGGAAGGCCACCTCGGCCTCGCCTGGACCGGTCTTGTCGTAGCGGATGACCGCCACCATCTCGGTGCCGATCGTGGCGATCAGCGCGACGCGGTCGACGTAGTCGACGTTGGTGAAGCGCTCCACGTCGCGGTCCGACAGGCGCGGCCGCGGTCCGAAGAACCGGAAGTAGATCGACTCGTCGGACAGGCGTGAGTAGAAGGAGCGAAGGCGGTCCGCGTCGGCGGGCCTGATGGGGCGTACGTGAGCGGTGCCGCCGTCCGCCAGGACGACGTCGGCCTCCCAGTGGGCCGGATACTGTGCCTCCACAGCAACGAGCGTAGACCCGCATCCCAAATGCCAAGACCAGAGGCCGTTTTGGGCAACGCTTGTGCATCGACTCCCACCTCGTGTCGCCGGTCAGCCCCACGGTCGGCCCGGAAGCTGTTAGTTTTGCCGTGGCCAGGGTCGTTCTGAAGGCAGCAAGGTGGTGGCATCATGACGCGGGTCGTCGTGGTGGGCGATCTCATGACCGACGCGGTGGCGCGCGCCCGTTATGCGCTCGCCCGAGCGAGCGACACCCCGGCGGTCGTCACCATGCACGGCGGCGGGTCCGGGGCCAACATCTCCTCCTGGCTGGCCGTCGAGGGCGCCGAGGTCGCCTTCATCGGCCGCAGGGGCGCCGACATCACCGGTCGCAACCGCGACATGGAGCTGATGGGCTACGGCGTCGACGCGCGCCTGGTCATGGATCCGGAGCGGCCCACCGGCACCTGCGTGGTGCTGGTGACGCACAAGGGCGAGCGCACCATGCTCTCCGACCCCGGCGCCAACGCCGCGCTGTCCCCCGAGGACCTGCCGCGCGACCTGTTCGCCTCGGGCGCCCACCTGCACCTGTCCGGCTACACGCTGATGAACGAGGGCTCGCGCGAGGCGGGCTTCGCCGCGCTCGACATGGCCAGGCGCTCCGGGATGTCGATCTCCGTCGACTGCGCCTCGTCGGCGCCGCTGGAGCGCACCGGGGCCGAGCCGTTCCTGGAGTGGACCAACGGCGCCAAGCTGCTGTTCGCCAACATCGACCAGGCCAAGGTGCTGACCGGCCGCGACGACGCCGAGGCGGCGGCCAAGGTGCTGACCGCGTGGTTCCCGCAGGTCGTGATCAAGATGAACAAGGAGGGCGCGCTGTGGTACAGCAACGGCCGCCCCGACCCCGTACGCGCCGCCGCCGAGCCGGTCGAGAAGATCGTGGACGGCACGGGCGCGGGTGACGCGTTCTGCGCCGGGTTCCTGCCGCCGTGGCTGGAGGGCAAGCCGCCGGCCGAGTCACTGGCCTCGGGCTGCCGCCTGGCCGCTAAGGCCATCATGCACCTGGGCGCCCGCCCGCCCTTCTAACCCGAGCCGTACGGGCCCACCCGCCCTTCCGGCCCCCACCCGGGGGCCGGTGGGCGTCAACTGACCGTGGCGAGGGCCAGCGGCAGCACCGCGGGGGCCCCCGCGTGCCGGACCAGGGCCGTGGCGAGCGTCATCGTCCAGCCGGTGTCGACCCGGTCGTCCACGAGCAGCACCGGGCCGCCGCACTCCGCGACGCGCCCCGCGAGGTCCTTGGGCATGGCGAGCGTGGCCCGGATCGCCTGCACCCGCTTGGCGCTGTTGAACTGCTGCCCCGGCGAGCCCGCCCGGTAGCCCAGCTCGCCCAGGTAGGTCAGCCGGCCGATCTGCGCCAGGCGTTCGGCGAAGGAGCGTACGAGCTGCGGCCGCGACGCCGACGGCAGATTGACCACGGCCACCGGCCGATCGCGCCAGTCCCAGGCGGCCAGCACCTGGATCACGGCCCGCAGCAGGTCGTCCGGCACCGGGCCGTCGCCGCCGTGGAACAGCTCGCGCAGCCGGTTGCCCCACCCGATGTCGGTGAGCCGGCCGAGCGCGCGGCCGGGCTCGGCGCCCAGCTCGGGCTTGATCCGGCCGGACAGGTCGGACAGGCCGGTCGGCCACTGCCGGCGGGCCTCCAGCTCGACGCCGGGGCGGCTCAGCCGTTCGCGGGCCTGCTCGACGGCCTGGGGGGCGATGTCGGGCGAGCGGTGCCTGCCGGTGCAGTTGTCGCACCGGCCGCAGGGGTGGGCCGCGTCGTCGTCGAGGTGCCGGCGGAGGTAGTGCTCACGGCACTCGGTGGTGGTGAGGTAGCCGAGCATGGCCTCCTGCTCGGCGCGGCGCTCGGCGGCGATGCGGGTGTAGCGCTCGGTGTCGTACGACCACTCCTCGCCGGTCGCCTCCCAGCCGCCCTTGACCCGGCGGACGGCGCCGTCGACGTCGAGCACCTTGAGCATCATCTCCAGCCGGCTCCTGCTGAGGTCGACGGCGGTCTCCAGGGCCGGGGTGGACATGACGCCGCGCTCCTCCAGCGCCGCCAGGGTGGCGCGGACGACGGGCTCGGGCGGGAAGGCCAGCGAGGCGAAGTAGGCCCAGATGTCGCGGTCCTCGGCGCCGGGGAGCAGGATGACCTCGGCCCGCTCGACGCCGCGCCCGGCCCTGCCGACCTGCTGGTAGTAGGCGACCGGCGACTGCGGAGCGCCCACGTGCACGACGAAGCCCAGGTCGGGCTTGTCGAACCCCATGCCGAGCGCGCTCGTCGCCACCAGCGCCTTGATCTTGTTGGCGAGCAGCGCCTCCTCGGCGGCGAGCCGCTCGGCCGGATCGGTCTGGCCCGAGTAGGCGGCCACCTCGTGGCCCTGCTCGCGCAGGTAGCCGGCCACCTCGTGGGCGGCGGCCACCGTCAGGGTGTAGACGATGCCGGAGCCCGGCAGCTCGTGCAGCGTCTGGGCGAGCCAGGCCAGGCGCTGCTCGGCGGTGGGCAGGCGGACCACGGACAGGTGCAGGCTCTCGCGCTCCAGCGGGCCGCGCAGCACCAGCGTGTCCTCGCCCATCTGCTCGGCGACGTCGCGGGTGACGCGGGCGTTGGCCGTGGCGGTGGTCGCGAGGACGGGGATGCCGGGCGGCAGCTCCTCGAACAGCCGGGCCAGCCTGCGGTAGTCGGGCCGGAAGTCGTGCCCCCAGTCGGAGATGCAGTGGGCCTCGTCCACCACGACCAGCCCGGCGCTCTCGGCCAGCTCGGGCAGCACGTTGTCGCGGAAGTCGGGGTTGTTGAGCCGCTCGGGGCTGACCAGCAGCACGTCGACCAGGCCGTCGGCGACCTGGGAGTAGATCTCCTCCCAGTCCTCCGGGTTGGCGGAGTTGATGGTGACGGCCCTGATGCCGGCGCGCTCGGCGGCGGCGATCTGGTTGCGCATGAGCGCGAGCAGCGGCGAGACGATGACCGTCGGCCCCTCGCCCAGCTCGCGCAGCAGCGCGGTGGCCACGAAGTAGACGGCCGACTTGCCCCAGCCGGTGCGCTGCACCACGAGCACCCGCCGCCGGTCGACGACCAGCGCCTCGATGGCGGCCCACTGGTCGTCACGGAGCACGGCGTGCTCGCCGGCGAGCGCCCGCAGGCGCTCTTCGGCCTCTTCGCGCAACACCTCGGCGTCGGGGGCATCAATCATGCCCTCCTTGTTACCAGCTCCCTCCGACGTTTCGCGCCTCCACGCCGGAACGTGACCGCCGGCTACCGGTCGGCGTGCTCCGGGAAGGCGTTGATGGTGACGCGGTGCATGCGGCGGCGTTCGGTGTAGTCGGCGACCGCGTAGTGCTGGGTGGGACGGTTGTCCCAGAAGGCGAGCGTGCCGGGACGCCACTGCAGGCGGCACTGGAACTCGGGCGAGCGGATGTGGTCGATCAGCATCGGCAGCAGCGCCTCGTTCTCGCGGTCGGTGAGCCCGACCAGGCGGGTCGTGGACGCGCGGTTGACGAACAGCGCCTTCCTGCCGGTCTCGGCGTGCACCCGCACCACCGGCCGCTCGATGGGCGGCCACTTGGCCTGGATCTCGGCCAGGTCGAACGGGTGCCCCTTGGAGATGGCCTTCCTCATCGACATCGTGATGTCGTGCACGGCGGTCAGCTCGTCGCACAGGCGCTGGAGCGGCTTGGAGAGCGAGTCGTAGGCGAGGTAGGTGTTGGCCCAGCAGGTGTCGCCGCCCACGCTGGGGAGCTGGACACAGCGCAACAGGGAGCCCATCGGCGGGGTGGGCTCGAAGGTGTTGTCGCTGTGCCACTCGTCGCCGCCCTCGCCCTTGGGCGAGGTCTGGTCGAGCACGTGGATGGGGCTGCCGGCGTCCTTCTTGAACGCGGGGTGGTTGAGCGTGCCGAAGTTCAGGGCGAACTGCAGGTGCTGCTCGTCGTCGATGTGCTGGTCGCGGAAGAACAGCACGAGGTGCTTGAGCCAGCCCTCGCGCAGGGTCGCGACCTCTTCCTGCGACAGCGGCTTGCGCAGATCGACCCCGGTCACCTCGGCGCCGATGTGCTTGGTCACGGGACGGAACTCGATCATGACGTCTCCGGAGTCAGGGGAACCGGTGCCCCGAACGTACGACCCAAGCGCTTGCTTGGTCAAGGGCGCTCGATCCGCGAGCCGGTCGCGGGCACCCGAATACCTTCGGCACAATGTTCGACATGGCCCGACGCACGACAGCACCCCCGCCAGAGGACTTCGAGGAGCGCATCGTCGACATCGACGTCTCCTCCGAGATGCGCACGAGCTTTCTGGAGTACGCCTACTCGGTGATCTACCAGCGGGCGTTGCCCGACGCGCGTGACGGCCTCAAACCCGTGCAGCGGCGCATCCTCTACTCGATGGCCGAGATGGGCCTGCGCCCCGACCGCGGCCACGTCAAGTCCTCGCGCGTGGTCGGCGACGTCATGGGCAAGCTGCACCCCCACGGCGACTCGGCGATCTACGACGCCCTCGTCCGCCTGGCGCAGCCCTTCTCCATGCGCCTGCCGCTCGTGGACGGCCACGGCAACTTCGGCTCCCCCGACGACCTGCCGGCCGCCATGCGTTACACCGAGGCCAGGCTGGCCCCGGCGGCGATGCTCATGGTCGAGTCCATCGACGAGGACACCGTCGACTTCAAGCCCAACTACGACGGCCAGGAGACCGAGCCGGTCGTCATGCCGTCGGCCTTCCCCAACCTCCTGGTCAACGGCACCAGCGGCATCGCGGTCGGCATGGCCACCAACATGGCGCCGCACAACCTCGTCGAGATCGTCGCCGCGGCCCGCCACCTGATCAAGAAGCCGGACGCCACGCTCGACGACCTGATGGAGTTCGTGCCCGGCCCCGACCTGCCGACCGGCGGCACGATCATCGGCCTGCAGGGCGTGCGCGACGCCTACGAGAGCGGGCGCGGCACGTTCCGCATGCGGGCCAGGTGCTCGATCGAGCAGATCACGCCGCGGCGCAAGGGCATCATCGTCACCGAGCTGCCCTACAACGTGGGCCCCGAGCGCGTCGTCACCAAGATCAAGGAGCTGGTGACCAGCAAGAAGCTCCAGGGCATCGCCGACCTCAAGGACCTCACCGACCGGCACAAGGGCCTGCGCCTGGTCATCGAGATCAAGAACGGCTTCATCCCCGAGGCCGTCCTGGAGGAGCTCTACCGGCTGACGCCGATGGAGGAGTCGTTCGGCATCAACAACGTGGCGCTCGTCGACGGCGAGCCGCGCACGCTGGGCCTGCGCGAGCTGCTGCAGGTCTACGTCGACCACCGCGTCGAGGTCGTACGCCGCCGCTCGGAGTTCCGGCGCCGCAAGCGCGAGGAGCGCCTGCACCTGGTCGACGGCCTCATCGTCGCGCTGCTCAACATCGACGAGGTCATCCAGGTCATCCGCTCCTCCGACGACTCCGCGCAGGCACGCACCCGCCTCATGGAGGTCTTCGACCTCACCGAGATCCAGGCCGCCTACATCCTCGACACGCCGCTGCGCCGCCTGACCCGCTACGACAAGCTGGAGCTCGACGCCGAGAAGGAGACGCTGACCGGCGAGATCGCCAAGCTGACCGAGATCCTGTCCTCGGAGACCAAGCTGCGCCAGGTCGTCTCCGGCGAGCTGGCCGACGTCGCCAAGAAATACGGCACGCCGCGCCGCACCGTCCTGCTGGACGCCGCGGGCGTCAGCCGCACCGCGGTGGTCGAGCTGCAGGTCGCCGACGACCCGTGCCTCGCGCTGCTGTCGTCCACCGGCCTGCTGGCCCGCACGGCCGACGCCACGCCGCTGCCCGGCGAGGGCGAGCGGTCCGCGCACGACGTGCTGGTCTCGGCGGTGCGCACCTCCGTACGCGGGGAGGTCGGCGTGGTCACCTCGCTCGGCCGGCTGATCCGGGTGCAGGTCGTGGACCTGCCGACGCTGCCGCCCACGGGCGCGCCGCCGTCGCTGTCCGGCGGCCACCCGGTCTCCGAATACGTCTCCCTGCAGCCCGACGAGCGGGTCGTCGGGCTCGGCTCGCTCGACCCCGACGGGCCCGGCCTGGCCCTCGGCACGCAGCAGGGCGTGGTCAAACGGGTGGTGCCCGACTACCCGGCCAACCGCGACGACTTCGAGGTGATCACCCTCAAGGACGGCGACACCGTGGTGGGCGCGGTCGAGCTGGAGTCGGAGTCGCACGACCTCGTGTTCATCTCCTCCGACGCGCAGCTGCTGCGCTACCCGGCCTCCCTCGTACGCCCGCAGGGCCGCCCGGCCGGCGGCATGGCGGGCATCCGGCTGGACGGCGGGGCCCGGGTGATCTGGTTCGGGGCGGTCGATCCCGAACGGCCCGCCGTGGTGGTCACCGTGGCCGGCTCGTCCACGGCGCTGCCGGGCACGCAGGTCGGCGGCGGCAAGATGTCCGACTACGCGGAGTTCCCCGCCAAGGGCCGGGCCACCGGCGGCGTACGCGCGCAGCGTTTCCTCAAGGGCGAGGACGAGCTGCTGCTGGCCTGGGCCGGGCCCTCGCCAGCCAAGGCGGTCTCGTCCGTGGGCAAGCCGGTGCCGCTGCCGGATGAGCTGGGGCGGCGCGACGGCTCCGGCGTCCGCCTCACCCACACCATCGGCGCCGTCGGCGGCGCCCTCGCCTCCGGTCCCGCGCTCCCGCCGTCCGACGCGAGGGCGGAGGACGAGTAGCCCCGCCGCTCCCCGGCCCGCCTCGACGTCTCGCGGGCCGGGGGCGCGGAGTTAGGCTCACTGGGGTGACGTCGTGGAAAGAGCATGCGATCTGGTGGCACGTCTACCCTCTCGGCTTCACCGCCGCCGAGGCCGTGGCCCTGCCACCCGGCGCCCCCACGCGCCACCGCCTGCGCGCCCTGGAGGGCTGGCTGGACTACGCCGTGGAGCTCGGCTGCTCGGGCCTGCAGCTCGGCCCGATCTTCGCCGCCGAGACCCACGGCTATGACACGGTCGACCACTTCCGCCTCGACCCGCGCCTCGGCGACGAGGCCGACTTCGACCGCCTGGTGGCCGCCGCGGACGCCCGCGGCCTGCGGGTCGTCCTCGACGGCGTGTTCAACCACGTGGGGCGCGGCCATCCGCTGTTCGGCGACCCGGCGCACGCCCACTGGTTCGTCCCCGAGGGGGAGGGGCACCGCACGTTCGAGGGTCACCACGGCCTGGTGACGCTCAACCACGAGCATCCGGACGTGCTCGACCACGTCGTCGGCGTCCTCGACCACTGGCTGGCGCGCGGCGCGTCCGGCTGGCGGCTGGACGCCGCGTACGCGATGCCGGCCGCGTTCTGGCGGCGGGCGCTCGCGCGGGTCCGTCCGCGCCACCCCGAGGCGTGGTTCGGCGGCGAGGTGATCCACGGCGACTACGCCGCCTACGTGGCCGAGAGCGGCCTCGACTCGGTCACCCAGTACGAGCTGTGGAAGGCCCTCTGGAGCTCGCTCAACGACGGCAACTTCTTCGAGCTGGCCTGGGCGCTGAAGCGGCACGACGAGCTGCTGGACACGTTCACGCCGCTGACGTTCGCCGGCAACCACGACGTGACCAGGCTCGCCAGCCGCCTCGACGACGAGCGGCACCTCGGCCACGCGCTGGCCGTGCTGTTCACGGTGGCCGGGCTGCCGAGCGTCTACTACGGCGACGAGCAGGGCTTTCGCGGGGTGAAGGAGGACCGGCCCGGCGGCGACGACGCGGTCCGGCCCGCCTTCCCCGGGCGGCCGGAGGAGCTGGACCCGGCGGGGTGGCCGGTCTACCGGCTGCACCAGCGGCTGATCGGGCTGCGCCGCCGCCATCCGTGGCTGGCGCGGGCCCGTACGAGCCTGCCCCATCTCACCAACACCGCCGTCGCGCTGGAGGCGGCGGGCCCCGGCCGCGTCCTGACCCTGCTCAACGTGGGCGACGAGCCCTACCGCTTCCCGCTGGACGAGACGGGACTCGCCGTCGCGGAGGCGTCCGCGCCGGGCGGCGATCCGTGTCTCGTCCCCGCGCACGGGTGGAAGATCCTCACTCTGTCCTGACTCGGACTGTTATGAAACCCGGGCGGTCACCGATCACACAGGGAGAGCGCTCTCTGAATCGGGAGGTATCCCCGTGTTCCGCAGCAGACCCCCCTTATGGGTGACAGCCCTGGCCTTGCTGGTCCCGCTTCTCGCCGCGCCGTCCGCACCCGCCCGGGCCGCCGCCGACCTGCCGGTCCTCGCCGACTTCGAGTCCGACGCCGTCCCCGCCGGCGTGTCCGCCTGGGGCAACGACGCCGCCTCCACCCCCACGCTCACGATCGAGCCGGGCTCGGCCCGCCCCGGCGCCCCGGCCGGGAACCGGGTGCTGAGGAGCGGCTACGCCATCAGCCAGTGGGGCGGCTGGTCCCAGGACCTGACGGCCGGCCAGGACTGGTCCCCGTACGAGGGCTTCTCCTTCTGGGTGAACGGCGAGGGCTCCGGCCGCCGCATCTTCTTCGAGATCAAGGACGGCGGCTCCGGCCCCGGCGCGGCCGAGCTGTTCGAGTCCTCCTTCACCGACGACGCGGCCGGCTGGCGGCAGGTCAAGGTGCCGTTCGCGGACTTCACCCGCCGCGCCGACTACCAGCCGGGCGGCGCGCCCGCGGACGGCGAGCTGGACCTGATCGCCATGTGGGGCTACGGGATGCGCCTGCCCACCGCCTCCGGCTCCCTGGAGTGGGACCAGGTCGAGCTGTACGGCACCGCTCCCCCGCGTCCCGCCCGCCTCAGCACCGACCGGCCGGTCTACCCGGTCGGCGAGCGGTCCGAGGCCAAGGTGAGCGTCACGGTCACCACCGCCACCGGCGCGCCGCTGGCGGACGCGCTCACCGTCGCCTACCGGACCGGCTCCGGCACCGCCACCCCAGGCGCGGACTACACCCCCGCCGAGGGCACCCTGACCTTCCCGGCCGGCACGGCGTCCGGGTCGTCCCGTTCGTTCACCGTCAAGATCCTCAAGGACGGCGCGAACGAGGTGGCCGAGACCATCCCGGTCGAGCTGTCCGGCACGGGCGTCCGGCCGCCCGCCGAGGCCCCGGTCATCGTGATCGACGCGCACGGCCTGCCGTACCTGGACGCGCGCAGGCCCGTACGTGAGCGCGTCGCCGACCTGCTCGCCCGGATGACGCCGGAGGAGAAGATCGGCCAGATGACGCAGGCCGAGCGCATGGCGCTGGCCAGGCAGAGCGACATCGCCGCCTATCACCTCGGCTCGCTGCTGTCGGGCGGCGGCTCCACGCCCACGCCCAACACGCCGCGCGCGTGGGCCGACATGGTGGACGCCTTCCAGCTCCAGACCCGGCGCACCCGGCTGCAGGTGCCGCTCGTCTACGGCGTGGACGCCGTGCACGGCCACAACAACGTGGTCGGCGCCACGATCTTCCCGCACAACGTCGGCCTGGGCGCCGCCCGCGACCCCGGCCTGGTCGAGAAGGCGGGCGAGGTCACCGCCCGCGAGGTCAGGGCCACCGGCGTCCCGTGGAACTTCGCGCCGTGCCTGTGCGTGTCGCGCGACGACCGCTGGGGCCGCGCGTACGAGTCGTTCAGCGAGGACCCCGCCCTGGTCAGCCGGATGGCCACGGTCATCGACGGCCTCCAGGACAACGGCGTGCTGGCCACCGCCAAGCACTACGCCGGCGACGGCGGCACCGTGTACGGCTCCTCCACGACCGGCGACTACACCATCGACCAGGGCGTCACCAGGGTCAGCAGGAAGGAGCTGGAGGAGATCCACCTGGCGCCGTTCGCCGAGGCGGTCCGGCGCGGGGTCGCCACCGTCATGCCGTCGTTCTCCAGCGTGGACCTCGGCGCCGGGCCGGTGAAGATGCACGCGCACCGGGAACTGCTCACCGACACGCTCAAGGGCCGGCTCGGCTTCAAGGGCTTCGTGATCACCGACTGGCAGGCCATCGACCAGATCCCCGGCGACTACGCGAGCGACGTGCGCACCTCGATCAACGCCGGCATCGACATGGTCATGGTGCCGTACGCCTACCCGGACTTCACCGCCACCCTCAAGGCCGAGGTCGAGGCCGGACGGGTGCCGATGTCGCGGGTGGACGACGCCGTCGCCCGCATCCTGACCCAGAAGTTCCGCCTGGGCCTGTTCGAGCGCCCCTACGCCGACCGCACCCACCTCGGCGACGTCGGCTCCGCGGCGCACCGCGCGGTGGCGCGCACGGCCGCCGCGAAGTCCCAGGTCCTGCTGAAGAACGACGGTCGTCTGCTGCCGCTGAGCCGCGCGTCCAAGGTGTACGTGGCCGGCTCGAACGCCGACGACATCGGCAACCAGAGCGGCGGCTGGACGATCAGCTGGCAGGGCTCGTCCGGGCCGATCACGCCCGGCACGACGATCCTGCAGGCGATCCGGGGCCGCGCCGCCTCCGTGACCTATTCGCCCGACGCCTCGGCCGGGCTGGCCGGGCACGACGTGGGCGTGGTGGTCGTGGGCGAGACCCCGTACGCGGAGGGCTTCGGCGACGTCGGCCGCCAGGGCCGCACGCTGGAGCTGTCGGCCGCCGACCGGGCCGCGGTGGACCGGGTGTGCGGGGCCATGAAGTGCGTCGTGCTCGTCGTCTCCGGCCGTCCGATGCTGCTGGGCGACCTGTCGGGCATGGAGGCCGTGGTGGCCGCCTGGCTGCCGGGCACCGAGGGTGACGGCGTGGCCGATCCGCTGTTCGGGGCCGTGCCGTACACCGGGCGGCTGCCGTTCACCTGGTTCCGTACGGCGGCGCAGATCCCGATCAACGTGGGCGACGCCGCCTACGACCCGCTCTTCCCGTACGGGTGGGGCCTGCGCACCGACCCGGCCCGCGACCGGCTCAAGGCGGCGCGCGACCGGCTCGCCACGGGCGACGGCCCGGCCAGGGCCGCCGCGGCGGCGCTGACGCCGGCTCTCGCCGGCCGGAACTGGAACGCGGACGGCACGGCCCGCGACGCCCGCGCGGTCCTCGCCGCCGTGGGCACGGCCGCCACGCTGCTCGAACGCTCCCGCACCGCCGCCTTCGCCCAGTCCGACGCCGTCGTCTCGGTGGCCAGGGACCTGGCGCAGAGCGGGGGCCGGCGGCCCGACCTGCAGGCGTCCGCGGACCACGAGCTGGCCGCGGGCCACCTGAGAAAGGCGGTGGACCTGCTGGCGCAGGCCGCCCGCTAGCGGGGGTCAGCTCAGGCAGAGACAGAACGGGTGCCCGGCCGGATCGAGGAAGACCCGGAAGTCGTCGTCCTCCTCGTCCGGCTGGTGCTCGTGCTTGACCGCGCCGATCTCCAGCACCCGCTTCTCGGCCTCGTCGAGGTCGCTCACCAGGAGGTCCAGGTGGATCTGCTGCGGCCGTTCGGGGTCGGGCCAGGTGCTGGGCCGCAGGTCGGGGGCGAGCTGGAAGGCGAGGCGCTTGGGCGCGCCGCCGTCGCTGATCACCACCCAGTCGTCCTCGGCGGACGTGATCGGCCAGCCCAGCAGCTGGGAGTAGAACTCGGCCAGGCCCTTGGGGTCGGGCGTGTCGAGCACGACGGTACGGAACTGCGCGATGCCGCTCATCAGTCACCTCTCAGGGCGTCGAAGGGGTCCCGCCGGGGGGACGGGAACCGTTACCCGATCGGTGATCCGGCACACCTCGCCGGCCGGATCCCGCTCAGACGGCGATCACGGCCGGCAGGGACAGCAGCAGCTCCCGCGGCTCGCCGCCCTCCCAGCGCCGGATCAGCCGGGTGCCGGCCTCCCCCGGATCGAACTCCTCGCCTCCCAGCGGGCCGAAACAGCCCGCCTCCTCCAGCAGGAGCAGCAGCGGGTCGTCCTCGGGCAGGCCGGCCGCGTAGGCGGCGGTGTCGAGGAGGGCCAGCGCGCACCGGGCGTTGCGGCCGCCGTCGTTGGCCTCGACCCGGTCGAGGCTCCGCCGGGCCTGGGCACGGAGATACGCGGCGAGCGATTCTGACCTACTCACGACAGACCTTCTTCGATCACGTCCATTGGGCTGAGCACGTGGGTCACGCACTTTGGGCTACGACATCATCACGCATGGTGACAAGTTTTCGTGGGAGGTTTGCGAAGTCGGGCGCGTGTCGTCCGCCCCCCGGTGACGACCACCCTTCTGACATGGGGGATCATCGGTGCCATGAGTGCGTTCGACGACCTGTTTGCCGCCAACGCTGAGTTCGCCAAGGAGTTCGGAAGCTCCGATCTCACCGGCCGCGCCGCCCGTGGGCTGGGCGTGGTGACCTGTATGGACTCCCGGATCGACCCCCTCGGGCTGCTCGGGCTCAAACCGGGCGATGCCAAGATCCTCCGCAACGCCGGCGCCCGCGTCACCGACGACGTGCTGCGCACCCTCGTGGTGGGCGTCTACGTGCTCGGCGTCGAGCGCGTGCTGGTCATGCCCCACACCGACTGCGGGATGACCAAGGTCACCGACGAGGACATCCACGACCTCACCGCCGAGCGCGGCGTCGACACCCGCAGCCTCGACTTCCACACGGTGCCCGACCAGTGGGCGGCGCTGCGGCATGACCTGACCCGCATCAGGACGAGCCCGTTCCTGCCGACCGGAATGCCGGTGACCGGGGCCATCTACGACGTCCGCACCGGCCGGCTCTCCCCCGTCGACTACTGAACGACCTCGGACGGGCGCGCCGGAGATCGCCCGCCAGGGCCGTCAGGGCGTCGTGAGCGCGCGAACAGCCCCTCCCCCACACCTGGGGAGGGGCACAGCTTTCCGGACGACCTGAAGGGCCTTTCAGACGTCGAACGCGTCGCGTCCTGAATGTCAGGCGTCGATCGCGTCGCGGTCGACCTCGGCCGCGCTGGTGACGAGAAACTCGCGCCGCGGCGCGACGTCGCTGCCCATCAGGAGGTTGAAGATGCGCTCGGCCGCCTCGGCGTCCTCGATGCGCACCCGGCGCAGGATCCGGTGGCGCGGGTCCATCGTGGTCTCGGCGAGCTGGTCGGCGTCCATCTCACCGAGGCCCTTGTAGCGCTGCACCGGGTCCTTCCAGCGCTTGCCGCGCCGCTCCAGGTCGCGCAGCACCTTCTGCAGCTCCGCGTCGGAGTAGCAGTAGATGTATTTGTCCTTGCCGCGCCCCGGGTTGGTGAGCTCGATGCGGTGCAGCGGCGGCACCGCGGCGAAGACCCGCCCGGCCTCCACCATCGGCCGCATGTAGCGGTAGAAGAGGGTGAGCAGCAGGCAGCGGATGTGGGCGCCGTCGACGTCGGCGTCGGCCATGAGGATGACCTTGCCGTAGCGGGCGGCCTCGATGTCGAACGAGCGGCCCGAGCCCGCCCCGACGACCTGGATGATGGCGGCGCACTCGGCGTTCTTGAGCATGTCGCTCACCGACGCCTTCTGCACGTTGAGGATCTTGCCGCGGATCGGCAGCAGCGCCTGGAACTCCGAGTCACGGGCCAGCTTGGCGGTGCCGAGCGCGGAGTCTCCCTCGACGATGAACAGCTCGCTGCGGTCGACGCCCTCGCTGCGGCAGTCGACCAGCTTGGCCGGCAGCGCCGAGCTCTCCAGCGCGCTCTTGCGGCGCTGGTTGTCGCGGTGCTCGCGGGCCGCGATGCGCGCCTTGGCGGCGGCGACGATCTTCTCAAGCACGGCCCGCAGCGGCTGCTTGTAGCCGCGCGGCGGGTTGGCGAACAGCTCCTTGAGCTCGCGCGAGACCACGTAGGAGACGATGCGGGTGGCCGCCGAGGTGCCGAGCACCTCCTTGGTCTGGCCCTCGAACTGCGGCTCGGGCACCCGGACCGTGACGACGCCGGTCAGGCCCTCCTGGATGTCGTCCTTGGTGACGGGGTCGTCGCCGTTCTTCAGCAGCCGGGTCTCGCGCAGCACCTCGTTGATCGTGCGCAGCAGGCCGCGCTCGAAGCCGGTGAGGTGGGTGCCGCCCTTGGGGGTGGCGATCACGTTGACGAACGAGCGCACGGTGGACTCGTAGCCCTTGCCCCAGCGGATCGCCACGTCGACGCTCAGCTCGCGCTGGACCTCGGTGGGCGTCATGTGGCCCTGGTCGTCGAGGACCGGCACGGTCTCGTGGAAGTGGCCGACGCCCTGCAGCCGCAGCACGTCGCAGACCGGCTCGTCGCGGGCCAGGAACTCGGCGAACTCGGAGATGCCGCCCTCGAAGCGGAACTCCTCCTCGATGCGCTCCTCGTGCCTGCTGTCGTAGACCACCAGGGTGAGGCCGGGCACCAGGAACGCGGTCTGCCGCAGCCGCACGTGGATCTCGTCGAGCGAGACCTCGGCGTCGGGCAGGAAGATCTGCTTGTCGGCCCAGAAGCGCACCCGGGTGCCGGTGGCGCCCGCGGGGAGCTTGTCGCCGAGGCGCAGGCCGGACTTCTTCCTGAACTTCGCCGTGGGCCCGTCGCCGTCGAAGACGCCGGTGACGCCGCGCCGGAAGCTGATCTCGTGGACCCGCCCGTCGCGGTCGACCTCGACGTCGAGCCGCGCCGACAGGGCGTTGACCACCGAGGCGCCGACGCCGTGCAGGCCGCCCGAGGCGCCGTAGGAGCCGCCGCCGAACTTGCCGCCCGCGTGCAGCTTGGTGTAGACGAGCTCGACGCCGGCCAGGCCGGTCTTGGGCTCGACGTCCACGGGAATGCCGCGGCCGTTGTCGCGGACCTCGATCGAGCCGTCGGCGTAGAGCTCGACCTCGATGCGGTCGCAGTAGCCCGCCAGCGCCTCGTCGACGCCGTTGTCCACGATCTCCCAGAGGCAGTGCATCAGCCCGCGGCTGTCGGTGGACCCGATGTACATGCCCGGGCGCTTGCGGACCGCTTCGAGGCCCTCAAGCACCGACAGGTGACGAGCTGTGTAACCCGCCTCCACTAGCGTCACTCCAGCTCCCCTGGTGTTGAGCATCCGAACACGTGTGCGCAGCTTACCGTTCTTCCCTTGCGCACGCGTACAAGCTTGCCACGGCGGCATGTTTCTCGTTACCAACCGGCTGATCCTCATTACTTTCGGACACATTCCGCTCTCGGCGTACAGCGGGGGAGGTTGGGAAGGCCCACGTCCGGTTAGATGTTGTTCCAAGTGACTGACGCCAGATCCTCGCTTCGGCGGGGGTGACCCGAAAGGCGATACGTGACTGGAGCACTCGCCCCCGTTAAGCCGCTGACGGCCCTCGACCGCTGCGACCGTTGCGGCGCCCAGGCCTACATTCGCGCAACCCTGCCAGTAGGCGGGGAGCTGCTGTTCTGCGCCCACCACGGGCGTCAGCACATCGCGGCGCTGCGTGAGAAGGGCGCCGACATCCTGGACGAGTCGGCTCGACTCAGCAAGACCCCGACGAACGCCCCCGACGGCGAGCGCTGATCCACAGTGCCTGTCGTTTCGACATAACCGCATATATCCAACAGAACGGCCACCTCGGGTCTGCCCGGGGTGGCCGTTCTGCTTGCTGTGATCCTTGTCACATCCGGGTTCAGCGCACCCGGTAGTGGTAGCGCGCGGCCACCTCGAAGCCCTCGCTGCGGTACAACGCCTGGGCGGCCTCGTTGGGCGCGGTGGTGACCAGGTAGGCGGAGCCGGTCCCCGCGTGGTGCGCGAGCGCCCGCAGGATCGTGCGCGCCAGGCCGCGCCGGCGCGCCTCCGGGCGGGTCGCCATGCAGTAGACGCCGAGCGTGTCCCCCTGGGGGACGGCCCGGCCCACGGCCAGGGTCTCGCCGTTCTCCTCGTAGGCGGCGTACCAGGCGGGGACGCCGGCGCAGACGCGGGCGGCGTGGGCGAGGCCGCTCTCGTACCGGCCGTCCACGGCCCACCAGGTGTCGAGCCAGTCGGCCCACGGCTGGTCCTCGATCCTGACGCGCTCCCCGCGCCACGGCGCGAGCGACCCGGCGGTCATCACGAGAGTGGGATCGACCAGCTCGTACCCCCGGCGCTCCAGCTCCTCGTCCAGGCCGGGCATGGCGCCGGGCCCCATCGAGAAGGCCGGACGCAGGTCGCGGTCGCCGTAAAACGCCTCGGCGGCCGCGATCGCGGCGACCAGGTCGGCCGGACGGCCGAGCGGCAGCACCGAGTTGGCCCGCTTGGTCACGCCGCCCGCGTACCGCAGCACCCACCCGTCGTGCTCGTGTTGCTCGTACGCCGGCCACGCTTCATGGACAAGTCGGTCGAAATCCACCAGCGCAGCGTAGCCGACGGGTCACGACCAGGGCCGGACCAGGTCGCCCATAAGCTAGTGACCTGTGTTGACACTGCTGCCCCCGTCCGAGGGCAAGGCCCCGGAGGGAAGCGGCCCGCCCGTCGGCGAGCTGTCCTTCCCCGCCCTCGACCGGGCCCGCCGGCGGGTGCTGAACGCGCTCGTCCGCGCTTCCAAGCGCCGCGACGCCCTCGACGTGCTCGGGCTGACGCCCGGCCTGGCCGGCGAGCTGGACAAGAACACCGCGCTGAAGACCGCCCCCACGCTGCCCGCCGCCGAGCTCTACACCGGCGTCCTGTACGACAACCTGGGGCTCGGCACCCTGGAGGGCGAGGCGCGCCGGCGGGCCGAGGAGTCGGTGCTGATCTTCTCGGGGCTGTGGGGCGTGGTGCGGATCGACGACCGGATCCCGCCCTACCGGCTGTCGATGGGCGTGAGCCTGCCGCCGCTCGGCGGGCTGTCGGCCTTCTGGCGGCCCCTGCTCGCCAAGGCGCTCGACCCGGTGCCGGGGCTGGTGGTGGACATGCGCTCGGCGACGTACGCGGGCGTGTGGCAGCCGGGCGAGCGGTCGGTGGCGGTGCGCGTCTTCCGCGCCGGCAAGGTCGTCAGCCACATGGCCAAGGCCACCCGCGGCGAGATCGCCCGCGACCTGTTCCTGCACGACACCGTCCCCTCGTCGCCCGAGGAACTGGCCAAGATCCTCACCGAGCTCGGCCGCGCGGTCGAGCTCACTCCCCCGCCCCGGCCAGGCCGCGCCTGGACGCTGGACGTCCATCTGTCCTGACGCCGACGCGCGGAAGGGCCTGGCCACGCCCGAGAACCAACGGACGCATTTGATCATCCGACCATGCATGAGGTCGTTTCAGCGAGCGAGCGCGTGGCTGGCCGCGTTCGTCATCGGGGTGCCCGCGCTGGGCGTGGTCGCGATGATCGTCGCGTTGCGTGGCCGGTCGTGGGCGCTGTTCGCGGTGGCGTACCTGGTGCTGTTCACGCTGGCCTACCTCGCGGGTCTGATCCTGCTCGCCCTGCTGCGCTTCCGGCCGGACTGGCTGCGCGCGCTGGTCGCGGCCGTGGCGGTGTACGCGCTCGCACCGGTCGCGCCGCTGGTCGGCGGGATGGCCCATTACCCCTACCACGTGGTCAGGTGCGGTGGCCTGCCCGTCGTAGGCAGTGACGGCGCGGCCCCGGGCTACCTGGTCCCCGGGGAGGAGGACTACGCGGTGACGCCGTTCCACAAGAGGTTCTTCTGCACGCAGAAGGAGGCCAGGGCCGCCGGCTACTACCACGACGACTTCTGACACGGATCCAGTCCCCGGCGATGTCGGGGGCCGGGAACAGCAGAAGGGGGCTCCGCCGGCCATCGGACCGGTGGAGCCCCCTTCTGGTGTGCCTGGTGCTCAGTCCAGGTAGTCGCGCAGCACCTGGGAGCGGGACGGGTGACGGAGCTTGGACATGGTCTTGGACTCGATCTGGCGGATGCGCTCACGGGTGACCCCGTAGACCTTGCCGATCTCGTCCAGCGTCTTGGGCTGCCCGTCGGTGAGCCCGAAGCGCATCGACACGACGCCCGCCTCCCGCTCCGACAACGTGTCGAGAACGGAGTGCAGCTGCTCCTGGAGCAGCGTGAAGCTGACGGCGTCGGCCGGAACGATGGCCTCGGAGTCCTCGATGAGGTCGCCGAACTCGCTGTCGCCCTCCTCGCCCAGCGGCGTGTGGAGGGAGATGGGCTCGCGCCCGTACTTCTGGACCTCGACGACCTTCTCGGGCGTCATGTCCAGCTCACGGGCGAGCTCTTCCGGCGTGGGCTCGCGGCCGAGGTCCTGCAGCATCTGCCGCTGGACGCGGGCCAGCTTGTTGATCACTTCGACCATGTGGACCGGGATGCGGATGGTCCGCGCCTGGTCGGCCATGGCTCGCGTGATCGCCTGCCGGATCCACCACGTGGCGTAGGTGGAGAACTTGTAGCCCTTGGTGTAGTCGAACTTCTCCACGGCCCGGATGAGGCCGAGGTTGCCCTCCTGGATCAGGTCGAGGAAGAGCATGCCGCGGCCGGTGTAGCGCTTGGCCAGCGAGACCACGAGCCGGAGGTTGGCCTCCAGCAGGTGGTTCTTGGCGCGGCGGCCGTCCTCGGCGATCCACTCCAGCTCGGCGCGGACGTCGACCGGCAGGCCGTCGGCCTCGCCGCTGCCCAGCTGCTCCTCGGCGAACAGGCCGGCCTCGATGCGCTTGGCGAGCTCGACCTCCTGCTCGGCGTTGAGCAGCGGGACCTTGCCGATCTGCTTGAGGTAGTCCTTCACCGGGTCGGCGGTGGCGCCCGCGGCCGCCACCTGGGCGACGGGGGCGTCATCGTCGTCGTCGGAGAGGATGAGGACCTCGTCCTCGGTCTTCTGCGTCGCGGCGATCTCGGCGGCCTTGGGCTCGTCGGTCTCCTCGTCGTCGGAGTCCTCGCTGTCGCCCTCGGCGTCGGAGTCCTCCTCGACGATGTCCTCGACGTCGAGGTCCTCGAGGTCCTCCAGCTCCACGTCGCCGTCGAGCTCGAGGTCCTCGACCTCGTCGGTCTCGCCGCGCGCGCCCTCGGGAGCCTTCGGCTTGGTGTCGGCAGGCCCAGCTGCGGTCTTCTGCTCGGCCTTCTTGGCGGCGGCGGGTGCCGCGGCCTTCTTGGCCGCCGGAGCGGCCTTCTTCGCGGGGGCCGCCTTCTTGGCGGCCGGCTCGGCTTCTGCGGCGCCGACGACCGCGGTCACGGTCTCGGGCTGCTGCTCTTTGGCGGCCGCCGCCGTCTTGGTCTTGACGGGGGCGGCGGTGCGGCGCTTTGCTGGACCACGAGACTTCTTCGGCGCAGCCGAATCCGCGGCGGTCACCACCACGGTCACGCCCTCTTTGCTGAGGTTCCGCAAGAACGCGGCGGCGTGCGACATGGGGATGTCCGCCTCCTCGAAGGCCTGACGGACATCCTCAGACTCGAGGAAACCCTGCGAGCGCCCACGCTCGAGCAGTCGCTGAATGACGGGCTCGTTCAGCTCTTGTGGCTTCGAGCGAGTCGAACTTGCAGGCGACACGAACACCTCTCGAACGAACGCGTGGCGACAATGGACCCAGATGCCCGCTGGGGGGCTGTTGCCTCTCTCGGAGATCGGTGAGGCCGTGCGGACCGCGACGGACCTGCACAGCATTGTGGCACGACCCCGCACTCCATACGGCCACCTCCCGGCGGTTGACCTCCACCCTAGGCCGACCAAGGCAGTAGTGCGTACGTAAGCGGGGCACTGATACCCGAAAGCAACCGTTATGACTGTTTCATTCAGTCACTCTTCGTGGCTGGCGGAACGTGAAGTGCGAGCGCGGTAACGTCATCATCCTGTTCATATCCAGACAACATCCGGTCAACCAGGAAGTCCAGCAACATGTGAGGACTCTTCACGACCTCAGGCGGCGCTTCGGTCACAACACTGCAAAGGTCCGCGAGTCCGGCGTCCAGCCCGCGCTTGCGGTTCTCCACGAGACCGTCGGAGTAGAGCACGGCGGTGTGTCCGGGCGGCACCACGAACCGGAACTGCCGACGGCTGGTCGGCCAGCCCAGCGGCGTGCCCGGCTCGCCGTCGCACAGGATCGCGGTGCCCTGCGGCGAGACCAGCACGGGCGGCGGGTGGCCGGCCAGCGCCAGCGTGCCCTCGCCGGTGACGGGCTCGACGACCATGTAGGCCAGGGTGGTGACCTGCTCCTCTTCCTCGGTGGCCTCGAAGACGCGGTCGAGGCCGGTGAGGACGGCCGCGGGCGGCGGGTTGGTCAGCGCCAGGGCGCGCATGGCGTTGCGGATGCGGCCCATGCCGGCCGCGGCCTTGACGCCCTTGCCCATGACGTCGCCGACGACCGCCGCGACCCGCCCGTCCTGAAGGACGAACGCGTCGTACCAGTCGCCGCCGACCTGGACGTGACGGCTGCCCGAGCGGAAGCGCTGGGCCAGCTCCAGGCCCTTGACCACGGGCAGCCGGTCGGGCAGCAGGCTGCGCTGCAGCGTCTCGGCGGTGCGGTGCTCGCGCTCGAACAGGGTGGCCCGCTCGACCGCCAGCGCGCACTGGCCGGCCAGCGCCTCCAGGAAGACGCCGTCCTCCTGAGAGATCTTCTGCGGGCGGGTGAAGGAGAATCGGAGCGCTCCCAGCGCGCGGCCCGCGGCGAGCAGCGGCAGGCCCACCCAGGCCCGCTCGTCGCTGCTGGCGAGGTAGTTGCCCAGCACCTCCTCGTCGCCGCCCGCCTCCAGGAGCTGGGACCGCAGGCTGTCGGGCGACTCGGCGAAGACCGGGCGGCGGCTGTTGACCGCCATGGTCATGACGCTGGAGCTGGACAGCGGGATCTCCTCGCCTGAGGCGCCCGACGCCTCGGGGATGCCCTCGCCGTTGATGAGCTTGAGCGCGGCGCGGTCGGTGTCGAGCAGCGCCACGGCCGAGCGGTCGGCGGCCAGGGCCGTGCGGCCCACGTCGATGATGACCTGCACGACCTGCTCGACGGTCAGCGCCTCGGCGAGCATGGCGGTCGCGCCCTGCAGCCGGGCGGTGCGCAGGGCGGCGGCGCCGAGCTGGTCGGTCAGCCTGCCGCGCATCTCCTCGGCCTCGCGCTGCGGGGTGACGTCGGTGTTGGCGCCGACCCACTCCACGACCCTGCCGTGCCGGATGATCGGCACGGCGCGCACCTCGAAGTGCCGGTAGCCGCTGGCCCGGGTGCGCACGCGGTAGTTCCACTCGAACATGGTGCGCCCGCGCAGCGCCTCCCGCCAGGCCTCCTCGGTCTGCTGGCGCTCCTCGGGGTGCACGACCTCCAGCCAGCCGTTGGCGAGGTATTCCTCCAGGCCCTGGCCGGTGATGGCGCGCCACTGGGGCGCGTCCTCGACGACGGCTCCCGTGGGCGAGGTGATCCAGACGAGCTGGGACTGCGCCTCGACCAGCGAGCGGTAGCGCTCCTCGCTGCGGCGCAGCGCCTCCTCGGTCTGGCGGCTCTCGGTGACGTCCATGCCGACGAGCGCGACGGCGCGCAGCTCGCCCGAGTCGTCGTGGACCGGCGAGAACGACAGCGACCAGTGCCGGGTGTCGCCCTCGGCCGAGCGCACGCGGACGCGCCCCTCGGTGACCGGCGCGTCGGTCTCGATCACGGCCTGCACGGCGTGGGTGATGATCTGGCTGAGGTCTGCGGTCAGCACCTCGACCGGCTGCCGGCCGACCAGGCGCTCCTCGGGCACGTTGACGACGGCGCCGCAGAAGACGTCGTTGACGCGCTGGACGCGGCCGTCGCCGTCGAAGAACGCGAAGGCGAACTCGGCCTCGGACAGCATGCCCTGGAAGAGGGCGGAGTCTGAGATGTCCACATCCGACTCCCGGGGACGGGGAACGGAGGTCTCGGCGCTCATCGTCCGCACCTCCGTCGCGTGCCAGGGTCTCCCACGCGGCACATCTCCATAGTCGTGTCTGGGTGTAGCACAGCTCCGGGCGACCGGATCCTGCAGTACATCATCGGCGATGGGCATGTGCGGACGGAAGCCCCCGCCGCGGCCCGGTCGCCCCTAAGGTCAACGCATCCTGTCAAAATCGCTCCACGTCGCGCAGCAAGATCAGGTTACAGCGCAGCTACTCGGCCTTGGCCGCGCGCTTGGCCTCCTGCTTGGCGGCACGTACGCGGACCAGGCTTTCGGCGTCGACGACGTCGGCCACCGACCGGTGTGAACCCTCCTCGCCATAGGCTCCCGCCGCCTCACGCCAGCCTGAAGGTTGAACACCCAACTGCTTCCCCAGCAATGCCAAAAAAATCTGGGCCTTCTGCTTGCCGTATCCCGGAAGGGCCATGAGTCGTTTCAACAACTCCTTGCCGTCGGGTGCCCCGGCCCAGATGTTCTCGGGCCGCCCGTCGTAGTGCTCGACGAGGTGGGCCGCGAGCGCCTGGACCCTGGCCGCCATGGCCTTGGGGTAGCGGTGCACGGCCGGCTTCTCGGCGAGCAGCGCGGCGAACGCCTCAGGATCATACGAGGCGACGCGCTCGGCCGTGAGGTCGCCTCCCAGCCGCTCGGCGATGGTGTGCGGCCCCGTGAACGCCCATTCCATGGGGATCTGCTGGTCGAGGAGCATGCCGACGAGCAGGGCGAGGGGATTGCGGCCGAGGAGCTCGTCCGCCTCGCTCTTCTGGGCGAGCTGGATGCGCATGGAGACAGCTTGGCATGGATGGGCGCCGGGTGAAGTGAACACAGGCGTCGCGGAGGCTTGACACCCGTCCGAGAAAGGATGAAATGAGAGCGCAAGTCGCCCAGCACACGTTCCTGAGGGTTTGCCCCCGGGCTTCCAGAGGAATCTGACACCTATGCTCGCTCTGGCCACACGGTTCCTGCGCGAACCGGTCAGTCTCCGGCTGGCCGAAGAGTTCCTGACCGTACCCGTGGACATCATCGACCGCTGCGTGGCCGATGTCTGCGCGTGCGCCCGGCATCTGGGCGTCTCGGCGACGCCCGAGATCGTGGAGCGCATCGCGCGCGAGCACCTGCTCGCGATCGTCAACTCGGCGCCGCCGCCGCGCGACCCGCGCTGAGACTCCGGTAACACCGAGACTCCGACAACACCGAGACTCCGACAAACGCTGAGATCCCCGATAACATCGGGGTTACCAGGCCGAGTTCTCCGCACCGTTTGCGCCTGGAATACGAGAGAGTGAGGGTGTGCGCCGACACCGACGAGATCCCCGGGAGAGCACCCCGCCCGACGACGTGTTCAAGGAGATGGTGACGGCGGCCCGCGAGCTGCTGGCCGTGCGCACGCCGCTCGACGCGGAGCTGATGGTCTCCGACATGATCGGGGCCTGGTGGGGCCGACGGGTCCGGGGCGGCGACGTGGAGCAGGTGCTCGGCGAGGGGCTGGTCGACTACGCCGCCAAGGCCGGCAACCCCGCCTCGCTCACGTTGCTGATCTGCCTCGCCTACCTCGGCACCGCCCGCCAGGGCGCCAAGGCCGAGGGCGCGGCGCTGGCGATGATGGAGTCGGGCGTGGCGCGGCCCGGCTGGGCCGACAAGGTGGGCGCGGTCAAGCCGGCCGGCTGCTACGTCTCCCGCGACGCCTACGGCGACCAGGACACCGTCATCTGCACCTTCGCCTACCGGTGGAACGAGGCATCCGACCCGACCGACCGGCACGCGCTGGTCGTGGTCGTCGACTACAACATGAGCGGCATGGCCCGCGACGCCTGGGTGTCCTCCCAGGTCGACAAGCTGCTGGAGCAGGCGAGGGCCGAGGCGGCGGGCAACCCGATGCTGCTGTTCGAGGAGATCCAGCCCGAGCAGGCCAGGGCGCTGCTCGACTCGGCCATGAAGGCCACCAGGGAGCCCAAGACGCCCCCGCCGGTGAGCGACAGCTACAGCGCCTACCACGCCTTCGCCCGCGCCCGGCTGAAGGCGCTGCCCCCGGGCCGCAAGCGCCCGGCGCCGCTGCACATCGAGGCCCCCTACAGCAGGGAGCGGCGGGCCATGCTGGCGGCCGAGTTCCTGGCCTCCGACGCGGCCGAGCACCTGTCCGACCCCTCCGCGGCCTCGCGCTGCGCCGACCACATCATCGACTACGGCTGCGAGCAGGACTTCAACCGGCCGCTGCGGGTCAGCCCGACCAAGTGCGAGACGTTCCTGCTCGACTGGCTGCCGCGCAAGGTCATGCTGAGCGCGGCCGAGCAGGACGCCATGCCGCACGTGCTGTCGGCGTGGGTGCGCTTCGCCGCGCGCCGCACGGGCCTGCCCGAGCAAGGGCTGCGGGCCACGCTCGACGCCGTGTGGGAGGCGACGGGCAAGTTCCCCGAGGCCTACCGCGACCCGACGACGTTCGGGCTCGACCGGCCGCTGCTGGAGCGGCTGCTGCCCGACGGCGACCTGTCGGCGCTGGCCAGGCGGGCCTTCGCGTTCCCCTACCTGCAGGGTGTGCACAACGGGATCGATCTCGACAAGCTCAACCCCTCCGACGAGGCCGACCGGCGCACGCTGCTGGAGATCGACCACGGCGGCGCGATCGACCAGGAGCACCTGGCCTGGCACGAGGAGATCGCGACCCGGCTGTGGGAGGGCGACCCGCCGCAGCTCTGGGAGGCCGCCCAGCGCCTGCTCGACCTCGGCCACGACCGGCACGACGTGCTGCACGTGCTCATCGAGATCGCCGAGCGGATCGGCGGCGACCCCGACGAGCTCGCCGCGGCCCTCGATGACATCGCCGACATTCCGGACGAGATCTGACGGGCGGGGCCGGTCCGCGCCGGTGTTCGGCCTGCCGGAACGGCGGCGACTCAGCATGATGGTGCCATGGTGATTGACCTCAACGCCGATCTCGGCGAGAGCTTCGGGATCTGGCGGCTCGGCGACGACCTCGCGCTCCTCGACATCGTCACGAGCGCCAACGTGGCCTGCGGCTTCCACGCGGGCGACCCGGTGACGATCAGGCGCACCTGCGCGGCGGCCGTCGACCGGGGCGTGGCGATCGGCGCCCAGGTGTCCTACCGCGACCTCGCGGGCTTCGGCCGGCGGGCCATGGACGTCGAGCCCGAGGAGCTGTGCGCGGAGGTCCTCTACCAGCTCGCGGCGGTCGACGGCATCGCGCGGGCGATGGGCGGGCGGGTGTCGTACGTCAAGCCGCACGGCGCGCTCTACAACCGCGTCGTGCGCGACCGGGAGCAGGCGGCCGCCGTGATCGAGGCGGTGGCCGACTACGACGTCACGCTGCCGGTGCTCACGCTGCCCGGCTCGGTCGTGCACGAGGTGGCCGCCGCGGCGGGCGTGCCGACGGTGAGCGAGGCGTTCGCCGACCGGGCGTACACGCCGGAGGGGACGCTGGTGCCGCGCAGGGAGGAGGGCGCGGTGATCCACGACCCCGCGGAGGTGTCCGCGCGGGCACTGGAGATGGCGGTCAAGGGCGCGGTGAAGGCCGTCGACGGCAGCTCCGTGCCGATCGGGGCGCGCTCGATCTGCGTCCACGGCGACACGCCCGGGGCCGTCCGGCTGGCGCAGGAGGTGCGGGACGTGCTGCTGGCGGCCGGGGTGGTCCTGCAGGCGTTCACGTGATCCGCCTGGCGGGCGAGCACGGGCTGCTGGTCGAGACGGGCTCGCTGGAGCTGTCGCACCGTGTGGACGCCGCCCTGCGGCGCGAGCGGCCCGACCGGGTCGTGGAGATCGTCCCCGGGCCCGGCACCGTGCTGGTGGTGGCTCCCGGCGGCGACCGCGAACGGCTGCGCGAGCGGCTGGCGGACGTGCTGGCCAGGGAACGTGACAGGAAGCCCGACGCCGGGCCGGCCGCCGAGGCGCCGGTGGTGACCGTCCCGGTGGTCTACGACGGGGCCGACCTGGAGCAGGTGGCGGAGCTGGCGGGCGTCGGCGTGGACGAGGTGGTCGCCCGGCACGCGGGGCGCGAGCTGGTGGTGGGGTGGCTGGGGTTCGCGCCGGGGTTCGCGTACCTCACGGGGCTGGACCCGGTGCTGCACGTGCCCCGGCTGGGCACGCCGCGCACCTCGGTGCCCGCCGGGTCCGTGGCGGTCGCCGGGCCCTACTCGGCGGTCTACCCGAGCGCGTCGCCGGGCGGGTGGCGGCTGCTCGGGCACACCACGCTGCGGGTGTGGGACGTGGCGGCCGATCCGCCGACGCCGTTCCGTCCCGGCACGCGGGTGAGGTTCGAGGCCGCGTGATCGAGGTCATCTCGCCCGGCCCGTACGCGAGCGTCCAGGATCTCGGCCGGCCCGGCTTCGCCCACCTCGGTGTGCCGGGGTCCGGGGCGGCCGACGTGGCGAGTCTGAAGCTGGCGAACCGGCTGGTGGGCAACCCCGAGGGGCTGGCGGGCATCGAGCTGACCTTCGGCTCGGCGCGGCTGCGCTTCCTCGCGGGCGCCTGGGCGGCGCTGGCGGGCGCGCCGGTGCCGGCGGGGCCGGTGCGCGGGGCGGGCATGGGGGCGCCGTTCTGGGTGCCGGCAGGGGCGGAGCTGCGGTTGGGAGCGCCCGCGCGGGGGCTGCGGACGTACCTGGCGGTTCGGGGCGGGATCGCGGTGCCGCCGGTGCTGGGCAGCCGGTCCACCGACTCGCTGTCGGGGCTCGGCCCCGAGCCGCTGCGGGCGGGCACGCGGCTGCCCGTGGGGCCGGCCGTGGGCGGGCTCGTGGCGGACTACGCGCCGCTGCCGGAGCTCGGGCCGGCCGTGCTGCGGGTGCTGCCGGGGCCACGCGACGACTGGTTCGTGCCGGAGGCGCTCGCGGAGCTGTGCGCGGCTCCCTACGTCGTGACGCAGGACAGCAACCGGGTCGGCGTGCGGCTGCGCGGCCCGGAGCTGGTGCGGGCGCGGGCGGGCGAGCTGCCGAGCGAGGGGATGGTGACGGGCGCGGTCCAGGTGCCGCCGAGCGGTCAGCCGATCGTCTTCCTCGCCGACCATCCGCCGACCGGCGGCTATCCGGTGATCGCCGTGCTGCGCGCGGCCGACCTGGCGGTGGCCGCGCAGCTCCGCCCGGGCGACGAGGTGCGCTTCACCCTCGGGCCCCCGGCCTCCAGCCAGGCGTGACAGGTGCGGAGCGTGGGGTGCCCGGCGAAGGGCAGCTCCTGGGCCGGGGTGAGGATCCGTACCCGGTAGTCGGCCTCGGGGCTGGTGGGCGGCAGGACGAAGGTGGTCTCGGACAGGTTGGTCCATGCGGCGGAGCGCCGCATCTCCTCGGTGCCGAGCCCGTCGGCCTCCAGCACGACCGCGAGCGAGTCTGGCAGACGGGGCTTTTCGCGCGGTGCAGCCGGACCGCACACTGTACGTTGTGGCGGACTTTGACGTAGTTGTCCTGGGCTCCGGGCCGGGCGGACAGAAGGCCGCGATCGCCGCGGCGAAGCTCGGCCGGCGCGTCGCCGTGATCGAGAAACGGCACATGATCGGCGGCGTGTGCATCAACACGGGCACGATCCCCTCCAAGACGCTGCGCGAGGCGGTGCTCTACCTCACCGGGCTCAACCAGCGCGAGCTGTACGGCGCCAGCTACCGCGTCAAGGACGAGATCACGGTCACCGACCTCGGCATGCGCACCCAGCACGTGATCGGCCGCGAGATCCAGGTGATCCGCAGCCAGCTCGCCCGCAACCACGTGACGGTGCTGCACGGCACCGGCCGCTTCCTCGACCCGCACACGATCGGTGTGAGCGGCGACGACGACGGCGCCGAGATGAAGATCACCGCCGATCGGATCGTGATCGCCACCGGCACCTCGCCGGCCCGGCCGGAGAGCGTGGAGTTCGACGACCGTACGGTGATCGACTCCGACGCGATCCTGCGGCTGGAGCGGGTGCCGGAGACGCTGGTGGTCGTCGGGGCAGGCGTGATCGGCATCGAGTACGCCTCCATGTTCGCCGCGCTCGGCACGAAGGTGACGGTGGTGGAGCGGCGCGAGCGCATGCTGGAGTTCTGCGATCTGGAGATCGTCGAGGCGCTGAAGTACCACCTGCGCGATCTGGCGGTCACCTTCAGGTTCGGCGAGAACGTGGCGGCCGTCGAGCGGCGCGGCAGCGGCGCGCTGACCGTGCTGGAGAGCGGGAAGAGGATCCCCGCCGACTGCGTGATGTACTCGGCCGGCCGCCAGGGCAAGACCGCCGAGCTGTGCCTGGAGGCCGCGGGCCTGGCGGCCGACCGGCGCGGCCGGATCCAGGTGGACGACAACTACGCCACCGCCGTCCCGCACATCTACGCCGTGGGCGACGTGATCGGCTTCCCCGCGCTCGCGGCGACCTCGATGGAGCAGGGCCGGGTGGCCGCCCAGCACGCCTGCGGCGAGCCGGTCGAGGAGCTGGCCGAGCTGACGCCCATCGGCATCTACACGATCCCGGAGATCAGCTTCGTCGGGAAGTCGGAGGACGAGCTGACGCGGGAGAAGGTGCCGTTCGAGGTGGGGATCTCGCGCTACCGGGAGCTGGCCAGGGGGCAGATCATCGGCGACTCGTACGGCATGCTCAAGCTGCTGGTGTCCTCGGAGGACCGGCGGCTGCTCGGCGTGCACGTGTTCGGCACGGGCGCGACGGAGCTGGTGCACATCGGGCAGACCGTCATGGGGTGCGGCGGCACTGTGGATTACCTGGTGAACGCCGTTTTCAACTATCCGACGTTGGCGGAGTCGTACAAGGTGGCGGCCTTGGACGCGATGAACAAGATGCGGGTGGTGGCCCGGCTCACCGCGGAGATGTGACCCCGGGCCTCACTCGTCGGAGGTGCGCCTGCTCCGGGCGGCGGGCTTCTTGCGCCCGGCGACCAGCGTGTCGCCAGGGGCGGGGGCCCGCTCCTCGGTGCGCTTGGGAGCGGCGGCGCGCGGGCGCGGATGCGGCGCGGTGTCCTCGGTGGCGGAGCGCTCGACGGGCGGGTCCGCGGGCGGCGCCTCCTGCTGTGCTTCGGCGGGGGCGGGGGGCTCCCCGGCCTCCCCGGCCTCCCCGGCCGCGCCTGCCTCGCCGGCGGGCCGCGCCGGGGCGTCCGGGTCGCGGAAGGACGCGAGGACCCGCTCGGCGTCGTGGTCGGCGGCGAACTCGTCGGCCGCCGCCGCCTCCCGCCGCCGGATCACCACCATGTGGTCGACCGACACCCGCCCGGCCCCCACCACGGCCAGCAGCAGCGACGCCGCGCCGAGCAGGACGATCTCGTTCACGGTGATCGGGTTGAGCGGCGGCGCGACGAGGAAGACCGCCAGCGCCTCGGCGAAGAGGAACAGTCCCGTGACGGAGACCGCCAGCCCGGCGATCAGCAGCGCCCCGCCGATGAGCTCGGCGAGCATCGTGACCGTGGCCCATGCCTGCGGCGCGGGCGCGCCCTGCTCCAGGAACTTGGAGCCGGTGAGCTTCAGGCCGTCCTCCAGCTTGGCCCATCCGTTGGCGAAGAAGATCCCGCCCACGCACAGGCGGGCGACTAAGGCCGCGACATCACGGGAGACCTGTTTCACGCTAGTTGACTGCCCGGTACGGGACATGGCACACCTCAAGGACGGCGGAGCAGCACGGCCACCGCGACGGCCGTCAGGCTCAGCAGGACGACGCTCACGACGACGGTCGTGTGCAGGGCGTTGACGAAGGCCCACCGGGCGGTGTCGAGCAGCGCCTGGCCCGCGCTGCCGCCCACCTGGTGCGCGACGTGCGCGGCCGAGGCCAGGGACTGGCGGGCCTCGTCCATGCGGGTCGCGGAAACCCCGGGCACGGCGGTCAGCGCGGGGGCGTAGGCGATGGCGGTGACGGTGCCGAGCACGGCGACGCCGAGGCCGGCGCCCAGCTCGTACGCGGTCTCCTCGATGGCCGCCGCCCCTCCCGCCCTGGACTCCGGGACCGCGGACATGATGGTGTCGGAGGCGGCCAGCAGCGCCACCTGCACCCCGAACCCGATGCCGACGAAACAGACGGCCAGCATCACGGGGTGCCCTTCGACGCCCCAGCTCAGCGTGGGGGTGAGGGCCAGCGCGACCAGTCCGAGCCCGCCGCTCATCGTGGCCCGCAGGCCGAGGCGCGGCAGGATGTGGGCCGCCGCGAGCCCGCCGCAGATCGCCGACAGCACCAGCGGCAGCATGCGCACCGCCGCGCGCACCGGGCTGTCGCCGAGCACGAGCTGCAGGTACTGGGCGAGCATGAGCTGGAGCCCGACCAGCGCGAAGACGCCGAGCAGCACCCCGGTGACGCCGGTGGTGAACTCGCGCCGCCGGAACAGCCCGAGCTCCAGCAGCGGCACGGCCAGCCGCCGCTGCCGCCTCACGAAGGCGACGAGCAGCCCGGCGCCCGCCAGGAACACCAGCAGCGACGCCCACATCGGCATGAGGGTGCCCGAACCGGCCTCCTTGAGCCCGAAGGCCAGCGCGAGGAGGCCGACGACCGACAGCGCCGCGCCGGCGGCGTCCCAGGGGCGGTCCCTGCGTACGGGCGAGTCGGGCAGCAGGCGGACGGCGGCGGGCAGCAGCACGAGCAGGATCGGCACGTTGATCAGGAAGACCGCGCCCCACCAGAAGCCGACCAGCACCCCGCCGACGAGCGGCCCGACGGCGGCGCCTGCCGCGGCCACCGCGCTCCAGATGCCGAGCGCGACGGCCCGCTCGCGCCGGTCGGTGAAGACCTGGCGGATGAGCGAGAGCGTGGCGGGCATGATCATCGCGCCGCCGACGCCGAGCAGCGCCCTGGCCAGGATCAGCGCCAGCGGCGTGGGGGCGAACGCGGCCCCGGCCGAGGCCAGACCGAACAGCACGAAACCGCACAGGACCAGGCGTTTGCGTCCGTACTTGTCGCCGAGCGTGCCGAACATGATGAGCAGCGGCGCGACGACGAGCGAGTAGACGTCGATGATCCACAGGAGCTGCACCGCGCTCGGTTCGAGCGCGGCGGTGAGCGCGGGCACCGCGATGTGCAGAACCGTCGCGTCCACCGTGATGAGCAGCAGCGCCAGGCAGAGCAGCGCCAGGACGGACCAGCGGCGCTCGCCCGGCCGGCTCGCGGACGTCTTGACGAGCGGTGCGGCCTGTGTGACGGTCATGGGCCTCCTTGCAGGCCGATCCGCTGACAGGGCCCGCACGCGCAGGTGGTCGGCCGCTCGCGCGCCACGGTCTCGCGCCCGCCCCTTCAGGACGGCGGCGCCCCGGCTCTTGCGCTCCGGCTTGCGTGGCAGCTTAGGCCATGGCACGCGCTTGTCATAGCGGTATCGCCTGATCCACGGTCTGGCGCACCTCTCTAGAGAGATACAGCCATATGTCGGTATCTATCCAACGTCGGCCCCCCAACCGATCATGGAGGGGTGGGGACCGATCCAAGTGGTAAGAACGATGACATTCAGGATAGGTCCTCACGCGAATGGTGCGACGAGGCGCTGACCAGGCTCAACACCGGCCGCCCCGAATCCGCGCTGGAGGCCGCCCGCCGCGCCGCCGATCTCGATCCCGGGGCCGAGTGGGCGTACCGGCTCATCAGCCTCGCCCACGAGCGGCTGGGCCGCGACGCCGACGCGCTGCCCGCCGCCGAGCGGGCCGTGACGCTGGCGCCCGGCTCCTGGCTCGCCCGCCTGCGCCTGGCCGCCGTCCTGCGCCGCCGCCCCGGCCGTTGGCCGGACGCGGTCGGGCACGCCGAGCAGGCCAGGAGGTTCGCGCCCGAGGAGGCCGACCCCGAGGTCCTGCTGGGCGACCTCGCGCTGCTGCGCGGCGACCACGCCGGCGCGACGCGCCGCTACCGCGCGGCGCTGGCCGTCGCCCCCGCCCATCCGCAGGCCAGGGTGAACCTGGCGCTGGCGCTGCTGCGCTGGGAACGGCCCCGCCCGCACCACGATCCGGCCTGGCCCGTGGACCCGCGCGACACCGGCAGGGCCAGGCGGGCACTGGAGGTCTGGTCGCGGCAGGCCAGGCTGCTGGTCGCCGTGGCCACCGTCGCCATCGCGGCGGCGGCGCTCGCCTTCGACTGGGGGACGCGGGCGCGACTCGCCGGGTTCGCGGTGCTCGCGCTGCTGGTGCCGCTCACGGTGCGGCAGGCGCGGCGGGTCCGGGTCTGGTCGTACGTGCCCGCCATGTTCGGACGGGACCCGTGGCTCGGCGCGGGCGTGGTGGCCGCCGTGGTGTCGGTGCCGGCCTTCGCCGCCTGGCTGGTGCTCGGGACGGCGCCCGCCGTGCCCCGCGCGCTCGACCCGGTCTGGGCCGGGCTCGCGGGCGTCGTCGTGCTCGGCTGGCCGGCGCTCGCCGCCGTGCGGGCGATGGCGGAGTCCTGGCGCGGCCGGCCGCTGCGGGCTCTGGAGCAGGCGCTGCTCGCCGATCCCGACCGCACGGCGCGGCGCGATGTCGGGATCACGCTCTGGATCGTCCTGGTCAGGACGTGGTCGGTGCTGGTGCCGGTGGTGGGCGGGGCGCTCGTGGTGGAGCCGCGGGCGGCCGTGGCGGCGCTGGCGGTGCCGTACCCGGTGGTGCGCGGCTGCCTGCGCGCCCGCCGCGCGGACGACCGGTGGCTCCTGGCCGCGACGCTGCTGGTCGTGCTGGCCGCCGCCGCCTGCGCGACCGGCGGGCTGCTGGGCTCGCCGTGGGCCTGGCGGATCGGGCTGGGGGCGCTCGCGGCGGCGGTGGCGGTGTTCGCGGCGCGGGCGGCCCGGGCCTGGTGGCGGGGCGGCCCAGGGCCGTGGCGGGCCGCGCTGGTCATGTGCGACCTGCCCATGGGATCAGGGCCGTCGGCCGCGCTGACCGCCGAGGCGCGCCGGACCATCTCCTACGCCCGCGACGTCGTCCTGTCCTACGGCGACGGCCGCGGCCCCCGCGTCGCCGGCGCGGCCGCCTCCGTCACCTCCACCGGCGAGCTGCGCCTGATCGCCGGGACCGAGGCGTGGGAGGCGATCGAGGCCGATCCGCGCGTGGCGGTGTTCGCCGCCGACCCGCTCCAGCGGCGGTTCTGGGTGGAGGTGCGCGGCGTCGCGCTCGCCGACGCCGACGTGCTGCGGGTGACGCCCAAGCAGGTGTCGGTGGGCGAGTTCCCTGGGCGGCACCAGCGCCGGTGACTAGAGTTTTGTTCTATGCGGATCCTGCGTACTCCCGACGAGCGCTTCGCCGGACTGCCCGACTTCCCCTACGAGCCCCGTTACGCCGAGGTGGGCGACGGCCTGCGGATGGCGTACGTGGAGGCCGGACCGGCCGGCGGCGAGCCGGTCGTGCTGCTGCACGGCGAGCCGAGCTGGTCCTTCCTCTACCGCCACGTCATGACCGAGCTGGCCGCGGCCGGGCTGCGCGCGATCGCGCCCGACCTGATCGGCTTCGGCCGCTCCGACAAGCCCGCCGACCTCGCCGACCACACCTACGCCAGGCACGTCGAGTGGACCAGGGCCCTGCTGCTCGACGCGCTCGGCCTGCGCGGCATGACCGTGGTCGGCCAGGACTGGGGCGGCCTCATCGGGCTGCGGATCGCCGCCGAGCACCCGGAGCGGGTGGCCCGGATCGTGGCCGCCAACACGGGGTTGCCGACGGGTGACATTCCCATGCCCGAGGTCTGGCACCGGTTCCGCGCGTCCGTGCTCAACGCCCCGGCGCTCGACATCGCCCGGTTCGTCCAGGCCGGGTGCAGGACGCCGCTGCCGCCCGAGGTGCGGGCCGCGTACGACGCGCCGTTCCCCGACGAGACGTACAAGGCGGGCCCGCGGGCCATGCCCGGCCTCGTGCCCACCTCCCCCGACGACCCCGCCGCGCCCGCCAACCGCGCAGCCTGGCGGGTTCTCACCACGCTGGAGCGGCCGTTCCTGGTGGCCTTCTCCGACGGGGACCCGATCACCGGAGGCATGCGGCCGATCCTGCTCAAGTCGATGGCAGGGGCCTCCGGCCTGGAGCATCCCGTGATCAAGGGCGCCGGGCACTTCCTCCAGGAGGACGCCGGCGCCGAGCTCGGCCGTCAGATCGCCGCTTTCGTGACCTCGGCACAGCGTGTCAGAAACGCCTAATCGTCCGTCCAGTGCGGTATAACCGGGGGCGGACCGGGGAGGCGTGATGCGTGAGTCCGGCAGGGCCCAGGCCGCGGGGCGGGCCGCAGCGCGGGATCTGTTCGAACAGGTGCGGGAGCGCTACTTCCGGATCCCCCCTGGGGTGCGGCGGGTGCTCTACGTGGTCGTGCTCGTCGCGACGATGGGAGTGGGCGCGGCGCTCGGCTGGGACCTGCTGAGCACCTTCCCTCTCGTCCTGCTGGCGCTCGCCTTCATCGCGCTCACCATGCGCTTCCCCCGCGCCGCCGCCACCACGCTGGTGGTGGTGTGCTGGATGGCGCTCGCGCTGCAGGCGTTCGCGCGGCTCTACCCCGCGGGCTCGTTCGCGGTGCACCTGATGGTCGCACTGGCCCTGCCGGTCGCCGGCGCCGCGCACCTCATCCGCTGGGTGACACCGTGGGTGACCACCCTGACGGCGCTGCTGCCCGCCGGCCTGCTCGCCGCGGCCCTGTCCCCCGTCTCCGCCACCGTCTCGGTCTGGGTCGGCTACGCCGCCGCGCTCGCCGTCCTCGTCCAGCGCCTCCTGCTGGCCCGCCGGACCAGGGCCGAGAACGCCGTCGAGGAGCAGGTCAGGGTCAGGGCCCGCGAGGGCCGCCCCGAGACCGCCCAGGACAAACCCGGCGGGCCGCCCCAGATCTCCGTCGAGGACGCGCTCGCCGAGCTGGAGAGCATGATCGGGCTCGCCCCGGTCAAGGAGCAGGTGCGCTCGATCGCCGCCTCCATCGAGGCGTCCCGGCTGCGGGCCGAGGCGGGCTACGCCAGCGAGCGGCCCACCCGCCACTTCGTCTTCGTCGGCCCGCCCGGCACCGGCAAGACCTCGGTGGCCCGCGCGCTCGCCAAGATCTTCTACGCGTTCGGCCTGCTGGAGACCCCCTACGTGGTCGAGGCGCAGCGCGCCGACCTGGTGGGCGAGTTCCTGGGCGCGACCGCGATCAAGACCAACGAGCTGGTCGACCGGGCGCTCGGCGGGGTGCTGTTCATTGACGAGGCGTACGGGCTGGTCAACTCCTCCGACGGCCAGCCCGACCGGTTCGGCGCCGAGGCCGTGCAGACCCTGCTCAAGCGGGCCGAGGACGACCGCGACCGGGTGATCATCATCCTGGCCGGCTACGAGCAGGAGATGAGCGGCTTCCTGTCCAGCAACCCCGGCCTGGCCAGCCGCTTCGCCACCCGCGTGCGCTTCCCCGGCTACTCCCCGCAGGAGCTCGTCGAGGTCACCGAGCTGCTCCAGCGGCGACGGGGCGACCAGATGAGCCCCGACACCCGGCGCGTCCTGCTCGGCCTGTACGACGACGTGCACCGCCGCGGCCTGGTCGACGAGCTGGGCAACGCCCGCTTCGCCCGCAGCCTGGTCGAGGCCGCCGCGCAGGCCCGCGACGTACGCGTGGTGGGCGCGGGCGGCACGCCGACCACCGCCGACCTCGTGACGACCACCACGGCCGACGTCACCAAGGCGTTCGACGACCTCACCGCCCGCTTCCGCGGCTACGCCGCCACGCCCACGCTGGAGGAGGCGCTCGCCGACCTCGACCGCATGGCGGGCCTGGCCCCGGTCAAGCGGCAGGTGCACGCCATCGCCGCGCAGCTCCAGGTGGCCCGCATGCGGCAGGAGCGCGGGCTGCCGACGCCGCAGCAGATGCGCCACTTCGTCTTCGTCGGGCCGCCCGGCACCGGCAAGACCACGGTCGCCCGGGTGCTCGGCCGCGTCTTCGCCGCGCTCGGCCTGCTGGCCAGGCCCGACGTCGTCGAGGCGCACCGCGCCGACCTGGTCGGCCAGCACCTCGGCGCCACGGCGATCAAGACCAACGAGCTGATCGACCGGGCGCTCGGCGGCGTGCTGTTCATCGACGAGGCCTACAGCCTGGTCAACCCCGGCTACCAGGGCGGCGACGCCTTCGGCGCCGAGGCCGTCCAGACGCTGCTCAAGCGGGCCGAGGACGACCGCGACCGGCTCGTGGTCGTGCTGGCCGGCTACGAGCGCGAGATGGACGGCTTCCTCGCCACCAACCCCGGCCTGGCCAGCCGGTTCAACCAGCGCGTGGCCTTCCCCAGCTACTCCCCCGCCGAGCTGAGCGAGATCGCGGTCCTGCTCGCGTCCAAGGCGGGCGACACCTTCGACGAGGGCGCGCTGCGCAACCTCGACGAGGTCTTCACCTGGGTCTGCGCGGAGCGGCTGATCGACGGCCTCGGCAACGGCCGCTTCGCCCGCTCGCTGTTCGAGCGCGCCGCGATGCGCCGGGACGTACGCCTGGCCGCGCAGGCCGGGGCCGGCTCGGCGGCCAGCGCGGCCGAGCTGACCACGATCACGAGCGAGGACGTCGCCGCCGCCGTGGACGAACTTTCCGGCCGCTGACTTCTTCCTGCTGCGTGCACCCACCCGTCGCATGGTGTAGCTATATGACTGCGTAGCGTGCTCGGCGGAGGGAGGGCGATGGCCGGGTTCCTGGTCCGCAGGCTGCTCGGCTACACCGTGCTCGTCGTGGTGGCCGCCAGCCTCTCCTATCTGCTGGCCGCCGTCGCCCTCGACCCGCGCTCCAACTACGCCGACCGCACGCCCAAGCCGCCGCCCGCCGTGGTCGACGCGCAGCTCGCCGCGCTCAACCTCAACGACAAGGTCCCGCTGCTGCAGCGCTACGCCACCTGGGCGGGCGGGGTGGTCCGGGGCGACTTCGGCAGGACGATCACCGGTTCGCCGGTCGGCGACGACCTCAGGCGGCGCATGGGCGTGACGTTCCGGCTGGTGATCCTGGGGGTGTTCTTCGGCAGCCTGATCGGGGTGCTGGCCGGGGCGCTCGCCGCGGTCCGGCAGTACGGCTGGTTCGACCGGCTCTCCACCGGCCTGTCGTTCGTGGTGCTCGCGGTGCCGGTGGTCGTGGTGGCCAACATGCTGATCCTGCTGGCGTCCTGGGCCAACGAGCGGGTCTTCGGCCACCAGGTGCTGCTGGTCAGCGGCGAGTACACCGACGGGCTGACCTCCGGGTTCTGGGGCCAGGCCGTGGACCGGGTGCAGCACCTCGTCCTGCCGACGATCTCGCTGTCCGTCGGGCTCGCCGCCGTCTTCAGCCGCTACCAGCGCAACATGATGCTCGACGTGCTCGGCGCCGACTACGTGCGCACCGCCGTGGCCAAGGGGCTGAGCCGGCGCAAGGCGCTGCTCCGGCACGCGCTGCGCACGGCGCTGATCCCGGTGGCGACCTACTTCGCGTTCACGTTCGGGGCGCTGCTGACCGGGGCCACGTTCACCGAGAAGATCTTCGGCTGGCACGGGCTGGGCGAGCAGCTCATCAACTCGATCTTCAGCAACGACGTCAACACCGTCGCCGCCATCTCGCTGCTCGCGGGCGTCGCGGTGCTGTGCGCCTCGCTCGCCGCCGACCTGCTGCACGCGGCGCTCGACCCGAGGGTGCGGTCCGCATGACGCTGTCGCAGGAGGAGCTGGCCGAGGAGCTGAGCGACGGCGCGACCACGCGCGTCCCTTCCCGGACGCGGGTGGTGGCCGGGCGGTTCTTCCGCTCCCCGCAGGGGATCGCGGGCTTCGCGGTGCTGGCGGCCATGTTCCTGCTGGCCTTCGCCGGGCCGCTGGTCAGCCGGTGGAGCTACACCGACAAGGACTTCACCGCGTTCCTGCAGCCGCCCTCCCCCGACCACTGGTTCGGAACGCTCCAGACGGGCGCCGACGTCTTCGCCCTCACCCTGCGCGGCATGCAGAAGTCTCTGGTCGTGGGCCTGCTGGCGGCGCTGGTCTCCACGGCGCTCGCGGCCCTCGTCGGCGCGTTCGCCGGCTACTTCCTGGGCTGGACCGACCGCGTGCTGAGCTGGACCACCGACCTGCTGCTCGTGCTGCCCGCCTTCCTCGTGCTGGCGATCATGTCGCCGCTGTTCGGTGCCGGGCAGTGGGTGTTGTTCGTGATCATGCTGGCGCTGTTCCTGTGGATGGTGACCTCCAAGGTCGTCAGGGGGATGACCATCTCGCTCAAGGAGCGCGAGTTCATCCAGGCCGCCCGCTATATGGGCGTGCCGCCGGTGCGCATCGTCTTCCGGCACGTGATCCCCAACCTGTCGTCGCTGCTCGTCGTGGACGCCACGCTCAACGTCAGCGCGGCCATCCTGACCGAGACGTCGCTGTCCTACTTCGGGTTCGGCATCCAGCCGCCCGACGTGTCGTTCGGCACGCTGATCGCCGACGGGTCGAGGACGGCCATGTACGCGCCGTGGACGTTCTGGTTCGTGGCCGGGCTGCTGGTGGTGACGGTGCTCGCGGTCAACCTCGTCGGCGACGCGCTGCGCGACGCGTTCGACCCTGCGGCGAAGAGGGCGCGATGAGACCACCGGTCCTGGAGGTCACCGACCTCGGCGTCACCTTCGGCGGGGTGCCGGCCGTGCGCGGCGTCGGCTTCGCGGTGCTGCCCGGCGAGGTGCTGGCCATCGTCGGCGAGTCGGGGTCGGGCAAGTCCGTCACCTCGGCGGCCGTCATGGGCCTGCTGCCGCCGGGGGCGCGCGTCACCGGGTCGGTACGACTGCACGGCAAGGAGCTGATCGGCGCGCCCGCTCGCGAGCTCGACGCGCTGCGCGGCCGGACGATCTCGATGGTGTTCCAGGACCCGCTGTCGGCGCTCACGCCGGTCTACCGGGTGGGCGACCAGATCGCCGAGGCCGTGCGCGTACACCAGCGCGTGAGCAGGGAGAACGCCCTGGTCAAGGCGGTGGAGCTGCTGGAGCTGGTCGGCATCCCGCGCCCGGCCGAGCGGGCGCTCGCCTTCCCGCACGAGTTCTCCGGCGGCATGCGGCAGCGCGTGATGATCGCGATGGCCATCGCCAACGACCCCGACGTGATCATCTGCGACGAGCCGACCACCGCGCTCGACGTCACCGTGCAGGCGCAGGTGCTGGAGGTGCTGAAGACGGCGCAGCGCAAGACCGGCGCGGCGATCATCATGATCACGCACGACCTGGGGGTGGTGGCCGGCTTCGCCGACCGGGTGCTCGTCATGTACGCCGGCCGCCCCGTCGAGGTCGGCGGCGTCGACGACGTCTACTACCGGCCGCGCATGCCCTACACCGTGGGGCTGCTGGGCTCGGTGCCGCGCATCGACCGCCACGGCGGGCGGCTGACGCCGATCGAGGGCAGCCCGCCCTCCCCCGGCGCGCTGCCGCCCGGCTGCCCGTTCGCGCCGCGCTGCCCGCTGCACGTGGCCGCCTGCGACGAGCGCGAGCCTCCGCTGTACGAGGTGGGCGAGGGGCATCGGGCGGCGTGCATCCGCTGGGAGGAAGTCCGCCCCGCCGGCCTCGCCGAGGCGACCGGCCCCGCCGACGCCGCAGTTCCCGCGGGCCTCGCCGACACCAGCCCCGCTGTCCTCGCTGACACCGCCGGCTCCACTGTCCTCGCCGGCCCCGGCGACGCCGTCGGTTCCGGTGCAGCCGGTGCGGGCGCCGTAGCCAGTGCGGTCGGCGTCGAGCGGGCGGGAGGGTCGCGGCATCGGCGGACGGTGCTGGAGGTCAGTGGCCTGGTCAAGGACTACCCGCTGGTCAAGGGCGCGGTGTTCCGGCGGCGGGTGGGCACCGTGCACGCGGTCGCCGGGGTCGGTTTCGACATCCGCGAGGGCGAGACGCTGGCCCTGGTCGGCGAGTCGGGCAGCGGCAAGACCACGACGCTCACCCAGATCCTGGAGCTGGCCGCCCCGCAGGCCGGCCGCATCGTCGTGCTCGGCCGCGACACCTCCCGGCTCGGCCGGGCCGAGCGCACCGCGATCCGGCGCGACCTGCAGGTGGTCTTCCAGGACCCGCTGGCCTCGCTCGACCCGCGCATGACCGTCCACGACATCGTCGCCGAGCCGCTGCGCACGCACGGGCACCGGCGGCCGGGGCGGCGCGTGGCCGAGCTGCTGGCGCTGGTCGGCCTGGATCCCGAGCACGCCGCCCGCTACCCGCAGGACTTCTCCGGCGGTCAGCGGCAGCGCGTCGGCATCGCGCGGGCGCTGGCGCTGGAGCCCCGGCTGCTGGTGCTGGACGAGCCGGTCTCGGCGCTGGACGTGTCGATCCAGGCCGGCGTGATCAACCTGCTGGGCGCGTTGCGGTCCAGGCTCGGGCTGTCCTACCTGTTCGTGGCGCACGACCTGGCCGTGGTGCGGCATCTCGCCGACCGCGTGGCGGTCATGTACCTCGGCAGGATCGCCGAGATCGGCCGGGTCGAGGCCGTCTACGACACCCCGATGCATCCGTACACCCAGGCCCTGCTGTCAGCGATCCCGCTGCCCGACCCGGCGCGCGAGCGTTCCCGGCGGCGGATCCTGCTGGAGGGCGACCTGCCGAGCCCGGCCGACCCTCCGACGGGCTGCCGCTTCCGCACCAGGTGCCCCAAGTTCCGCGGCGAGCTCGCCGACGAAGAGCGCGGGCTCTGCGTCCAGGTGGAGCCCGACGTGCGGACGCTGGGCGAGGACCACGGCGCGGCCTGCCATTACGCCGAGAGGCGTGTCGTCGTATAGACCAGGAGGAACCGCTCGATGAAAGCAGCACGTCTCGTCCTCGCCCTGGCCGTGGCCGCGCCGCTGGCCCTGACGGGCTGCGGGGGCCGCTCCGGCGGCGGCGCGGGAGGCGCCGGGGGCCGGGGCGACGACCGTACGATCAGGGCGTTCGACATCAATCCGCGCCCGCGTGACCAGGTCAAGGACGGCGGCACGCTCCGGTGGGGCATCAACGAGCTGCCCGCGCAATGGAACCGCAACCACGTCGACGGCAACCTGGCGGTGGCGGCGTCGGTCAGCAACGCGCTGCTGCCCGCGCCGTTCTACTCCGACGAGAAGGCGGAGATCACGCCCGACCGCGACTACGTGCTGGAAGCCGAGGTCACGGCGCGGCGGCCGCGGCAGGTCGTCACCTACACGCTCAACCCGAAGGCCCATTGGTCCGACGGCAAGCCGATCACCTGGGCCGACTACCAGGCCCAGTGGCGGGCGCTCAACGGTAAGGACCCCGCCTATCGCATCGCCTCCGCGACCGGCTACCAGGACATCGAGAAGGTGGCGCGGGGCAAGGACGACCACGAGGTGGTGGTGACGTTCGCGCGGCCGTTCGGCGACTGGCAGTCGTTGTTCGGGCCGCTGCTGCCAGCCGCCACCAACTCCTCGGCGGAGGCGTTCAACACCGGGTGGCTCAACAGGATCCCGGTGACGGCGGGGCCGTTCAAGTTCGGCGGGTTCGACCAGACGGCCAAGACAGTCACGCTGGTGCGGGACGACGCGTGGTGGGGCGACCGGGCCAAGCTCGACAGAATCATCTACCGGGCGGCCGAGCAGGACTCGCTGATCGGCGCGTTCAGCAACGGCGAGCTCGACATCATCGACGTGGGCCCGTCCGCGCCCGACTTCGCGCGGGCCAGGGCCACCTCGGGCGCCCAGGTGCGGCAGGCGGCCGGCCCCGACTTCCGGCACTTCACCTTCAACGGCTCCAGCGAGCTGCTGCGTGACCGCAACGTGCGCCTGGCCGTTCAGCTCGGCATCAACCGGCAGGCCATCGCGCAGTCCGACCTCCAGGGCCTGGACTGGCCGATCGCGCTGCTCGACAACCACTTCTTCATGAACACCCAGGAGGGCTACCAGGACAACGCCGGCGAACACGGGGCCTACAACCCCACGCGGGCGCGGCAGCTCCTGGACGCAGCCGGCTGGCGGCTCGACGGCGCGGTGCGGAAGAAGAACGGCAAGCCGCTGGAGCTGCGCTTCGTGGTGCCGTCCGGGGTGCAGATCAGCAAGCAGGAGGGGGAGCTGGCGCAGAGCATGCTGGCCCAGATCGGGGTGAAGCTCACCATCCGGTCGGTGCCCAGCGGCGACTTCTTCACCAGCTACGTCATCCCCGGCAACTTCGACATCACGCCGTTCTCCTACATCGGCACGCCGTACCCCGTCTCCAGCAGCTTCGGCATCTACGCGAACGCGCCCGACGGCAAGACGTGGAACGCCAACTTCGGCCGCACCGGGTCGGCGGCCATCGACGAGGCCATGAGCCGGGCCGCGCAGAGCCTGGACCCGGCCGAGGGGCGCTCGCTCGCCAACGTCGCCGACCGGCTGCTGTGGCAGGAGGTCAACGTCCTGCCCCTCTACCAGCGGCCTCAGAACGTGGCCGTGAAGGAGACGCTGGCCAACGTGGGCGCGCGCGGCTTCTACGACCTGCACTACGAGAACATCGGCTTCACCGCCTGAGCCCGTGATCCGGCCGGCGGGAATGTCGGCCGGGTCCGGTAGAAAGGGCGGATGACGATTCGGGTGAACTGGGGGCAGATCCTCGCCTGGCGGCTGCGCAGGCAGTTCGTGAGCGGCGCCGACGGCGGCGACGCCGTGAGCGTCGCCAGGCGGCTCTGCGGCGTGCAGGCGCAGGTGGCCTCGTCCGCGGAGCTGGCGGTGGCGGTCCGCCAGGCCGAGCCGGAGCGCGGGGAGGTGGCCCGCGCCCTGTGGTCCGAGCGCACCCTGGTCAAGACCTGGCTCATGCGGGGCGGCACGCTGCACCTGGTGCCCGCCGACGAGCTGGCCTCCTACTGCGCGGCGCTCGCGACGCTGCGGTTCTGGGAGAAGGGCTCGTGGCAGCGCGGCCACGGGGTGACAGCCGACGAGATCGCGTTGATCATGGAGGCGGTTCCCGAGGCGCTGAAGGGCGACCCGCTGACCCGGGAGGAGCTGGTCGACGCCGTGGTGACGGTGACCGGCCGGACCCGGCTGCGCGAGGCGCTGGCGTCCGGCTGGGGCGCGCTGCTCAAGCCGCTCAGCCGCCTGGGCGAGCTGTGCTACGGCCCGCCGCGCGAGGGCCGGGTGACCTTCACCACCCCCGCGGGCTGGGTGCCGGGCTGGCCGGGCGAGCTGCCGCCGTACGAGGAGGCGGGCGTGCGGGTGGCGCGCGCCTTCCTGGGCGCGCACGGCCCGGCGACGCCGGAGATGTTCGACGGGTGGCTGTTCGGCGGGACGGCGCGCAAGGCGGTGCTGAAGGGCTGGTTCCACGCGCTCGCGCCCGAGCTGACCGAGGTCGAGACCGACGACGGGCTCACGCTGCTCGCGCTGTCGGAGCACGTGGACGAGCTGGCCGCCGGCCGCCCGTCCACGGCCGTGCACCTGCTGCCGGGCTTCGACCAGTACATTTTGGGCGCGCCGCGCACGCTCGCCCCGCTCATCCCGCCGGAGCTCAAGGCCAGGGTGAGCCGCCAGGCGGGCTGGATCTCCCCCGTCGTCGTGCACGAGGGGCGGGTCGCGGGCGTGTGGGAGCACCGGGACGGCGACGTGGCCCTCGACCTGGCCGTTCCGGTGCCGGCGGAGCCGCTGGCGGAGGCCGTCGCGCGGCTGCGTCCCCTGCTGGCCTAGCCGGGGCTCAGGTGGTGGCGCTGCCCGCCATCACCCGGTCGACGATGCCGTCGCTGCCCTCCTGGCGGGCGCAGTGCGCGCAGCAGTACCAATGCTCGCCCGACTGGACGCCGTGCCCGATGACCTTGGTGCCGCAGTGCTCGCAGATCGGCGCCATCGCCTCGATCGCGCACTGGAAGCAGTCGAAGGTGTGCACCGCGCCCTGCGCGTGCACTTCGAACGCCATGTCGTAGTCGTTGCCGCAGGTCTCGCAGATGGCCATGGTGATCCCCTCGGTAGTCGATCCGCCGGGGGGATACCCGGTTCCTGGGCGTACCTTTCCCAAGAAAGCGCCATATTCCGGCTCCGTTTGCCATCACGGTCAAGAGCCAGTAAAGATCGTCGCCGACCCTGTTTCCCCTCGAAGGGATGACCGTGCTCGCACGTACCGTTCTCGCGGCCGCCCTGGCCACCGCCGGGCTCGCCGCGCTTCCTTCCTCCGCCTACGCCGCCACGGCGGCGCACACGCCGGAGCGCATCTGCGGCTCCGGCTTCCACCGTGTCGACGACGGCCACCGCGCGATGAAGACGCGCGGCGGAGCCGTTTTCGGGCACGTCTACCTGATGTACAACAGGCGCAGCGGCCAGAACTGCGTCGCCGCGATCAAGACCGCGTACCGGGGCGTCCGCACCGTCACCGGGGCCTACCTGGAGGTGCGCGGCGGCGGCAAATCGGAGGACGCGCAGAAATACCGCTACTACGCAGAGACCGGTCACCTGGCCGGGAGCTGGAAGTGCGTACGCTACGCCGGCTGGACCCGCGACCCGGACAACCGCGTGGAGGCGTGGGGCGGCCGCCAGAGCTGGGGCAACTGCAAGGGCTGAGATTTCCCGGCCCGAGGTTGTCACATCGCGGCGGCCTGCCCCGTCCAGTACCCGTAAGCGCGAAACACCTACGGGAGGCTGCCATGAGCCAGCGGATCAACATCGTCAAGCACGTGCCCGAGATCTACCATCACCTCATCGAGGTGGAGAAGATCCTGCACGGGAGCGAGCTGCCCACCGCCACCCTGGAGCTGGTGAAGCTGCGGGTCAGCCAGATCAACGGCTGCGCCTACTGCGTGGACATGCACAGCCGTGACATGAAGAAGGCCGGCGAGAGCGACGAGCGCATGTGGATGGTGGCCGCCTGGCGCGAGGCCACGGTGTTCACCCCGGCCGAGCGGGCCGCGCTGGCGCTCGCGGAGGAGGCCACCCGGCTGCCCGACCGGGAGGCCGTGCCGGACGCGGTGTGGGAGCAGGCCCGCGAGCACTACGACGACAAGCAGCTCGCGCTGCTGATCGCGGCCATCGCGATGATCAACGCCTGGAACCGGGTCGGCGTGACCTCCCGGCTCACGCCCGGCGCCTGACCGGAACGGGGCTGGAGCCGCGCTGGAACCGGGCCGCCGAACCGGCGGCCCGGCTCCGGCTCCGCGAGCCAAGGCCGGCTGCCGCCGCGCTGACCGGGTCCTTTTGCCTGCTTCTTACACCGAACTTACGGGGGTATCGATAGATAACATCAGTAACGAAAACATCACGGGGGGCTTACGATGAAGAGGCTTGTGGTGGTGCCGCCACACATCGCCAGGCACAAGGTCCGCGACATCCGTTCGGCAGACCGCCGCAAGCCCCCCGCAGATCCCAAGGTCGTCGACCTGCGCGCCTACACCGGCCGCAACGTCCTCCGCTTCCCCGGCGGCCCGGCGCCCGCCGCCTGACGCTAGGAGGCGTACAGCTTCTTGGCGTAGGTCGCGCCGTAGTACGCCTCCAGCTCCTCCAGCGACTCCTCCACCTTCTGCACGTCCTTGGTGATCCGCGCGTGCGAGGGCAGGTCGTCGCCCCAGGTCTCGGGCTTCCAGAGCGACGAGCGCAGGAACGCCTTCGCGCAGTGGAAGAAGATCTGCTCGATCTCGACGACGATCGCCAGGTGCGGGCGGTGGCCCTTCACGACCAGCTCGTCGAAGAACGGGGCCTCGCGGACGAGCCGGGCTCGGCCGTTGATGCGCAAGGTCTCGTTGCGGCCGGGGATCAGGAAGATCAGTCCGACGTGCGGGTTGCGCAGGATGTTGATGAAGCCGTCGGCGCGGCGGTTGCCGGGCCGGTCGGGGATGGCGATCGTGGCGTCGTCGAGCACGTGGACGAACCCGGCCGGGTCGCCCTTGGGCGAGACGTCGCACGCGCCGTGCTCGCCGGAGGTGGCGATCAGACAGAACGGCGAGGCGGCCAGCCACTGACGGTCGCGCTCGTGCAGCCGCACCCGCTCCTTGGTCGCCGCCCTCGGCATGACCTCACCGAGCAGCTCGCGCAGCTCGGCCTCGGACCCGATTTCCGCCCAGCTCATGTGATCTCCCTTCAGGGGTTTCCCCCATCTTGTCAGGGATCGGGGCGAGCATCCTGTGCGGCGACCGAAGGGCGAGACTGACCAGGTCAGTACGCTTGTCGTCGCGCAGCCCCGGCCCCGGCCGCACCTCGACCTCCTCCAGCGGCACGCTCCGGCCGCACGTCCCGCAGACCGAGTAGGGATCCAGGAGTGAGCCGCAGGTGACGTGGGCGTACAGCCGCCGGGGACCGTTCGCGGTCAGGTGACGGTCGCCCCACTGGGCGAGGGCCAGCACCGGCACCCACAGCTCGCGGCCCATGGGGGTCAGGACGTACTCGTCGCGGGGCGGCGCGTCCTGGTAGCGGCGCCGTTCGAGCACGCCGGCCTCGACGAGCGCGCTCAGCCGCTGGGACAGCACCGCCTTGGGGATGTCGAGGTGGGCTTGGAAGTCGGCGAAACGGCGCACGCCGCACATCGCGTCACGGACCACGAGCAGCGTCCAGCGTTCGCCGAGCACCTCCAGGGTCTTGGCGAAGGAGCAGTCCTGACCGTCGTAGTTCTTGCCGAGCGCCATGCACCCCATGTTAGTTCATTCACCGAACCGTGATACCGTCCGGCGCTATGAGTTCATTGACCGAACCGACTCAGGCCGTGCGGCGCGGAACCCTGGCCGTGGCCTCCGTCGCGCCGCTGCTGGTGCTGTCCAACTTCACGCTGCCGATGGTGACGCTGCCGGAGATGGCGCGGGACCTCCACGCCGGGCCCACCGGGCCGGTGTGGATGCTCGGCTCGATCGCGCTCGGGCTGGCGTCGCTGCTGCTGGTCTCCGGCGGGCTGGCCGACGACCACGGCCGCAGGCGGGTCCTCGTCGCGGGCTCGCTCGTGCTGGCCGCCGCGAGCGCCGTGGCCGCGGCGGCCCCGTCGGTGGCCGTGTTCGTGGCCGCCCGGCTCGTCCAGGGAGGGGCGAGCGCCGCGATGCTGGCCGCGAGCCTCGGCATCGTCGGGCACGCCTACCCGCCGGGGCCCGGGCGGGTCCGCGCCACCGGCAGGTACGGCGCCATGATGGGCCTCGGCACCCTGCTCGGCCCGCTGCTGTCCGGCGCGCTCGCCGCGCTGACCGGCTGGCGTACGGTCTACGCGCTGATGGCGGCCTCGGCCACCGCGCTGGCGATCGCCGCGGCCCGCCGGCTGGAGGAGTCGCGCTCGCCGGCGCGGCGCCGCTTCGACGTGCCCGGCGTGGTGCTGCTCACCCTGGGCGTGGCGGCGCTGGTCGCGGGGGTGACCGAGGGCCGGGCCGGCTGGACGCGGCCCGTGGTGCCGGGCGCCTTCGTGCTGGCGGCGGTGCTGCTGGCGGCGTTCGTTGCGGTGGAGCGGCGGCGGGAGGAGCCTTTGCTGGACCTGGCGCTGTTCCGGCGGCCCGCGTTCCTGCTGAGCACGGGGTCGGCGATGGTCGTGGGGGCCGCGATCGTGGGGCTGCTCAACTACCTGCCCACCGTGCTGCAGGTCGCGCACGGGCTGACGGCGCTGGACACGGCGCTGCTGTTCGCGGTCTGGTCGGGGCTGTCGTTCGCGGGCTCGCTGCTGACCCGGCACGTCCGGCTGAGCTCGGCCGCGCGGCTGGCGCTGGGGCTCGCGCTGACGGCGGCCGGGTTCGCCGCGCTGCTCGGCGTGGGCGCGGCGCTGTCGCTGCCGCTGGTCGTGGCGGGGCTGACGGTGAGCGGCGCCGGGTCCGGCCTGATCAACTCCGCGATCACCCACCTGGCCGTCGAGAGCGTGCCGGCGCACCAGGTGAGCATGGGGTCGGGGGCCAACAACACCGCCCGGTATGTCGGCTCGTCCCTTGGGGCGGCGGGCGTGGCGGCGATCGTCGGGGCGCTGGGGCCGGCGCGCGGCGCGGACGTGGCGATCGGCGCGTGCGTCGTGCTCACCGCCGTGACGGCCCTCGCCGTCTGGTCAGCCGCCCGGTCGTCGAGCCGGTCGTCGGGTCGATTGTTCAGCCGGTCGTCAGGCCAGTCGTCCAGCCGGGCGGCGGCACAGGCGGCTGCACAGGCGGCTGCGCGGTCGGCTGCTGGGCCGGCCGCCTGATCGCTCCGACACCGGCGCCGGTCCGATCACCAGCGCCGCCCGATCACCAGCGCCGCGCCTGGGCCATGACCCCCAGATAGGCGTCCCGCTCCACCGCGAACCTGACCGGGTCCAGCTCCCTCCGCTCGGCCCGCAGATGGAGGATCGTCAGCTCGGTCGCGGCCTGCTGGTAGTCGCTCATGGCCCGGCCGAGGCCCGCCCGCCGGGCCCACTTGCGGGCCGCCTTGCGCGCGGGGAGCGTGGTGAGCATGCGGACGTCGGCGTCGGAGATCAGCCCGGTGTGCTGGTAGATCGGCAGGTAGAGAGCCATCTTGCCGACGAGGTGACGGCGCTCGTTCACGGTGACGACGACCAGCGTGACGAGCGTCGCCATGATCACCAGGTAGGCGCCGCCCAGCCAGGTGAGCGAGCCCGTGCTGGCGGCGCCGTTCCACAGCGCGTGCAGGAAGACCGCGCCGAGGTAGCCCAGCGGGATCATGGCGTACCTGAAGGTCGTGCGGCGGGTGATCGCGTAGGCGACGCCGAGCCCGATCAGCGAGGTGTAGATCGGATGGCCGAGCGGGTCGATCAGCCCCCGCACCACGAAGAGCTGGATCGCCGCCCCCGGCCCGTCCGCGCCGAACGCGAGCAGGTAGTAGCCGACGTTCTCCACGGCGGCGAAGCCGAGGCCGGCCATGGAGGCGTACACGATGCCGTCGGTCAGGTTGTCGATCTCCTGGCGGCGGCGCAGGAGCAGCAGCAGGGCCGCGCCTTTGAGCGCCTCCTCGATCACGGGGGCGAGGTAGACGGTGCCGATGCTCTCGGCGACCGCGGAGCCGTAGCCGGTCTTCACCCACTCCTGGCCCACGAAGGTCAGGGCGATGCCGAGGACGATCGCCACCCCCGCGCCCCACGCGAACGCGAAGGCGAGGTGCAGCTTCGGCTCCGGCTCCAGCCGGTCGAGGGAGAGGACCGCGGCGAGCAGCACCGGCAGGGGCGCGAACGCGAGCAGCATGGACAGCCCGAACCCGACGGGACCGCCCGCGACCAGCATGACCGCCAGCGTGATGAGCGCGAGGAGCCCGGAGACGACCAGACCGAGCAGCAAAGCCTTGCTGGGGCGCTGCGCGAGCGTCGGTGCAGTCATGGTGGTGCCTCTCTTCCCTTCGGTCCGCCCACTATGCGCCCCCCGCATCGACAAGCGCTTAACGGCTGCTTGATTCCCGGTAGTACGGGTCCGCCACCGAAGCCTCACCGTCCGTGTACGAATACACCTCCTTGCCGGAGATGAACACCCGCAGCGCCCGGCTCATCACGTCCAGGGGGTCGCCGGACCAGATCACCACGTCGCCGTCGAGCCCCGGGCGCAGCGCGCCGACCCGGTCGGCGAGCCCCATGATGCGAGCCGGGTTGACGGTGATCGAGCGCAGCGCCTCGGCCGCGTCGAGCCCTTCCTTCACCGCGAGCGTGGCCTGGTGGACGAGGAAGTGGATCGGCACCACGGGATGGTCAGTGGTGATCGCCAGCTCGACGCCGGCCCGCGCGAGCACGCCGGGGTTGCGCAGCGAGCGCTGACGCAGCTCGACCTTCGACCGGCTGGTGAACAGCGGCCCGATGATCACCGGCACGTTCCGCTCGGCCAGGACGTCGGCCAGCAGGTGCCCCTCGGTGCCGTGGTTGATGATCAGCCGGTAGCCGAACTCGTCGGCCAGGCGCAGCGCGGTGGCGATGTCGTCGGCCCGGTGCGTGTGCTGGCACCAGGGCAGCTCGCCGTCGAGCACGCGGACGAGGACCTCCATCGTGCCGTCGCGGTCGAACGGCTTGTCCTCGCGGGCCGCCGCGTCCTTCCTGGCGCGGTAGTCCTGGGCCTTCATGAACGCGTCGCGGATCACCGCGGCGACGCCCTGGCGGGTGGAGGGCAGCTTCTTCTGGTCGCCGTAGACGCGCTTGGGGTTCTCGCCGAGCGCGCTCTTGACGCTCGTCGGCTCCTTGACCAGCATCTCGTCGACGGACCTGCCCCAGCACTTGACGGCGACGGTCTGGCCGCCGATCGGGTTGCCGGAGCCCGGCTTGATCACCGCGGTGGTGACGCCGCCGGACAGGGCGTCTGCGAAGGCCAGGTCCGCGGGGTTGATCGCGTCGAGCGCGCGCAGCCGGGCGCCGTTGGGGTCGGTCATCTCGTTGGTGTCGCTGCCGGCCCACCCCTCGGCCTCCTCGTGCACGCCGAGGTGGCCGTGGGCCTCGACGAACCCGGGCAGCACCCACGCGCCCGCGGCGTCCACGATCGTGGCGTCCTCGGGGATCCGGACGTCCGCGCCGACTTCGGCGATCTTCCCGTTCGTGATGAGCACGGTGCCGCCGTCGATGGGGTCGCCGTCGACAGGCACGACATATCCGCTGGTAATTGCAAGGTTCACGACTCGTAACTTATCGGTATGGGGGTAGGGGCCCCGCATGATCGCCGAACTGTACCGACGATGGCTGCTCGACATGTGGAACGGCGACTTCGGGCTCGCCCACGACCTGGTCACCCCCGGATTCGTCGGGCACTGGCCCGGCATGGACGTCCACGGTCCCGACGGGCTGGCCGAGGCGCTGCGGCAGGGGCACGCGCCGTTCGAGGACGTCACGCTCACGCTCGACGTGGGGCCGATCGTGGACGGGGACCAGGTCGCCGCGCGGTGGACGTTCGCCGGGACGTACCGGGGCGGCCTGCCCGGCGCGACCGCCGAGCCGGGCACCAGGATCGCCTTCAGCGGACACGACCTCCTGCGGGCCGAGGACGGCAGGTTCGCCGAATACTGGGTGATCTCCGATGCCCAGACGTTGAACCGCCAGCTAGGGATAGGGTGATACCTCCGCAATCCGGACGGGGGTGGCAGGTGTCGGAGCAGTACGCGCCGGGCGCGGACCCGGCGTTCCGCCCGCTCGCCGACGACGAGCTGTCGGCGCTGCTCGCCCGGCAGCGCTTCGGCGCGCTGGCCACCGGCGACGCGGGCGGCCGCCCCCAGCTGTCCACCGTGCTGTACCGCTGGGACGCCGAGCAGCGCGTCGTCCGCATCTCGTCCCTCGCCGACCGCGCCAAGGTGCGCCGGCTCCACCGGGACCCGCGCTGCGCGCTGTACGTCGCCAGCGACGGCTTCGACGCGTACGCGGTGGCCGAGGGCTCGGCGGAGCTGTCACCGGTCACCAGCGAGCCGGGGGACGAGGTGGGCAGGGAACTGCTCGCCATGCAGGCGGGGCTGGCCGACCCGGCGGACGAAGGGGCGTTCCTGCGCCGGATGGTCGCCGACCGGCGGCTGGTGATCCGGATCAGGGCGGCGCGCCTGTACGGGACGGCACTCGGCTCCGCATCCGCGACCCTCTGAACGAACGGTGACGGCACCTTCTGCCGGTGTGAGCTTTGTGGCGTGTCGGATGCTCATCACCTGGGCATCTGTGGTCTACTCTGCACTCAACCCTTAGTCACCCTCACTTGTCACCGTCGGTTCATCGGCCTCTCCCCGACGGAGGAGACCCATGTTCCGACACCTCGTCCTCACCCTCGCCCTGACGTTCGCCGCCACCCCCGCCTGGGCCCAGACCTCGACCACGAGCCCTATCGACATCGCGCACCGGGGCGCGTCCGCGTACGCCCCCGAGAACACCATCGCCGCCTTCCACCTGGCCGACGACCTGGGCGCGGACCTGTTCGAGCTCGACGTCCAGGAGACCAAGGACCACGAGCTGGTCCTGATGCACGACACCACCCTGTCCCGCACCACCGACGTGGAGGACGTCTATCCCGACCTGTCGCCGTGGCGGGTCGGCGACCTGACGCTCGCCCAGATCCGCCGCCTCGACGCCGGCTCCTGGGCCGGATCCCGGTACGCGGGCGAGCCGGTGCCCACGCTCGGCGACGCGCTGGACGCGATGGCCGGCTCCGGCATGGGCCTCCTCCTGGAGGTCAAGTCCCCGGCGCTCTACCCGGGCATCGAGCGACGCATCGCCGACGAGCTCCGCAGGCACCCCGCCTGGCAGGCACCGGGCCTGCTGGTGGTGCAGTCGTTCGACTGGCAGTCCATGCGGACCCTCCACGGTCATCTGCCGCAGGTGCCGATCGGACTCCTCGGCACGCCGCCGGCCGCCGAGCTGCCGCGGCTGGCCAAGTTCGCCGACCTCATCAACCCGCCGCACACCGCGCTCACGGCCGCGTACGTCCAGCGCGTCCACGCCCTCGGCATGCGTACGCTGGCCTGGACCGTGGACAGCCCGAGCGCCATGCGCCGCCTGCTGGACCAGGGCGTGGACGGCATCATCACCAACCGCCCCGACGTGCTGCGCGAGCTTCTGGACTCCTGACCCGGTCAGCGGCGGCGGGCGAGCGCCTGCCCAGCGGGCAGGTCGCCGACGAAGGCCCGCAGGAAGCCGATGACCGGCTCCAGGTCGCGGCCCTCGGCGGCGGCGTCGATGGACCGGTAGAGCTCCTCCTCGACCTCCGCGATCCGCCGCCCCAGCCGGACCCCCTCCTCGGTCAGGGACAGCTCGACGGCGCGGCGGTCGTACGGCGGCACGTCCCGCCTGACCAGGCCGACCGTGACCAGCCGGTCGGCGAGCCGGCTCGGGCTGTTGCCGCTCTCGCAGACCAGCAGCTCGCCGAGGCCGTTGAGGCTGAGCGGGCCGTGTTCGCCCAGGACGCGGATGACCTCGGCCTGGGAGGGCGTCACCCCGAGCGGCCGCAGGGCCTGGGCGAGCAGCCGGTTGCCCTCCCGCTGCGCGGCCAGGATCAGGTAGCGCAGCTCCTCAGCGGCCCGCATGCGCCACCTCGCCGACCCTGGCCAGGAACTCCTCGACCGCCCGCGCGTACGTCACCGGATGCGTGAACCGGAACATGTGCCCAGTGCGCTCCAGCACCACCTCGCGAGCGCCGGGGATGCCGGTCCGCATGATCCCGGCCGCCTCGGGGCCGATCAGCTCGTCATGGGACGGCGTGATGATCAGCGTGGGCGCCTCCACCCGGCCGAGCCGGGCGGTGTAGTCGGCGGCGAGCGCCGCCGTCACCCGCGCCCCGAACGACGCCGCCGGCGTGTTGTCCAGGAAGAGCCGCCGGCTGTCGGCCGCGCTCCAGGGCACCTGCCCCTCCCCGTCGTGCGGCGAGGACAGCCGCCGGGCGTGCGCCCGCAGCACGACCTGCCGGTACAGCCCGCCCCGCAGCCTGCCCATGACCCGCATCGCCCCCTTCCAGAGCGGCGACGACACCGGGTCGGCGGCGAACCCGCCCGACATCACCAGGCCCCGCAGCCCGGCCGGCCGGCGTACGGCGAGGGCGAGCGCGACGTTCGCCCCGAACGAGTCGCCGACCAGCACGTAGTCGTCCAGGTCCGCGACCTGCGCCGCGAGGTGGTCGGCGTAGACCTCCATGTCGTCCACCCCTTCGGGCAGCCGGTACGTGCGCAGCGGCCGGTGCGCCAGCGGAGCGAGCCGCCCGAGCTCCCACGGAGCACCCGAGAAGCAGGGGACGAAGACCAGTGTGGGTTCATGTGCCATGCCTAATTAATGACACGACATATATGTCGTGTCAACTATTAGAGGGAACGAAGGCCGACGCCCCTGATGGCGGGACGTCGGCCTGGCGCTCCTGCCCTCGACCAGCCTCGCGGCCGGCCTCCTCCGGGCCGCGGCGGGCCCGGAGGAGACGATCGCCTCAGCTGCAGCCGCTGGTGGAGCCGCAGCCCTCGCAGACGTAGCAGCTGCCCGCCGGCCGCATCTTGGTGCCGCAGGTCATGCAGAGCGGAGCGTCGGCGACGAAGCGCTGGTGGCTCTCCAGCGTCAGCTCCTGACCCGCCGCCACCGACTCCGGCTCGGCGGCCTGCTTGGGCTTCTGCTTCTCCTCGATCGGCGCCGACTGGGCCAGCGCCTCGCGGTCCACCGCCTCCTGCAGCGCCGCCGGGTCCTCCCCGCGCTGCTGCGCGGCCCGCTCCGCCGCCGAGAACAGGCCGAGGGCGGCCCGCTCGTCGTACGGCAGGTAGTCGAGCGCCAGACGGCGGAAGATGTAGTCCATGACGGACGCGGCCATCCGGATGTCCGGGTCGTCCGTCATGCCGGCGGGCTCGAAGCGCATGTTGACGAACTTCGAGACGTACGTCTCCAGCGGCACGCCGTACTGGAGCCCTATCGAGATCGCGACCGAGAAGGCGTCCATGACGCCCGCCAGCGTCGACCCCTGCTTGGACATCTTGAGGAACACCTCGCCGAGCCCGTCGTCGGGGTAGGACGAGGCGGTCATGTAGCCCTTGGCGCCGCCCACCGTGAAGCGGGTGGTGGTGCTCGGCCGCTGGTTGGGCATGCGCCGGCGGGTCGGCCGGTTGACCTCGATGACCTTGATCTCCGGCTCGGCGACCTCGGCGGCCGGCTCCTCCTTCTTGGCGCCGTTGCCGACCGAGAGCGGCTGGCCGACCTTGCAGTTGTCGCGGTAGACGGCCAGGGCCTTCAGGCCGAGCTTCCAGCCCTCCATGTAGACCTGCGCGATGTCGTCGATCGTCGCCGACTCGGGCAGGTTGACCGTCTTGGAGATCGCGCCGGACAGGAACGGCTGCGTGGCCGCCATCATCCGCACGTGCCCCATGGGAGCGATCGCCCGCTCGCCCATCGCGCAGTCGAACACCTCGTAGTGCTCCTGGCGCAGGCCCGGCGCGTCGACGACGTGCCCGTGCTCGGCGATGTATTCGACGATGGCCTCGATCTGCTCCTGCTGGTAGCCGAGCAGCTTGAGCGCCCGCGGGATCGTCTGGTTGACGATCTGCATGGACCCGCCGCCGACGAGCTTCTTGAACTTGACCAGCGCCAGGTCGGGCTCGATGCCGGTCGTGTCGCAGTCCATCATGAGGCCGATCGTGCCCGTGGGGGCGAGCAGGCTGGCCTGGGCGTTGCGGTAGCCGTTCCTCTCGCCCAGCTTGAGGCACTCCGACCACTCGCGGGACGCCTGGGCGTGGATCGTGGCGTCCATGGTGCCGACCGTGCGCAGGTCGTCGTTCGCCGCGGCGTGCTTGCGCATGACGCGCTTGTGCGGCTCGGCGTTCCTGGCGTAGCCCTCGTACGCGCCCACGACCCCGGCCAGCTCGGCGCTGCGCCGGTAGGACACACCGGTCATCAGGGACGTGATCGCCGCGGCCACGGCCCGGCCGCCGTCGGAGTCGTAGGCGTGGCCGGTCGCCATGAGCAGCGCGCCCAGGTTGGCGTAGCCGATGCCGAGCTGCCGGTAGGCCCGCGTCGTCTCGCCGATCTTCTCGGTCGGGAAGTCGGCGAACGAGATCGAGATGTCCATCGCGGTGATGATCAGCTCGGTCAGCTTGACGAAGTCGGCGACGTTGAAGGTGTTGTCGTCCTTCAGGAACTTCAGCAGGTTGATGCTGGCCAGGTTGCAGGAGGAGTTGTCCAGGTGGACGTACTCGCTGCACGGGTTGCTGGCGGTGATGCGGCCGGTCTCGGGGGTGGTGTGCCAGTCGTTGATCGTGTCGTCGTACTGGACGCCGGGGTCGGCGCACTCCCAGGCGGCCTTGGCCATCTTCTGGAACAGGTCCCTGGCGTCGATCTCCTCGATGACCTCGCCGGTGAGACGGGCGCGCAGGCCGAACTTGTCGCCCTTCTCCACCGCGCGCATGAACTCGTCGGAGACGCGCACGGAGTTGTTGGCGTTCTGGTACTGGACGGAGACGATGTCCTTGCCGCCCAGGTCCATGTCGAAGCCGGCGTCGCGCAGCGCGCGGACCTTGTCCTCCTCGCGCGCCTTGGTCTCGATGAACTCCTCGATGTCGGGGTGGTCGACGTCGAGGACGACCATCTTGGCCGCCCGGCGGGTCGCGCCGCCCGACTTGATGGTGCCTGCGGAGGCGTCCGCGCCGCGCATGAAGCTCACCGGCCCGCTGGCGGTGCCACCGCTGCTGAGCAGCTCCTTGGACGAGCGGATCCGGGACAGGTTGACCCCCGACCCCGAGCCGCCCTTGAAGATCACGCCTTCTTCCTTGTACCACTCCAGGATCGACTCCATCGTGTCGTCCACGGAGAGGATGAAGCACGCGCTCACCTGCTGCGGCGACTGCGTCCCCACGTTGAACCACACGGGCGAGTTGAACGCGAACACCTGGTGCGCCAGGGCGTGCTTCAGCTCGTGGTCGAAGATCTCGGCGTCCTCGTCGCTGGCGAAGTAGCCGTGCTCGATGCCCGTACGGGTGTAGACGCCCACGACCCGGTCGATCAGCTGCTTCAGGCTCCACTCGCGCTGCGGCGTGCCCACCGCGCCGCGGAAGTACTTGGTGGTCACGATGTTGGCCGCGTTGACCGACCAGAACTCGGGGAACTCGACGCCCCGCTGCTCGAAGTTCACCGAGCCGTCGCGCCAGTTGGTCATGACGACGTCGCGGCGCTCCCACTGGATCTCGTCATACGGGTGCACGCCGGGCTTGGTGAAGATCCGCTTCATCTTCAGTCCCTTGCGCGGACGCTTGCCCCCGCGTGCCACTGAACCGCTGGCCGTCTCCGTCACGACTCCCCCTTCTCCGCCTTCAACTGCCTGATCTCGGCCTCGAAGTCCGCCAGGCTCTCGAAACCGCGGTACACCGATGCGAACCGCAGGTAGGCCACCTCGTCGAGCTCCCGCAGCGGGCCCAGGATGGCCAGGCCCACCTCGTTGGACGGGATCTCGGCCGCGCCCTTGGCCCTGATGGCCTCCTCCACCCGCTGCCCGAGCTGGGCCAGTGAATCCTCACTGACCGGCCTGCCCTGGCACGCCCGCCGCACGCCCGCGACGACCTTGTCCCGCGAGAACGGCTCCGTCACCCCGCTGCGTTTGCTCACCATGAGCAGTACGGTCTCCTGGGTGGTGAAGCGACGCCCGCATTCCGGACACGTGCGGCGCCTCCTGATGGCCGCGCCGTCGTCCGTGGAGCGGCTGTCGATGACCCTGGTGTCAGGGTGGCGACAGAACGGACAGTGCACGCGCTCGCCTCCTAGACCCGGCCACCACAACGCACCGCCGGACCGCCATGACGGGACGCTCGCGCACACCCCATGGAGAACCATGGAGCGGTCACGAAAACACAAGGTGTGGTGAACTACATCGGTGTAACTACTAGATGTTGTGGTCCAACCGTAGAAGCGCGCGACCATGAACGCAAGTTGAGCGGCGCCGCCCGATCGAAGTGGCTGATCAGCACACGCGCGCCCGGAGGGGCCCGGCGTGTCGCGTCGGAGGGCGTCACACCCCTTGCTGACCGCCACGGTGGTGAACAAACCTCACAACGGTACCGGACACCTCAGCCTGCCCGGTCACCTCGCCGCTTCCCCTGGCCAAAGGCCCTTTTATGGCGTGAGACCCGTCCGAAAAAGGTCGAAGGGCACGGACGCCCGGCTGCACGGACCCCACCGGCACCGCCACGTTCGCCGCCTACTTCATCGAGACCAGCGACGCTCATCAACCGGATCGCCGAACGCCCTCGGCCATGATGATGAACCGTCCGCTGCGAAACGGCTCGCCTACACGTCACGCCGTGCCACAGGACCAGGCCGTTCCACGGCGGCGGGTCCTCGTCGGGGTAGAGGTGGGCGCGGACGGCCGAGTTGATCCCGTCGGCGCCAACGAGCAAACCCTCTACGGTCCCACCGGCTGCCACCAGCGGCGCGGCAACGCACCCCACTGGCTCGGCCCCACTGGCTCAGCCCCAGCCGCTCGATCCCGCCAGCGGCGCGGCGGCGCACCCCACCAGCCTGACCCCGCCGGATCGACCCCGCCAGCGGCACGACAGCGCACCCCGCCAACTCGGCCCCACCAACTCGGCCGCGCCGACTCGGCCCCACCGACTCGGCCGCGTCAGCGGCGCGGCGGCGGCCGCTGACTCCAGGGAGGACCCGACACTCGCCGCCCGACGCCGTCATGAGAGCGCCTAGGGGACCGCGACCAGCACGCATCACCCCGAGACGCCACTCGGCGGATCGCCGCCGAGTGCCGTACCCCGGGGCACCGTCGTACTCCTACAAACTCCTCGGCGCCTCGCCTTCATGGACCACCACCGAGAAGAGCGCGGCGTGCCCAGACGCAGGGGCCTGCGCCGCCGCATGACTGGCCGTCCGGGTGCCGAGCCAGTAGCCGGCGAGCAACAGCAACACCATCGCCACGACCACCACGGCCCGCCCGCGTCGCGTCAACCGCACCGGTGGCGCCGCCTCCGCCCGCCCGCGAACCCCGCCCAGCCGGCCGCGCCGCACCCTCGGACGACCGGCTTCCCCAGCCGGACGCCCGCACCGCGCCCCCGAGGACTCAGTGACACCGCTCCCAGCCAAGGAGAGCCGGCGCCCACCGGACGCACCGCCCGCCGAGGACGGAAGACCGTCTACCGGAGCCGGGAGGACGGCGCCCTGTCCGGCCGCCTCCCGGCCAACGGGCGCCGCTCTCCCCCTGCGGGACTTGATCGCAGCCTGCGGCGACGCGGGCGTGTCCCTCCCGAGGCGGCGGGGGCGTCTCAGGCCGAGGCGGAAGCGTCTGCCGGTTCCAGGCCCTCCCCGACCCGTACCGGCCTTTGACCCTCGCCATCCCTCGCTTCGAGCGCCCTGCTCCTCCCGCCCTGGGGCTGTGGGCCCCTCGACAGCGTCCGCTCTCCAGGCGGGAGCGCCGTCCGGTCGCCTCGGGGCGGGTATGCGGCGGCCCGTCGGCGGCCCCCGCCGCACCGCCTTCAGCGAGCCGCGGGTCTCGGACGAGCCCTCGGCTCCTGGACGACGACGTTCGGACGCGCCCCGGCGGTCGTCACGCCCCGGGGGCGGCTCCTCGCAGGTGCCGTCCTCGTCCGGGCGGGGCGGGGGGACCAGGCGCAGCCGGGGCCTCCCCTGCCCCGAGCCGCCGGCACCGCGAACGGCACCCCGAACGGCGTCAAAACCGGCGTCTCGGGCGGCACCGTCACCTGCGCCGGGTGAAGAGCCCCCGCGCCTTCCCGAACCACCCGGAGGGAACCCCAACCTCTTGCCGGAATTTCCGCGGCCCCCGGCTTCCGCCCGCGTATTGTCTGGACGTCGGTCCTTGCTCTGCGTGGCGTCGGCGATGAGCGTGAGGCGTTTGGCGTCTTCGCTGGTCGTGTCCGTGTTTGTGGTCGTTCGCATGGTTGACCTCCCGCCGTGTGGCCCGAGGAAAAGGCCAAATAAGATCAGCAAATCGAACACGGTGTCGATCGAACTCCCGTACGATGTTGTACACCACACTCGCGCCAATTTCGAGGAAGACTCGAACAATTGTTTGAAGATGATCTTCATTCGGGATACGGTCGCGGTGTGCGACATGAAGACCACAGAACGGGAGCTTCGCCGGTGAGGCAGGCATCCGGGCGAGGAGGAGCAGCATGACCGAGCGGGATGACGCGAACGGGGTCAGCGACCTCGCGGTGCGCCGACGCGACTCCCTGGGCCTCACGCCCAGGCAGCGCAAGATCCTGGAAGTGATCCGCGACTCGGTGCAGCAGCGCGGATATCCGCCCTCCATGCGGGAGATCGGCGAGGCCGTGCAGTTGACGAGCACCTCCAGCGTGTCTCATCAGCTGACCGCTTTGCAGCGCAAGGGCTACCTCAGGCGCGACCCGCACCGCCCCCGCGCTCTGGAGGTGCGCCTGCCGGGCGAGCCCGTGATGTGGGTCGACCCCGACGCCACCGACGAGGAGCTGACGGTCAGCCGCCCAACCGCCGCGTACGTCCCGCTCGTCGGCCGCATCGCCGCCGGTGGGCCCATCCTGGCCGAGGAGAGCGTCGAGGACGTCTTCGCGCTGCCGAAGCAGCTCGTCGGCGAGGGCACCCTGTTCCTCCTGCAGGTCGCCGGTGACTCGATGATCGACGCCGCCATCGCCGACGGCGACTGGGTCGTCGTACGCCAGCAGCCGGTCGCCGAGAGCGGCGACATCGTGGCCGCCATGATCGAGGGCGAGGCCACGGTCAAGACGTTCAAGCGCAAGGACGGGCACATCTGGCTGGTCCCCCACAACCCGAACTACGAGCCGATCCCCGGCGACGAGGCCAGCGTCCTGGGCAAGGTCGTGGCGGTCCTGCGCCGGCTCTGACGACCGGCGGACACCGCGGCGGGCGACGAACGAAGGGCCGGGGCCGGGGCACCTCGCCCGCCGCGACACCGAGATCCTTCCTGTTCTGGCGCACACTCGAAGATGGCTGAGTCTCCCGAGGCCCGCCGGGGACCGGGGTACGGCACCGCACCGCCAACCCCGGCCCGCCCACGCCCCCGCCGACCCATGCCCTGGCCAGCTCGGGCTCCAGCCCGCTCATGCCCCATGCCCCGCCCATGTCCCGGCCCGCTCGGGCCCTGGCCTGCCCAGGTCCGGCCCCCGCTCGGCGCCCCCGGGCGCCGCCGGGGAGATCGTCATCAGCGCCTGTTCGCCCGATCAGCTACCAGCCGGACATGATGCCGGGATTCCGCTCAGTCGTCCGGTGTCGTGTCGAGGTGGCGTTCAAGCGCGTCAAGTCGATCGCTCCACAACCGCCGGTACGGCGCCAGCCAGGCGTCGATGTCCGCCAGAGGCTCGGGCCGCAGCCGATACCAGCGGCGCTGCGCCTCCTTGCGGACCTCGACCAGGCCGGCCTCGCGCAGCACCTTCAAGTGCTTGGACACCGCCGGCTGTGTAAGGTCCAGCCGGCCGACGAGGTCCCCGGCCAGGCGTTCGCCGTCGCGCAGCAGGTCGAGGATCTCCCGCCGCCGGGGCTCCGCCAGGACCTCGAAGGCGGTTTTCATGCCAAGGCCCGCTGATATGCGGCCTGCAGCTCGTGACTGACGGAGGCATCGGTCGGGCGGCCGTCCAGCAGGGCCTCCAGCGCGTCCAGCCCGGCATGCCAGCCGGCGCCCAGCGCGGGTGCGGTGTCAGGATCGTCGACGATGTTCGTGAACACCAGCCGGCATCCGTCGTCGCCGTCAGGCTCCAGCTCCCAGCGCAGGATTTCCGAGCCCCACGTGTACTCCAGCAGTTTCGGCGGATCGACCCGGACGACCTCGCCCTCGCCGGCCATCGTCCCCTGCCGGTCAACGAAGGCGATCCTGGCGCCGGGAACGAGGTCGAACCGGAACCGGTCGTAGTCCAGGAGCTGCACGAACCAGGCACGCAGCTGATCGGTCTCGCTGATCGCGCGCCAGACCTTGGCCTGCGGGTGCCGGAGTCTGCGTTCGAATCGCAGGGCGACGCGGCCGTCTTCGGTCCTGTGCACCGTTCCGAGCGTGCTCATGGCTCTCCCCGGGTCGTAGTTGCCTGGCTAGCTATATAGCCATCGTGGCATATAAGGTGTCAAGAACGCGACCGCGGAGCCGGTGCGGGAGGAACGACACAGGCGAGGGCGTCGCGCACGACGTCGGCGAAGGAGGCGGCGCTGCCGGGGGCGAGCCAGTGCCGCCCCGCCACGCGGATGGCCCCGGCGACCGCGGCGGCGGTGACGGCAGGGAAGAGGTCACGTTCCGGGTCCATCCCCGCGCGGGCCGCGATCGCCTCGGCGAGCGGCCCCTCGGCCATGGTGAACGCCTTGAGCGCCTCGCCCTCCAGCTCCGGCGTCGACATGATCATCCGCAGTCCGGCCCTGTCGGGCTCGGGGTCGGTGTACAGCTCCAGCATGGCCGCGATGATGGCGCGATCCAGCGGCTCGTCGGCCGGCCGGGCGGCCAGCGCCTGTCCCGCGCGTCTGGACTGATCCGCTTGGAAGGAGCAGATCGCCTCCTCCCGGCTGGAGAAGTAGTTGTTGTAGGTGCGCGGGGAAACCCCCGCCGCCGAGGCGATGTCCTGGACGCGCACCAGCGCCAGCCCGTGGGGGCCCTGGTCGATGGCCAGCCGGAGCGCGGCATGGCTGATCGCCTCGCGCGTGGCCTGCTTGTGGCGCGCCCGCAGGTTCATGGCGTCGTCGTTCATGGCAGAACTCTACATTCATTGCGTGGCACGCACATAATGCGTGACACGCAAGATGTGGTTATAGTGTCGGCAGGCGGCCGGCAGTCAAGCCCGCCCATCGCCCATCATCCGACGCAGGCCGGGACGGCGAGGTCCCGAGGGCAGGCCGGCCGCCCTCGACGGACCGTCCGTCGCGGGCGCCGTCCCGGGCCTCCCCCATCGAAGAGCACAGGAGCAGGAATGACGTCCAAGATGATCGCATTCGACGAGCACGCCCGGCGCGGTCTCGAGCGCGGTATGAACCAGCTCGCTGACGCCGTCAAGGTGACCTTGGGCCCCAAGGGCCGCAACGTCGTGCTGGAGAAGAAGTGGGGCGCCCCCACGATCACCAACGACGG